>NZ_JARVSY010000009.1:0-253886 GCF_030208925.1 Rhodococcus sp. MEB032
TGAGTGCGACGGTGACCGGTGGTGCCGACGGTGATTCGGTGGAGTTCTTCGACGGTGCCACCAAGATCGGTGCGGGCGCGCTCGGTAATGGTGTTGCAACGCTTGCCTGGACGCCGACCACCCGTGGGGACCACTCGATCACAGCGAAGTTCGTCGACACGGCGCGCGCCGTAGGTTCGACTTCTGCACCGGTGAACGCGAGTGTTTCGCAGGCCGATGCTCAGTCCAGCACGACTCTGGCGCCGATCTCGGGCGCGCAGGTCGGCAAGTCGACCAATCTCAAAGCGACTGTGTCCGCGTCGGGCACCGGTGGAACGGTCACGTTCAAGGTCGGCGGAACGGTGCTCGCTTCGGTGCCGGTGGCAGGCAACGGTGAAGCGACCTATGCCTGGGTTCCGACGGTCGCCGGTGCACAGACGGTGGAAGCCGTATTCGCCGGTCGATCCGGTGTCACCGGGTCGAGTACCACCGCGAATGTGACAGTCGCCGAACAGCCCGCCGGAACAACAAGCTCCACAACAGATCTCAGCGTAGTAGCGGGCCAGGTCGGCGTTGCCCAGACGATCTCCGCTCAAATCAGCCCCGCCAATGCGGGTGGCACAGTCACCTTCAAGGACGGCGAGACCGTCATCGGCACGGCTACGGTCGATTCATCCGGAAAGGCCAGCCTTTCGTGGAAGCCCGCAACTCAAGGGCAGCGAGTTGTCGCGGCGGAGTACTCGGGCGCCGGCACGGTGACGGCATCGTCCGATCAGGTCTCCGTCCAGATCGCCGCACCCGTCGACGGTGAAGAACCAGGCAACGGCACCGGTTCGCTCGGCAGCCTCGGCAACATCTTCGGCTCCTAGCCGCCGACACCTGGTGATGCCCCGCCTGCGTTCGGCGGTGGGGCATCACCCATTTCGCTCACTTCTCGAGAAGGAAAAGCTATGTCTGTAGGTTCTGCACGCCGTGCAGTTGCAGGTCTGAGTGTGTTTGCTGTTTCTGCGGGCTTCGCGGTGGTTGCGGGCGTCGGGGTTGCTGGTGCGGCTCCGGTGACGGCGGAGGGAAATGTGCATGACTACAAGGTTGTGCGCACTGTCTCGAACGGAACTCCCAATGAGGGGGAGACGATTACGGTGAAGTCGGTGCTGACTCGTACGGGGACTCTCGAGTACCTTCAGCAGGTCAAAGATGTTCATCCGGATTGTCTTACCTACGTTACTGATTCGGCCAAGGTTGACGGTTCGGTGATCGGTCGCAATGACGTCGAGGTTCGTTCTGATTATGCGAAGATCTCGGGTAGTTGGGCGGTGTACTGGAACGGCGGTTTGATCAATCCGAAGTTCCGGACGGTTGAGTTCAGTTACACGGTCGGCGCGGGGTGTGCTCGTGATGTGGATTTGATGACCGAGTTGCATGTCAGTGGGACATTGGGTTCGGGTCAACTCAAGGGTGTCGGTCCGTCGGTGAGGGTTCAGAAGAACGTCTCGACGACGGCACTTGCTCCCGTCGGTGGCGCTCAGGTGGGGCAACCGGTGACGTTGAGTGCGACGGTGACCGGTGGTGCCGACGGTGATTCGGTGGAGTTCTTCGACGGTGCCACCAAGATCGGTGCGGGCGCGCTCGGTAATGGTGTTGCAACACTTGCCTGGACACCGGCTGACGTCCGAACCCACAGCGTGACGGCCAAGTATCTCGGTAATGCAAAGGTGGCGACCTCCACGTCGTCGGCTGTCGACGTCGTAGTGTCCGAAGCGGACAAGAGCACTGCAACCGCGATCACCGGTCCCGCAAGTGCAGTTGCAGGTGAGTCCGTGACCGTCGAGGCTACGGTGTCGCCCACTCCGGCGGGTGGCACGGTGCAGTTCAAGGACGGTGCAACCGACCTCGGCGGCGCCGTTCCCGTCGATGCCAACGGCAAGGCTTCGCTGACGAATTCCTATGTAGTCGGAGCGCATTCGATCGTGGCGGTGTACTCCGGTTCCGGTGTCTACCAGACTTCGACGTCGGCGCCACATGCGCTGACAGTCGCTCCGGTGGTGGTCGAGGAGAACACAACGACTACCCTCGTCGGCCCGTCGACAGGTTCGACAGGGGAGGCCTTGTCGTTCACTGCCTCCGTCTCGACCGGTGCTGCAGGCGGAACCGTGCAGTTCAAGGAAGGTGGCAGGGATCTGGGCTCCCCGATTCCCGTGGACGCAACCGGAAAAGCGACAACCACGCCGATCTTCAACGTGGCGGGTGAGTACAGCATCACCGCAGTGTTCTCGGGTTCGGGTAACTACCTGGGCTCGACATCGAACGCCCAGACCGTGAACGTCAAGGCGCCGGCTCCCACCGACCAGCAGACCCAGACGGTCTTGACCGTTCCGGCGGATGCAAAAACCGGTACGGCAGTTGGTCTGTCCGTAACCGTCACGCCGACGCCGGTTGGCGGCACAGTGCAGTTCAAGGACGGCTCGGGCAATCTCGGCTCACCGGTGCCGGTCGTCGAGGGCAAGGCGTCGATCATGCACGAGTTCGCGAGCGTCGGTACGCACGACATCACGGCCGTCTACTCGGGTGCAACAGGATTCCTCACCTCTACCTCGGCTGCTCAGTCGGTTTCGGTCACGGCTCCGGCCGCGGAGGATCAGGAAACGTCCGTCACCGTGAGCGCTCCGGCGTCAGCGGTCAAGGGCGCGAAGGTCGATCTTGTTGCGGCAGTGGTACCTACGCTCAGCGCAGGAACGGTCCAGTTCATGGACGGAACCACCCCGATCGGTGGACCGGTTGCCGTGGTGAACGGTAAGGCCACGCTCTCGCACACCTTCACTGAACTCGGAGATCGCCGAATCACCGCGGTGTTCAGTGGAACTGACGGCTATCTCGGTTCCGAGACCCAGGCCGCAGTCACCGTCAAGGTAACGGCAGCGTCCGACGGCGGCGATCCCGGCAACGGCGGCAGTTCGACCGGTTCACTGGGAAGCCTGGAAAACATCTTCGGGTCCTAGCCCGACGCCTGCACACGGACGCCCCGCCGCGGAGAACACCTCCGCGGCGGGGCGTTTCCCGTCTGTGAGTTCAGGGATTCGGCGCTACGACGTGCCAGGGCACGGTCAGGATGCAGTCACGAAGACGTCGCCGCGCGGGTTGCACGGGAATTCCTTGCGCCCGAAGAATTTCCAATGCGGCGGCCCAACGATGGCGAGGTCCGAACGAGGCGTGCGGCGCGGCGGTGGCCCAGGCTCGATCGGCCGCGCTGAGCAACGCGTGGATCGGCTCACCGGGAACGTTGCGGTGGATGAGAGCCTTCGGGAGACGTTCCGCGATGTCGGAAGGACGCTCGATGTCGAAGGGGTCCCAGGCCAGTGTCAGGGTCAATGGACGATCAGCGTCGAGAAGCACCCAAGCGCAACGCCTTCCGAGTTCGTCGCAGGTTCCGTCGAGTAGCAGCCCGCCCGGTGCGAGACCGGACTGAATGTGTGACCACGCAGAGTCCACAGCCTCCTCCGGGTACTGCCGGAGCACGTTGAAGGCGCGTACGAAGACGGGTGTGAGACCGGCAAGTTCGAATCCACCACGGGCGAAGCTGACACCGTCACGACTCTCGACCACGCGGGCGGGGTCGATCTCGAGCCCGATGACGCGTCGATCCCGCCGGACAGCGGTGAGGCGGCTTGCCATCTCGAAGGTGGTGTCGGGCCTCGCCCCGTACCCGAGGTCGACGATCAACGGATCGGTCGCGTTGTTCAGGGCGTGCGCGATAGTGCGGTTGTGCACGATCCACCGGTCACTACGTCGCAGTCTGTTGATCCCCGTCGTGCCACGGGTGATGACCCCCTCGATCTTCGGGGGTGGAGCCTTCTTCACGCCGGCTTCAGCGTGCGGCGAGCCAGGTCGCCGTGACCTGAGCTTCGGTGCGGAACAGATCTACGAGGTTGATGAGCATCAGTTGCTCCAACTTCGCGCCGATGAACGGTATGAAGACCTTGGCCTCGGACGTGGTTCGCAGCGTGGACCCGGTATCGGTCGCGAACAACTCCATGGTGCCGGACAAACTCCCCGGCCCGGCCGGGATGGACGCTTCGTACGTTCCGGTCACGGTGTCACCGAAGGCGCCGTACGACTCCTTACGAGTGATGACCAGATCCTTCTTCATCACCGTCTGAGCAATGTCCGGCAAATCGGTGCGCGGGAGAATGTGGTGCAGCACGAGATCGATTCCGGAATCGGTGACCTCGAAATGTTCCACATGGTTCTCGGAATGCTTGCGCATCTCCTCGACACGGGCCTCCCAGTACGAGCGGTCCGCCAGTGCCGCATAGACCTGCTCGGGGGAGTGCTGATAGCGGGCGGAGTAGTCGATGCGGCGAGCCATGATCGGAAAGAATACCTGTTACACGCTGTGACAAGCCAAATCGGCTGTATCCATAACTGCCGCCGCTCGCAGGATTTTACTTCGTGATCCACTCCCGGGTGAAGTCCTGTTCGGCCTGGATGAGCCGGACAACCTCGTCGACAATCGCACTTTCGATCTTTCCGCCGAGGAACGGGATCTTGACCTCGACCTCACCGTCGATCTCGAGAGTGGCGGAGTTCTCGTCACCTGTCAGCACCTGCGTGCCCTCGACACGGGCGGGAACGCCGTCGACGTGGGCGGAGAAGGTGCCGGTGGCCTTGCCATCCTTGAAAGGCGCCATCGTTTCACTGCGCTTGATGACGATGTCGCCGTTGACGACTTTCGACACCATGCTGGGGAGGTGCTCTGCGGCAATGATCTGCGACATCGTGACCGCGACGGTCTCGTCGCGAACGGTCAGCTCTTCGATCGCCGCGCCGGGACCACCGACAGCGACGATTCGGTCGCGCCAGTACTGCTCGGAGGTCACCGCCTCATGGACCTTCTCGGCGGGGACTGTGTACTTCGACGAATGCTCGATGCGACGGCTCACGATTGTGGAGGCTACCGTTTATCGATGTGTGGGACGTAACCATTGGCAGACGCGTCGTGGAATCAGGCGCTTTCGTATCCGAGAACGTTGACTTGTCAGGATTGACGACGCTCCGAATCGGGGGACCGGCGCGGCTGCTCGCCGAATGCCCGACGACGCAGTCGTTGATCGACGTCGTGACGCTGCTCGATCGCGAGCAGATCCCGACGCTGATTCTCGCCGGCGGATCCAATCTCGTGATCTCCGACTCGGGATTCGACGGAGTTGTCGTTCGTGTGGCCAACACCACCGTGAGCCTCGACACGGACCGCGTCGTTGCCGAAGCGGGCGCGGTGTGGGACGAAGTAGTCGGCCAATCCGTCGCCGCGGAACTGGGTGGCCTCGAGTGCCTGTCCGGGATTCCGGGCTCGACCGGTGCGACGCCGGTGCAGAACGTCGGCGCGTACGGCGTCGAGGTGGGCTCGCGACTCCGGCGAGTTCAACTGCTCGACCGACGCAATGGCGAAGTGTCGTGGGTCGAACCGTCGAAACTCGACTTGGGTTACCGGTCGAGCGTCCTCAAGCATTCGGACGCAGCACTGGTTCTCGCCGTCGAATTCGATGCGTCGACCGATGGACTGAGTGCCCCGCTCGCGTACCGCGAACTGTTCACCGCGCTGGGGGCAGAAGAAGGCGAGCGGTTACCTGCGTCGCAGGTCCGCGAGGCAGTTCTGGGACTTCGGACAGGCAAGGCGATGGTCCTCGATCCGTACGATCACGACACCTGGAGCGCGGGTTCCTTCTTCACCAACCCCGTGGTGCCCGACGACAAGCTGCCTGCCGTGCTCGGAGCAATCGCCGAACAGCTCGGGGACGTCACCGTGCCGCAGTTCCCGGGCAGTGGTGGAACCAAACTCTCGGCCGGATGGTTGATCGAACGGGCCGGATTCTCGAAGGGTTATCCCGGCGAAGATGCACCGGCCAGGCTGTCGACCAAACACACCTTGGCGTTGACCAACAGAGGGTCTGCAACGAGTGCGGATGTGGTCTCGCTCGCGCGGACAGTGCGCGACGGCGTCGAAGCCGCGTTCGGTGTCCACCTGGAACCGGAACCGGTAACTGTGGGCTGCACCGTCTGATTCCTGACAGAGCCCGCAGGTAGCCTGTTGAAGTGCATGAGCTGGGTGGTAGGAGAAGTCGTTCGCGTCTTGTTGCGTTGGTAGCTGTATTGCTCGCTGTGATGGTGGCCGTCGTCGGCTGCACGATCGGCGGCAAGGACGGACAGGGCGGCGCGGCGGCCGCCGAACCAGCACCGGTGGCGACTGTGGTGTCGACGCCGGCGCCCGGCACCAAAGATGTCAGCCCGGTCGCCCCCGTCTCGGTGGCGGTGACCCAGGGAACGCTGTCCGACGTCAGCCTCAGCAACGCAGCCGGTAAAGCCGTTGCAGGACAATTGTCGCCTGACAAGACATCGTTCACCGTCAGTGAGGCACTCGGCTACGGCACCACGTATTCGTGGTCGGGCTCGGCAACCGGAACCGACGGTAAATCCGTGCCAGTCCAAGGGAGCTTTACGACGGTTGCCCCGGAGTCGACCACCGGCGCCACCCTCAACATCGCCGACGGCCAAGAAGTTGGTATCGCGGCACCGATCACGTTGCAGTTCGACAACTCCGTCGTCGACAAGGCGGCCGTCGAGAAGGCGCTTGTCGTGACCACCGTGCCGCCCACCGCCGGATCGTGGGCTTGGCTGGCCGACGACAACGGCGGATCGCGGGCCCATTGGCGTCCGGCCGATTACTGGGTGCCGGGCACGACTGTCCATCTGGACGCCAAGCTCTACGGCTTGAACTACGGCGGTGGCGCCTTCGGCGACCAGGATCTCACGCTCGACTTCACGATCGGTCGTAGCCAGATCGTGAAGGCGAATGCACCGAGCCACCGCATGCAGGTGGTGCGCGACGGCCAGACGATCATGGATATTCCCGTCAGCTACGGCGAGGGCAACGAACCCCGAAACGTCACGCGCAGTGGCATTCACATGGTGACCGAGAAGTACGAAGACTTCATGATGTCCAACCCGCCGTTCTACGAGAACGTGCGCGAGCGTTGGGCTGTGCGCATCTCCAACAACGGCGAATTCATCCACGCCAATCCTGAAACCACTGGGGTGCAGGGCTCGTCGAACGTCACGAACGGTTGCATCAACCTGTCGACGTCCGACGCGCAGGAGTACTTCGGAACGGCCCTCTACGGTGACCCCGTGGAGGTGACCGGCACGTCGATCGACCTGTCTCCTGCGGACGGCGACATCTACGACTGGGCGATCGATCTGCCGACCTGGAAGTCGATGTCGGCACTGCCGTAACTCTGTACTGCGGTAAATCCGTGGATGAGGGAACCGTCCGGGCTCTGCTTGCGTCTGTACAGGTAAGTGCTGTCGGCTCGGGGGAGTCCGACGGGGGTTTTCGACTTCAGGGGGACAGCGGTGGGCATTCCATTTCTGGAAGACGTGCTGGGAAGAATCTCCGATGCGACGCAGGCCGTGCCTCCTGGCGTGGCGGCATTGCCAGTTGTCGGTACTCCCATCGCGAGCGCAATCGCTACATCTGCTCTGGTGCAATCCATAACCGACGACCGCGGCGCGTTCGACGACGAGATGGCTGCTGCGACCGTCGACGCCGATGTGGAGCGCGCACGAGCCTGGGGTGAGCGCGATGCCCTCACCGCCCAGACGTCGTCGCTCGAGTACAGCGAACACGCAATCGTGGACGACGATCCGTTCGATGCGATGTCGCACTCCGAAATCTTCGACCACGTCAACGAGATGAATCCGGCAACCCTGAATGCGATCGGTGAGGCTTGGAAGGCCATTGCAGGCCGGGTCGAAGCCGGCATCGGGAAGTTCCAGAACGACGTGAACGGTGCGATCACCGAAGGCTGGCAGGGGCGCGGCGGCTCGGCTGCGCTGGAAGCAGTGCTGGCCTACTCGGCTGATGCGGGTGAGCTGAAGGTGCGGGTCGATCTGATCTCGAACAAGATCGAGGAGGCGAAGATCGCACTCGACGAGGCCAAACGCTCGATTCCGGCCCCCGACGGCGCCTCGACGGTCGAGAGGTTTCTCAGCATGGTTCCCGGGGCTACATGGAAGCAGGCACAATACGAAGCGGAAGAAGCCGAACGTCAAGCGCGCCAGGTGATGAAGGACGTGTATCTGCCGTCCATGAAGCGTGCGGACGATCAGGTGCCGATCCTCCCGGCCGCATTCAATCCGGTCACCGGCGGTGGAGGGGCTGGAAGTGGCGGCGCATTCGGTGGTGGTGGTGCCGGCGGCGGGAACACTTCGGGTTCGGAGAACGGGCTCGGCACGCCGTCTACATCGGGTGGCGGAGTTGGTGGAGGAGCGGACGGTGGACACCTCGGCGGTGCAAACCCGGCCGGAGACGGTTCCGGTCAGAACCCATCCGGCACCAATTCCGGAAATGGTGACAACCGTGGCGGCGTTGATGCCCAAGGGAATTCGGGTGCCGATGCTGCCCGGTTCGCAAACGATTCCGCCCCGGCCGGGACTGCCGCGGCACATGCCGGCCCACTGCCGGCCGGTGCAGCGCCAGGTGGCCTGGCAGGTGCAACTCCGAATGGTGCTCAGCTCGGTTCCGGAGTGCCTTCAGGCCTCATGGGTAGCGGTTCGGGTGGTGGTTCCGCAGGTGGAATCGGTACCGGCGGCTTCGGGCCAGGTGGAACCGGAGGTGGCGCTCTCGGCCCTGGCGGCGTGGGCGGCCTCGCCAATGGCGGGCGTGGGGGCGTCAACGGAACTGGCGGTACCTCGGCGACGGGCGCGCAGAGCGGTCGGGGCGCGATGGGTGGCGTCGGCGGCATGGCACCGGGACGAGGGCAAGGGCAAGACGAAGACAACGTTCACGACACCCCCGGCTACCTCGTCACAGTCGAGAACGGCAATGCCCTGGTCGGCGACCTACCGATGGTCTCCCCGGCGGTGCTGGGCGAATGACCACCATGCAGTGGCAGTTCACCGGCCTCGAATTCCAGATTCTCTGGGAAGCGGTCGGACGTGACCGACTCCCGTACCCGCTGCGGTTTCGTCCGACGGCCGAAACCATGAACGAGCTGACAGAAGAGCGACGTCAAGCGGGAGCGCACCTGGCTTGGTTGCTCGACGATCGGCTGCATCACGTTCTCGGTGCTCTTGCGAATCCTGATGCTCGCGTGGAGGTTTCCGGTTTTCACGGGCAGAACATGAGTACGGTGACGCGATTGCACGGCGTTGTTGCCGGCGACCTGGGGGTGCTCCTGACTCAACTGCCCGGCAGGACTGTCGACTGTGGCTCCGACGTGGTTTTCACCGTGGTACGCCCATCGGCAATTCCACGGATGCTCGTCGATCACCTGCCGACCTGCCCCGCTGGATCGGAGCGTGGTGTGAGCATCGAAAGGCCGAAAACTTCCGGTAGAGCGAGCTTTCTGAGCAGTGCTGCCGGTGCGCGCGGGAGCGAGGAAGTGAGCAGATTCTTCGGCCGAGAGCGGACCTCGATCGGTGAAGTCACCACATACCCGGGAGGAGCGGTGGACAGCAGACCGACAGACGACGGCATAACGTTCCACTGGTACGACTATGCCGGAGATGGTCGGTACATCGTCACCGCTGGTGAAACCGTAAGTGCCCGCAGCGCTTCCACGGAAATGACGGAGGCCGAGATTGCACGCAATCTCGGCCTCGTCCTGCACCGGGTGATTCGCACTGGTTAGTCAGAACGATTCGAACTAGCTGGTGGTGCGGTGGAACCGACCGGGGCTTGCCTGATCCCTCGGCTTGACGATGATCTGATCGAGGTTCACATGTGACGGCCGCGACGCGACAAAACCGATGATCTCGGCGATGTCCTGCGCCACCAACGGTGTGATTCCCTCGTACACCTTGTCGGCCTTGTCCTGATCGCCCTCGAACCGGACGAGTGAGAACTCCGTCTCGACGGCTCCCGGCGCGATTTCGGTCAGTCGAACGGGCTTGCCCAACAGTTCACCACGCAATGTCCGATGAAGGACGGCTTGAGCGTGCTTGGCGGTGGTGTAGCCCGAGCCGTTGTCGTACGCCTCCAGCGCGGCCACCGAGGTGATGGTCACGACCAGACCGTCACCCGAATCGATCAGCTTGGGCAGCAGTGCCTTCGTCACACGCAACGTGCCCAGAACATTGGTCTCCCACATCCACCGCCAGTCGTCCAGATCGGCGTCCAGGACTGTTGCCAGACCCTTTGCACCACCCGCGTTGTTGACCAACACGTCGACACGGGGGACCACGGCCGCGAACGCGTCGACGGAATCCTCGTCGGTGACGTCGAGTTCGAGAGCGGTACCACCGATTTCCTCGGCGATCTTCTCGAGACGATCGACGCGGCGAGCACCGATCACGACGTGGAATCCCTGAGCTGCCAGGGTGCGGGCGGTGGCCTCACCGATTCCGGAGCTGGCTCCGGTGACTACGGCGATGCGGGCATCGGAAGAAATGGTCATGATGCAATCGTAGGGCTAGTCGGCGGCATACTCTGCTTCCCGTTCGATGGATTCGATGTGACGACGCGGTACTTGTATCCGGCCGGGTGTGTAGGTGACGGCGCGCAGCGCGCCGCTGTACCGGAAGGGACCATGGCGTCGTCGTACCTCCCACGACACAGGTCCCCTGGCGTCGACACCGACCGAGATGCCGGTCCACGGCGCCATTCCCACCAGTTGTACTTGCCCGAGCAGCCGGCCCGCGTGAATGCCGTCGACGCTGACGTGGAGATCCCAACGCAACCGCGGTACCACCGTCACCGACAGCTCGATGCGTTCGGTGCCGAGCGCCAGCGGTCCGGCGTCGACAACGGAGTAGGAACCGAACGCGTTGTACCCGAGATGCAGGTGCCCGTCCTCGACGTAGAGAAGGTACCCACCCTGCGGATCGCCATGGGCGACAAGGACACCGGCGTCACCTTCGCGGTAACCGTCGAGTTCGACCGTGATGTCGAAGTCGCGGAACCCGATCAGCTTGGATGAGCGGTAGCGCTCCAGCGGGGGCGTTCCGGCAAGTAGTCGCACCGGGCGTGAGAGTGCTCCTTCCTCCGGACGGCGAACCGCGCCGACGGTATTGCCGAGTAGAGGAAACACGGTGTTCGCCCACGCCGAGTGGTCCCAGGCCTCGGCGAGTTCGCGAACCTTGTCGGGAAACCGTGATGCCAGGTCGTCGAGCTCGGTCGGGTCGGTGCGGACGTCGAACAACTGCCAGTGTGGTTTGTCGATGTCCGCTGGGGTGAGAGCCAGCAGTTTCCAGCCGTCCTTGTAGTAGCCACGGTTGCCGGTCATCTCGGTGTACTGCTCGGTGTGAGTGCTCGGAGCGGCAGACGAACGCAGAACGGGCGCGGAAGACACCCCGTCGAACTCTTTCACCGGGAGCCCGTTTCGCACACTGGGTGCGTCGATTCCGGCCAGTTCGAGCAGCGTAGGGGTCAGGTCGGTGACGTACGCGAACTGGTCGCGAATCCCGTTGTCGTCTGCTCCGGGTTTCAATCCAGCGGGCCAGGACAGGAGAAAAGGAACACGGATCCCGCCGGCAAAGGATTGCCCTTTGTAGAACCGGAACGGGGTGTTGGACGTCTGTCCCCATCCACGTGGATAGTGGACGCCCAATTCAGGTCCGCCGATGAGGGATTCGTCGTGGGGGACATCGCCCACCCAGTCCGGATCCTGAATATGCGCGAACTGTGCGAAGTAGCTTCGGGTCCCGTCCGAACCGCCCTCGGCGGTGCCGCCGTTGTCGGAGGTGAAGACGATGATCGTGTTGTCGAGCTCGCCGAGTTCGTCCAGGGTGTCGACGATGCGTCCGACGCTCTGATCGATCGAGTCGACCATCGCCGCGTACACCTCCATGTAGCGGGCGAACCTGGACTGCACTTCCGGCGTGAGTGATTCCCATTCGGGGACGTCGAAGCCGGGTTCGGAGTTTCGCGGTGCTTGTTGCGTACCTTCCGGAAAGAGGCCTTGCACGAGCTGAGAGGCGAACCGCGACTCGCGGATTCGATCCCACCCTTCGTCGTAGCGGCCGCGGTACTTTTCCTGGTCGGCAGGCTTGGCCTGCAACGGTCCGTGCATGGCGACGTGTGCGAAGTAGAGGAAGAACGGCTTGTCCTGATCGTGGGCGCGGAGGTCCTTGATGTACCCGACCGCTTTGTCGGTCAGATCGTCGGTGAGGTAGTAGCCCTCGGGGTACTCGTCCACGTCGACCACAGAATTGTCGGAGATCAGTTGATTGGGATAGTAGAAGGAGTTGAGGCCTTCGAGTGAGCCGTAGTAGCGATCGAAACCGCGCTGCGTCGGCCAGGAGTCACGACTTCGTCCCGGGGCCAGGTTGGCGTCGCGTACGAGGTGCCACTTGCCGACGGCATAGGTCGCATAGCCCGCGCCGCGGAGGATTTCGGGGAGTGTCTGGACGTCGTCGGCCAATTCCAGACGCAGTCCGGGGTAGCCCGGATCGGCGTTGGCGACAAAGCCGTACCCGGCGCGGTGCGGATTCAGGCCGGTGAGAAGAGCTGCGCGCGACGGCGAGCAGAGGGGCGTCGTGTGATAGTTGGTCATCCGAATGCCCTGCGCGGCAAGGCGGTCGAGGGTGGGAGTCTCGATCTCGGAGCCGAACGGCCCGATGTCGCTGTACCCCATGTCGTCGATCAGAACCACGACGATGTTGGGTGATCCGGGAATCGGGGTCGTGGAGGTGGGCCACGACGGGGTCGAATCGGCTGCGGTGCGGCCGATTCGACCCTCGAAGCCTTCGTATCCGCGGGCGTGCGTAGGAGGGGCGGAATCCGGTGAAGTCATGGGAGAGTCGAGGCGCCTTCGATGATCGAGTATTCGGAAGCGTCGCCGGCGATGCTGCGGCTTCGTTCCCCGTGGATGTTGACCGGGATGTCGCCGGCAAGAGTGATGCGCTCCAGACGCCGGTACTGATCGTCGTAGTCGGCGATCGCGTAGTGCTGGGTGGCGCGGTTGTCCCAGATCGCGACATCACCCGCTTCCCAGTTCCACCGCGTCGTGTACTCGAGCTTGATGGCGTGATCCTGCAAGAGCTTGAATACACCGTTCGACTGTTCGGTGCTCAACCCGACGAAGTTCTTGACAAAATGTCCGAGGACGAGCGTGCGTTCTCCGGTTTCGGGGTGGACCCGCACCACCGGGTGTTCCGTCTCGAAGTACGTGGACTGGAACTCCTCGCGGTAGGCGGCCGTGCGATCTTCGGTGAGCCGCTCGGCGCTGGTTGCCGCATAGTCGTAGACGTTCGTGTGGCGAGCCCAGAGGTTCTCCGCGAGCGCCTTGAGCGGATCCGGCAGTCCGTTGTAGGCGGCTACCCCTGACGCCCACGTCGTGGAACCGCCGTATTCGGGTAGCTGCACCGCGCGCAGGATCGAAGCCTTGGGGATGCGGTCGACGAAGGTGACGTCGGTGTGCCAGCTGTTGGCCTTGCCCAGGTCCGAGTCGATGGGCAGAACTTTTGCGCCGTGCGACTTCACGGTGGGGTGGGCAGTGGTCGGGGTACCCAGCAGATGGGCGAACTCGTACTGCGAATCGTTGTCGAGGTGGTCTTGCCCGCGAAAGAAGATCACCTTGTGTTCGAGAAGTGCTTGCCGGATGAGGGAAATCGTCGCCGGGTCGAGATGCCCGCCGAGAGTGATTCCGTCGATTCGGGCGCCGATATGCGCGCCGAGGGTGGTGACAGTGCCGCGAGCGGCGTCAACGGCCGCTCCGTTCGTTGATACCGAATTCGTGAGGGTCGGCTTGGCGAAAGCTGTAGACATGGTGCACCTTTCGTGGGGAGTGTGCCCACCCAAACACGCGAGATTTCGCCCCGACAGGGTTGCGTTCAGTGTGATCGTTACCGCACCTGATTTGTGAATCTCGGTGAAGCTGCTACTTTTGGAGCCATGTCGACCGACCAGCCTGCCGCTTTGCGGGTCACCTATGTGACCGCTGCGCTTGGTTCGCGTCTGCCTCTGGCGCGAGAGCTGTGTTGTCGCCGCCGTTCTTTCTGCAGCTAATTTCTGCGCCTTTTCTGTCTATTTCTTCGTGTGACCAGTGGAAACGCTGATTTCTCGGTCGACAGAGATATGCGCCTTCTCCTCCTTCTGCAAGGGACAGCCATGTCGACACCCACAATCTCCGCCATTCCGAACATCCGATCGCGAACCGCGCTCTCGGGAACCCGGACCCGTACCCAGATAGTTGCGCCCGAACTACGCATCGCCGACGGCCCGTCCGCGACTGTGTTGCGCATTGCTCGATCCCGTGGGCCGCTCTCACGTGACACTGCGGCAAAGGCATCAGGACTGAGCATCGCCACCGTGAACCGGCAGGTCACGAGCCTGCTGGACCTCGGGATCCTGCGCGAACGCGCGGACCTGACGGCCTCCGGAGCAATCGGGCGTCCGCGAGTTCCGTTCGAGGTCAACCACGAGCCTTATCTGACAGTCGGCATCCACATCGGTGCCGTCGTCACCAGCATCATTGCCAGCGACATTCGTGGAAAGGTGCTCGGCGCCGTCGAGATTCCGACGCCTGCCACCAATTCTGCTGTCGCGCTTGCCACCATTGCGCGCTCGGCCAAATCCTTTGCCTCGCGGTGGCACAAGCGTCGTCCGCTCGCCGTCGGCGTGGCCATCGGCGGTCGCGTCGATTCAGCGACCGGAGTCGTCGATCACCCGCGTCTGGGATGGAAGGGCGCCAAGGTCGGGTCCATCATCGGAGCCGGCTTGGATCTCCCTGTATCGGTAGCCGCCCACGTCGAGGCGATGGCCGCGTCGGAACTACTGCTCAGCACCGACCGTGCCGAAGCCCCGACGCCGGGCACTACCGGCCTGTACTTCTACGCTCGTGAAACTGCCGGCATCGCAATCACTTTCGAAGGGCGAGTGCACACGCCGTCCAGCGGACCCGGTTCGATCGCGCACCTCCCCACCGGTTCGTCCGCACGGTGCACCTGCGGAGCCGTGGGTTGCCTTGAAGCGACGATCAGTGACCGCGCCGTAGTCGCGCAGGCTTTGTCTTCGGGCGCCGTGATCCAGGGCAGCGAGCGTGTCACGATCGCGGACGTCTACCGGGCCGCGTCGTCGGGTTCCATTCCGGCACACGAGCTTCTGGTTGATCGAGCACGCGTCCTCGGCCGGACAGTGGCGATGCTGCGTGACCTGTTCAACCCGGATCGGGTGATTCTGGGTGGTCAGGCATTTACCGACTATCCCGCCGGGGTGCCCCATGTCGCCGAGGCCTTCTCGACGGCATCCTCCTTGGAGCGTAAGGACATTCGAATTACCGGTTTCGGCAATCGGGTTCAGGAATACGCTTCCACGGTCGTGTCACTGAGTTCACTGTTTGCTGATCCCGCTGCGGCTATGCGCCGCGCGTCGGCCGTCTGACTGCGAAGAGGGTAGTCAGAGTTCCGGTCGATCCAAGACTCGCAACCATGATCCGTCGGGCTGGCGGCGCGCGACCTGCGTGCGCCCGCCGGTTCCGTCGGAAGGTTTGGTCGAGGTCATGGCCAGGTCGCCGCTGATCACCGTCGGTAGAGATTCCTCGACGGTGAATCTCGGTGCAGCTGCCAGCATCTGAGAGATCACCTCGCGGATGGCTTGGCGGCCCACGGTGAGGGATCCGGGAGGGAAGGCCATCACCGCATCCTCCTCGTAGAGTGCGGCGACGGCGTCTGCGTCACCAGCGTTGGCGAACTGCACAAAAAGCTTCGCGATGTCTTCCGGGGTTCCGGCCTTCTGAACGTCATCTGTTGTTGTCATGCTTCCATCGTTCTAGTACTCCGGCGATAAGTCCAAGATCTAGTTTGTCTCGCAGCTAGAATCAGCAGTTATGGAACTTCGGCAGCTCGAATACTTTGTCACGGTAGTGGAGGAAGCCAACTTCACTCGCGCCGCCGAGCGGCTTCACGTAGCCCAACCCGGTGTGAGTGCCCAGGTCAAACGGCTCGAACGTGAGTTGGGGCAGGAATTGCTCGATCGTAGTGGTCGAACCGTTTGTCTGACCGACGCCGGGCGAGCTGTCCTCCCGCACGCCTACGCTGCACTTGCTGCCGTTCAGAGCACCCGCGACGCTGTCGATGCCTTGAACGGACTGGTCCGGGGTTCCGTTTCGGTCGGGATGGTTACCGCCTGCGCTTCCGCCGACCTCACAGATCTGCTGAGTCGGTTGCACAACAAACACCCCGGACTGGACATTTCGCTGGCCGAGGACGATTCGCGCAGTCTGCTTGCCGGAGTGTCGGACGGAACCTTCGACATAGCCGTCATCGGGGTAGCGGGAGAGCTGCCGGAAGGGCTCGAATCGAGGGTGATCACCGACGAACGACTGGTGGCCGGAGTGGCAACGGATCATCCGCTGGCCGAGGTGTCGTCTCTACCGTTTGCCGAGCTCGCCACGCGATCGGTCATCTGTCTGCCGGAGGGAACCGGTATCAGGACGTGTCTGAACTTCGCGTGCGCCGCGGCCGGCACCACGCCGACGGTTGCGCTCGAGGCAAGCAACCTCGGCATCATCGTTTCATTGGCAGCGCAGGGGCTGGGAATGGCCGTGCTTCCCGAGTCGGCAGTGGGGGAGTTGCATCGGATCGATCTCGAACCGGAGGCGCGATCTCGGCTGGAATTGGTCTGGCGTTCGTCGGGCGGCAAGAATCCTGCGGCCTCCGCTCTCATCGATCTTGCGAGAGCTGTTCCCGCCGAGTGAGTTCGGCCTGCGCCCGATCCAATCCGCCGTGCTCGAGAGCAGCCAACCTCGACTTGTCCTTCCAGACGATGGTGCCGCGCCGGCGGACGATGACCGACATCGTTCCACCGAGATGCTCGAGCGCTCCTGGCACGTTTCGACGCTCGGCAGGTATCGGAACAGGAAGTATGTGTGCGTCGGCGATGGGTGCGGTCCCGTCGATGTCGACGCTCCACTTCCGGCTGTAACCCCGAAGCGTCCAGCGATCGTCGGACACCGTCGTCTCCACCTGTGACGTCAGTGGATTACCCAGCCGCAATACCGTTCCGTCCGGTAGCGCGGCAACGACGGCGGTGACTTCGGTGCGTAGAGGTCCGGCGCTGACCTGTCCGCCGGCAAACGCCACGCAGGCTCGAGGATCGGTGAACCCCTGTGCCTGTCCCCACCACCAGGATTCCGGGAATCCTCCCTTTCCCCAGTTCTTCTCGCCGTACACCTGCGCTCCGGTGAGATCCCAGCTCTGTCCGTCGATGACGGCGCTTCCCTCGACCCGGCCGCCGAGCAGCCACGGATGCCAGTACTGATTGAGTGCGGGAACTGATTGGAAGTAACTCGATCCCCCGAAGCGGCGGTGCGGCCAGAATCGCTGACTACTGATGCGCACGTCGAGATGACTGTCGCCGAAATCGACCTGGAGTCGATCGGCATTGCCGCGGAAAGCGTTGTCGGCGTAGGCCCCCAGGATACGGGGATCGGCCGATCCATTCGGATGCTCAGCAGTGCGGAGGAATCCGCCTGGGTGTGCCGCGAGACCGAGCGTCGACCAGCTGTCGCCGTCGGCCTTGTTGATTCCGGCGAGCGCGATCACCACCCGTCCGCTGTCTGGCATCGTGAATCGCCAGAAGTAACCCTCCATCGCAACGTCATGGGAGGCAAGCAGATTGCCGTACGGCAGGGTGGCACCCGAAGCGCGGTACGCGGGAAGCTTCACGGTCCCAGTACTGCCTGTGATGCGGTGACCTGAGCGACGAGGCGGCCCTCGTCGTCGCGGATCTCGGTCACCACCGCGATGGTGCTGCGTCCCGCGTGCAATGGCCGGGCAGTTGCGGTGACCGTGCCTTTACGAACCCCGCGGGTGAACACGGTCGACGAACTGGTGGTGGACGTACTTGCGCCGGGCGGCAGATTGAGGAATGCACAGACGGCGCCGACGCTGTCTGCCAGCGTCATCAAGGCGCCGCCGTGCATTCCGTTGCCGGCGGTGGTGCGGTGGCTGTCCCAATCCAGATGGCCGACAACCTGTTCGGGTGCCGCGCTGTCCAACTGAATTCCGGTGTGAACTGCAAAAGGCATGCTCGCGACAAGTTGTTCGAGGTCCATGCCTACCGATGTTAACGAGCCGCCGAAACCTCCGTCGGGACTTCGGTTTATCGAGGGCGGTGACTCAGAGGGGCAGGGCGGTTTCCGACAGCCCTTCCGGCGCGTTGCGACGACGGAACCACTCGGTGCCGAATGCCGCGGCGAGCTGCTCCGTCGGCATTTCGAGGAACGGGCCGAAATCGCCGACCTGCGTCGCGTGCGCGTACATGGCCGCGCGCTTGGACGAGATCACCGACCTGACGTCGACTGCGGTGGTGAGTTGGTCAGCCGGAAGCCCGAACGATTCGATGTCCGGCGGCTGCGCCTCCTCGGTCCACTCGGGGTTGGCCTGCATCAGCATCTTCATGTGATCGCGGTTGGTGGACGCCTCGTAGACGAACGGCGTGCCCGCGAGTTCTGCAGCACGAACGCCGACGTGGTGGACCTGGATGTGATCCGGGTGGCCGTATCCGCCGTTGGGGTCGTAGATGGTCAGGACATCGGCGTTCTCTTCACGAAGAACCTCGGCCAGACGCTCGGCGGCCTTCTCGACGTCGACGTTGCAGAACGCTTCCGGATTCTCGTTCTCGGGCGTACCCACCATCCCCGAATCCGGGTAGTGCAGGGACACGACGCGACTGGCACCCAACGCGTCGGTGGACGCCTCGAGCTCACGGCTGCGGCGCTGAGCCAACGTCTCGTATTCGTCCAACAGTCCGTCGGGGAATTCACCGAGAGCACCGTCGGTAGCGGTGACGACTACGACGCGGTGACCTGCGTCGGCGGCCATTCTCATCACGCCGCCCGTAGTGAAAACTTCGTCATCGGGATGGGCGTGGAAACACACCAGGACACTCATTCGCGCAATCGTAAGGCAAGTTACCGACAGGTCAACCCGAGCGCACAGTGAAAACGATTTGTCGAGTCGGCCTCGGCTCTGTGAACCTTGTTCAGTGCACGAGAAGCTGACATGAGCGAATCCACCAACAAAGGCCTGCTGAGCGCCTACCGCGAGATCTTTGCCGCCCCCGGATCGGTCGCCTTCTCGGCCGCCGGATTTGTCGCAAGGCTGCCGATCGCCATGATCGGTATCGGAATCGTGACGATGATCTCGCAACTTCGTGGTGACTACGCGCTCGCCGGCGCGCTCGCCGCGGTTTTCGCGCTCTCGTCGGCGATCATCGCGCCCGCGGTCTCGCGTGCGGTCGACCGCTTCGGACAGCGAGCGGTCCTGCCGATTGCCGCAGCCGTGAGCGTCACCGCGATCGGGGCGCTCCTGCTCGCTGTCCGGATGGAAGCTCCCGACTGGCTGCTGTTCGTTCTGGTCGTCCCCGGCGGCGCCACTCCGACGATCGGCGCGATGATTCGCGCCAGGTGGGTGGCGATCTATGTCGGAAAACCTCAGCTGCGCACCGCCTTCGCCTTCGAATCGGTGGTGGACGAGCTCTGCTTCGTGGCGGGCCCGGTCATATCGGTAGGTCTGAGCATCGGGCTCTTCCCCGAGGCTGGACCACTGGCAGGGTTGATCCTGCTGGTCACCGGAACCCTGCTGCTGGTCATACAGCGCGGAACCGAACCGAAGGTGCATCCGCGTCGACCCGGCCGCGGACGATCGGTTCTCGGTAACCACGTGATGTGGATCGTCATCGTGATCATGGTGATGCTCGGAACGATCTTCGGCGTCATCGACGTCGGCGCCATCGCGTTCACCAAGGAACAGAATTCGCCGGGGTCGGCGACGCTGGTCCTCGCGCTGTTCGCCGGCGGTTCGGGAATCGCGGGACTGATCTTCGGGTCGATGCACCCGGCGCGATCGCTGCGCGGGCAGTTGATGATCGCGTCCTCGGCGGTCGCCGTTCTCAGCGTCCCGCTTCTGTTGGTCGGAAACGTGGCCGCACTTGCGGGTGCCTACGTGCTGGCGGGCGCGACCATCGCACCGACGCTCATCATCGCGACAGCCCTGGTCGAACAGATCGTCCCGCCGGAAAAGCTCACCGAGGGAATGACCCTGACGGTTACCGGCCTCGGCGTCGGCGTGGCGCTCGGGTCTGCGCTGGCCGGACAGCTGATCGATCGATACGGCGTCCCGTCGGCCTACATGCTCGCCGTCGGCGCCGCAGTCGCAGCCTCTATCGTGACGGCATGTCTATTCGTGAAGCCGTCAGCGTCGACGGCACGTCCATCGTCTATCGAGTAACCGGAAATTCGGCGGGGACCCCGCTGGTGTTGCTGCACGGCTGGGCTCAGTCCTCGCAGTGCTGGGGCGAGCAGGTCCTCGCGGACCTGGCCGCGGACTATCGGCTGATCGCCGTCGATCTGCGCGGCCACGGTTACTCCGATGCGCCCGAATCCGGATACGACGATTCCGCGAACTGGGCCGGCGACGTCGCGGCTGTTCTTGCGGCCGAAGGCGTCACCGAGAACGCGATCCTGCTCGGCTGGTCGTACGGCGGTCTGGTGATCTGCGATTACCTGGCAGCGCACGGCACCGGCGCGGTGGCGGGCGCGGTTCTGGTCGGGGCGATCACCAGCATCGGGCGCGGCGAAAAAGGTGGCAAGGTCGGCTCGGCGATGCGTAGCGCAGTTCCCGGCGCGATGTCCGAAGATCCGCGCGAGGCGATCCGTGCACTCGGCGCTTTCGGCAATGCTCTCACCGGCCCACCCGAGGGCAAGGGTGCAGCGTCGCAGGCCTTGTTCGGGTACAGCCTCTCGACGCGTCCGCGGGTGCGCGCAGCACTGTTCAACCGTGCTGTCGGTCACGACGAGTTGCTTCGCAACCTGGACATCCCGGTCCTCGTTCTGCACGGAACCGACGACTCCGTCGTCGACGTGAGCGCAGGTAAGCACGCCGAGGAACTGATTCCCCAGTCCCAGGCGTCGTACTGGGAAGGCTGCAATCACGGCCCGTTCGTGGAGGATCCGACACGATTCGTGTCCGAAGTGCGAACCTTCATCTCGAGCCTCGGTTAGAGTTCGCGCCCGGTGAGGGGGCAGTATGGAGTCGTGACGCCCATGCACATTTCGCGCCCTCGCCGGGTGGCCGTTCTCTCGGTCCACACCTCGCCATTGGCGCAACCCGGCACCGGTGACGCGGGTGGGATGAACGTCTACGTTCTGCAATCCGCCATTCAGCTCGCCAAACGTGGCGTCGAGGTGGAGATATTCACCCGCGCGACGTCCTCGGCCGACGCACCCGTGGTGGACGCCGCTCCCGGAGTGCGGGTTCGGAACATTGCTGCTGGTCCCTTCGAAGGGCTGGACAAGGCGGATCTGCCGACTCAACTGTGTGCCTTCGTCGCAGGAGTTCTACGGGAGGAAGCGCGACACGAGCCCGGGTACTACAGCCTGATCCACTCGCACTACTGGTTGTCCGGGCAGGTCGGCTGGCTCGCCCGCGACCGCTGGGGCGTGCCCCTCGTACACACCGCCCACACCCTCGCGGCGGTGAAGAATCTTTCGCTTGCCGAGGGAGACACCCCGGAGCCGGCAGCACGTCAGATCGGCGAGCAGCAAGTAGTCGCCGAGTCCGATCGCCTGGTCGCCAACACCACCGACGAAGCCAAGGCGCTGCACGAGTTGTACGGCGCAGACCCCACGCGTATCGACGTCGTGGCTCCCGGCGCCGATCTCACCCGCTACCGCCCGGGCGATCGCGATTCCGCCCGCGCGTCGTTGGGGTTGGACCCGGGCGAGGTCGTCGTGACTTTCGTCGGCCGGATCCAACCTCTGAAAGCACCGGACGTTCTGCTGCGTGCTGCCGCCGAAGTGATCAGCCGTCGCCCCGAGTTGCCGTTGCGCATCCTCGTCGTCGGCGGGCCGTCCGGAACTGGCCTCGCGCGGCCGGACGTGCTGATCGAACTTGCACGCTCACTCGGCATCACCGCGCAGGTGACGTTCTTGCCGCCGCAGGCTCCTGAGCGTCTCGCCGATGTCTACCGTGCCTCGGATCTGGTTGCGGTGCCGAGCTATTCGGAGTCCTTCGGGTTGGTCGCCATCGAAGCTCAAGCCTGCGGAACTCCGGTGATCGCCGCCGACGTCGGCGGACTGGGAGTGGCCGTACGCAACGGTGAGACCGGCCTGCTGGTTCAAGGACACCGCACCGAAGATTGGGCCGGCGCCCTCGAATCTTTGGTGACAGCACCGACGCGCTTGGCCGAACTCGCCGCGCAGGCACCGCGCCACGCCGAAAATTTCTCGTGGGAACACACCGCGGACGGTTTGCTCGAGAGCTATCGCAAAGCCGCAGTCAACTACAACAACGGAACCGGTCCCAGCGACTTCTCGCCCCGCCGTGCGCGGGGTCTGTGGCGTCTGCGCCGGACCGGGGGAGTGCGTACATGAGCAGCATTTCGGACACCATCGAGCAGGCCCTCACCGAGCGCGAACTCGACTTCACCAGAAAAGACGACGCGCATTTCATCGTCGAACTTCCCGGTGAACACAAACTCAAGACGTCGACTCTGCTCACCGTCGGCAATCACGGTGTGCGGGTCGAGGCCTTCGTGTGCCGCAAGGTGGACGAGAACTTCGAAGGCGTCTACAAATTCCTGCTCAAGCGCAACCGTCGTCTGTACGGGGTGGCGTACACACTCGACAAGGTCGGGGACATCTACCTCGTCGGCAAGATCGCAGAGCATGCCGTGACCGGCGATGAACTCGACCGAGTGCTCGGTCAGGTTCTCGAAGCCGCCGACGGCGATTTCAACGTCATCCTCGAACTCGGCTTCTCCTCGTCCATCAAGCGTGAGTGGGCGTGGCGGGTGTCGCGAGGTGAGTCGCTGGCGAATCTCGAACCGTTCAAGCACCTCATCGAGGAAGAGCCCGCGCAGAGCTGATCGAGCGGGGTGAGACACATCGCGGATGTGTCACGTAAAGTGGCCTTTACTTGTGACTGTCGTCACGGAATAATACTGTTCCCGTGAGTCACAGTAAGTTGGTCACACCACCCCGCCGCGCAACTTTTCGAGGAGCACAGTGAGCTTCAAGAGTCCGTTCCCCGACGTTGAAATCCCCAACCTCAGCGTCTACGACTTCCTGTTCGGAAACACCGACCCCGCAGACCTCGACAAGACGGCCTTCGTCGAGGGCAGTTCGGGCGCAGTCACCACATACGCTTCGCTGATCGCACAGATCAACGGCGTTGCAGGCGCTCTCGCAGCGCGCGGACTCGCCGTCGGCGACGTGGTCGGGCTGCATTCGCCCAACGTCCCGGCCTTCGGTTCCGTCTTCCACGGCATCCTTCGTGCCGGTGGCGTCGCGACCACGATCAACGCGCTCTACACCGCCGAGGACATCGCCAAGCAGCTCACCGATTCCAAGGCCAAGTTCCTCTTCACCGTCTCGCCGCTCCTGCCGCAGGCAAAGGCAGCTGCTGACCTGGTCGGTATCCCGGCTGAGAACGTGTTCGTGCTCGACGGTGCCGAAGGCCACCTCTCGCTGCGTGATCTGCTCGGCGAGGGCGCAGCGGCGCCCGAGGTCTCCTTCGATCCGGCTACCCAGCTCGCGGTGCTGCCGTACTCCTCGGGCACCACCGGCCGACCCAAGGGGGTCATGCTCACTCATCGCAACCTCGTGGCCAACGTCTGCCAGATCATTCCGCGGATGGGTATCGAGACCGACGACAAGATTCTCGCGGTCCTGCCGTTCTTCCACATCTACGGCATGACTGTCCTGCTCAACGCTGCGCTCTACCGCCGCGCGAGCCTCATCACGATGCCGAAGTTCGATCTCGTCGAGTTCCTGCGGATCGTCGCCGAGCAGAAGTCGACGTACATCTTCGTCGCACCGCCCGTTGCCGTCGCGCTGGCAAAGCACCCGCTCGTCG
The DNA here is from genome assembly GCF_030208925.1 of Rhodococcus sp. MEB032. NCBI lineage: Bacteria > Bacillati > Actinomycetota > Actinomycetes > Mycobacteriales > Nocardiaceae > Rhodococcus > Rhodococcus sp. MEB032. The sequence continues at coordinate 23,830 of NZ_JARVSY010000009.1, forward strand.
ATCAGTACGACCTCTCGAGCGTGCACACCATCTTCTCCGGTGCGGCCCCGCTCGACGCGGCGCTCGGAAAGGCCGTCGCCGACCGGTTGAACTGCCACGTCCGCCAGGGCTACGGCATGTCCGAGATGAGCCCGGTCTCGCACGCGATCCCTTTCGATCGTGACGACATCGCCCTCGACACGTGCGGTCCGACCATCGCCAACATGGAATGCAAGCTCGTCGACCCCGGAACGGGCGAAGAGGTCGCGTACCCGGCTCTCGGCTCGGACGGCGTCAGCGAGCCCGGCGAACTGTGGTGCAAGGGCCCGAACATCATGCTCGGCTACCTCGGCAACGATCAGGCCACCAAGGACACCCTCGACGACGACGGGTACCTGCACACCGGTGACATCGCGACCGTCGACGGCGACGGCGTCGTCAAGATCGTCGACCGCCTCAAGGAACTGATCAAGTACAAGGGCTACCAGGTTCCCCCGGCGGAACTCGAGGCCTTGCTGCTGACCCATCCGCAGATCGCCGACGCCGCAGTGATCGGTGTGCTCGACGCCGAGGGCGAAGAGGTCCCGAAGGCATTCGTCGTGCTCCAGGACGGCGCCGAGTTGACCGAAGCCGACGTGATCACCTTCGTCGCCGAGCGCGTCTCGCCGCACAAGAAGGTCCGCCAGGTTTCATTCATCAGCACCGTGCCGAAATCCGCGGCCGGAAAGATCCTCCGCAAGGATCTGCGAACTGCGGAAGTTGCCCCGAGCTGATTTCCGGACAGGGTTGATCAAGAAGGGTTCCGGTACTCGTGCCAGGATGAACGCCATGAGTATCGGAACCCTGGTCCTGCTCCGCCACGGCGAGAGCGAATGGAATGCACTCAATCTGTTCACCGGCTGGGTGGACGTACACCTGACAGACAAGGGCATGGCCGAGGGCAAGCGCGCCGGCGAACTGCTCGCCGAGCACAACCTGTTGCCCGACGTTCTCTACACGTCTCTGCTGCGCCGCGCGATCAGCACCGCAAACCTCGCGCTCGACGCCGCCGATCGCCACTGGATCCCCGTGGTCCGCGACTGGCGCCTCAACGAGCGTCACTACGGCGCTCTGCAGGGCAAGAACAAGGCGCAGACCAAGGAAGAGTACGGAAACGAGCAGTTCATGCTCTGGCGTCGTAGCTACGACACCCCGCCGCCCGCCATCGAAGCCGGCAGCGAGTACAGCCAGGACACCGATCCCCGGTACGCGAACCTCGACGAGGTTCCCTTGACCGAGTGCCTGCTCGACGTCGTCAAGCGTCTGATCCCGTACTGGGAGGACACCATCTCCCAGGAGCTGCTCGCCGGTCGGAACGTGCTGGTCACCGCGCACGGCAACTCGCTGCGTGCGTTGGTCAAGCACCTCGACGGCATCTCGGACGAGGACATCGCGGGCCTGAACATCCCGACCGGAATCCCGCTGCGTTACGACCTCGACGAGAACCTGAAGCCGCTCAATCCCGGCGGCACCTACCTGGATCCGGAGGCCGCAGCTGCCGGCGCCGCCGCGGTGGCGAATCAGGGCGGAAAGTAGCAACCCGATGATGTGCGTCGAGGCCCCCCGAACAGTGATTTCGGGGGGCCTCGGCCAACAACAGATGAACGACGAACCAACGCCGTCCACCTGGCGGATTACGCGGGTGGGAACGTCCGAACCCGCCGTAACCGACTCTTCGCGCGAACGTACGATTGCGCCGTGAGTGTCGTGATTGCAGTGCTGCTGGTCGTGGTCGCCGGCTTGGTCGGCTACCTCGTCGGCGGGGTGCTGGTCCCCAGGCTGTCGTCGCGCCAGAGTCAGCGCTCGGACGAACAGACCGGGCTCACGATGTCCCAGGTTCTCGACCTCATCGTGTTGGCTTCGGAAAGCGGTATCGCCGTCGTCGACGGTTTTCACGACGTCGTGCTCTTCAATCCTCGCGCCGAGGAACTCGGTCTCGTCAAGAATCGTCTGGTCGACGAGCGAGCTTGGCGGGCTGCTCAGGAAGTTCTGCGGACCGGTCAACCTGTCGAGGTCGATCTGACGGCGCAGACCGCTCAGCGGGGCCGCGACAAGATCGCGGTACGTGGCACGGCCCGGTTGCTCAGCAAGGACGATCGCAACTTCGTGGTCCTGTTCGCCGACGACGATTCCGAGCAGGTCCGCATGGAGGCGACCCGACGCGATTTCGTCGCGAACGTCAGCCACGAACTGAAGACGCCGGTCGGTGCGATGAGCCTGCTCGCGGAGGCACTGCTCGAGTCCGCTGACGACCCGGAATCGGTGCGGCACTTCGGCGAACGGGTGCTCGGTGAGTCGATTCGTCTGGGCAAGATGGTCACCGAGTTGATCGCACTCTCGCGTCTGCAAGGTGCCGAGAAGCTGCCGGATCTCGACGTGGTCGACGTCGACACCGTGGTGTCCGAAGCACTGTCGAGGTCGAATCTGTCGGCCGAGGCCGCCGGGATCACGGTCACCACCGACCATCCGAGTGGGCTGGAAGTACTCGGGGATCAGACTCTCCTCGTCACGGCATTGTCCAACCTCATCGAGAACGCTATTGCATACTCGCCCAAGGGTTCTCCGGTTTCCGTCAGTCGGTCGGTACGCGGCGACAATGTCGCGATCGCAGTCACCGACCGAGGAGAAGGCATCGCGAAAGCGGACCAGGAGCGAGTGTTCGAGAGATTCTTCCGCGTGGACAAGGCGCGGTCACGGCAGACCGGTGGAACCGGTCTGGGGCTGGCGATCGTCAAACACGTCGCGGCCAATCACAACGGCTCCATCGAACTGTGGAGCAAACCGGGTACAGGGTCTACCTTCACGTTGCAGATACCGGCACACGTGGAGTCGGACGACGACATCGACTCTGACAACGCGGGAACCGCCGGTTCCACGCGGATCGGCAGACGAGAACAAGGCAGTAGAGAAAACGGCATGGAGGCCAAACGATGACGAGTGTGCTGATCGTGGAGGACGAGGAGTCCTTGGCGGACCCGCTGGCGTTCCTGCTCCGCAAGGAAGGCTTCGAGACCACCATCGTCAACGACGGACCGTCGGCGTTGGCGGAATTCGATCGCTCCGGAGCGGACATCGTCCTGCTCGACCTCATGCTGCCCGGCATGAGTGGCACGGACGTCTGCAAGGCGCTGCGGTCGCGCTCCGGCGTCCCCGTCATCATGGTGACGGCGCGTGACAGTGAGATCGACAAGGTCGTCGGACTGGAACTCGGTGCGGACGACTATGTGACCAAACCGTATTCGGCGCGTGAGCTGATCGCTCGCATCCGTGCGGTGCTGCGCCGCGGGGTGGAGAACGAGGCGGACCTCGCCTCCGACAACGGGGTGCTCGAGGCCGGACCGGTACGGATGGACGTCGAGCGCCACGTCGTGCAGGTCGCGGGTAACCCGGTGACGTTGCCGCTCAAGGAGTTCGATCTCCTCGAGTACCTGCTCCGCAACTCCGGTCGGGTGCTGACCCGCGGACAGTTGATCGACCGCGTCTGGGGCGCCGACTACGTCGGTGACACCAAAACCCTTGACGTACACGTGAAGCGGTTGCGTTCGAAGATCGAATCGGATCCGGCCAAGCCGGAACATCTGGTCACGGTCCGTGGATTGGGTTACAAGCTCGAAGCGTGATCGAACCTCGTCGAGAAGAAATGTCGAGAAGAATTCAGCCGCTCACACGATCGTGTGAGCGGCTGAATTCTTTTTGTTCAGGCGGAGTCAGCCCTGAGCTTTGTTCTGAGCGATCGTGGTCGCCGGATGGACTGCGATGAGGCCGAGGCCCGCGCGACGCCTGCAGAGGCGAGCCAGCTCGTCGTACGCGCGCTTTCCGAGAAGTTCCGTCAACTCGGGCCCGTAGGACTGCCAGACCTGCCGCTCCCCGACATGAGCGTCGGGGGAGCCGGAGCAGTACCAGGCGAGGTCGTCGCCGCCCTCACCCCAGCCGCGGCGGTCGTACTCGGTGATCGTGGTCTTGAGGATCTGGACGCCGTCCGGCCGGTCGACCCAGTCCTGGGTGCGGCGGATCGGTAGCTGCCAGCACACGTCCGGTTTCACCTCGAGCGGCTCGATGCCCTTCTTGAGCGCCATGGAATGCAGAGCGCAGCCCTCGCCTCCGGCAAAACCCGGCCGGTTGAGGAAGATGCACGCTCCTTTGTAGCGGCGGGTGCGCAGCGCGGGCTCGTCCTCGAGGTCGTCTTCTTCGACGTAGCCCTTCTTGCCGAGACCCTTTTCCATGAACTGCCAGTCTTCGGCTGTGAGCATTTTCACTGACGCATCGAGCTTGTCCTGATCTTCCTGATCGGAGAGGAAAGCGCCGTGCGAGCAGCAACCGTCGTCCGGGCGGTCTCCGATGATGCCCTGACACGCCGGCGTGCCGAACACGCAGGTCCAATGCGAGAGCAACCACGTCATATCAGCGGAAATGAGGTGTTCGGAGTTATCCGGATCGACAAATTCGACCCATTCGCGCGGGAAATCGAGATCGACCTCGGGGCTCGGAGTCATCTTGTGGGACCGGTCTGGGTTACCTGCTGTCACAAGGGCCGACCGTAGACCCAGTAACGTGGCGATGTGCGACTAGGGGTACTCGACGTCGGAAGCAATACCGTCCATCTATTGGTTGTGGACGCCCATCGGGGCGGCCACCCAACACCCATGAGCTCGACCAAGTCCACGTTGAGGCTGGCAGAGAACACCGACGACCGCGGCGATATCACCACGTCAGGAGCCGATCGGTTGGTCTCGACGGTTTCCGAATTCGCCGGTATCGCCAAGACGTCCGGGTGCGAGGAAATGATGGCTTTTGCCACTTCCGCGGTCCGTGACGCCAACAATTCCGAAGCCGTACTCGCCCGCGTCCGCGCCGAGACCGGAGTCAACCTCGAGGTTCTGTCCGGGGTCGACGAAGCCCGCTTGACCTTTCTGGCCGTGCGCCGCTGGTACGGCTGGAGCGCCGGACGCATCCTGAACCTGGACATCGGCGGCGGCTCGCTCGAACTCACCGCAGGTGGTGACGAGGATCCGGACGTCGCCTTCTCACTGCAACTCGGTGCCGGACGGTTGACGCGCGACTGGCTACAGGCCGATCCGCCGGGCAAGCGCCGGGTCGCTGTGTTGCGCGACTGGCTGGACGCGGAGTTGGTCGGACCAGCCAAGGAACTGCGCGCCGCCGGCGACTGGGACCGCACGGTCGGGACTTCGAAGACCTTCCGATCGTTGGCTCGGCTCACCGGCGCGGCCCCTTCTGCCGCAGGCCCCCGGGCAAAACGGACCCTGACTTCCAGCGGACTCAGGCAACTCATAGCCTTCATATCCAGGATGACGGCGGCGGACCGTGCAGAATTGGAAGGAGTGAGCTCGGATCGGTCACAGCAGATTGTGGCCGGCGCGCTCATCGCAGAGGCAACCATGCGGGCGCTCGGAGTGGACGAACTGGAAATTTGTCCCTGGGCACTGCGTGAGGGTCTGATTCTGCGAAAGCTCGACACAGAAATGGGCGGTGAATTGGTGGTGAGTGCTTGATGACCGAGGACAGTCAGCAGATTTCCGTAGCGGAACTGCTCAAGCGGAACGGTCAGAGCGTCGAATCCCGAGGTGGACGACGCCGGCGCGGCGTAGCCGGTGGCATCTCCGTCGCCGAACTGACGGGTGAGATCCCGATCGTTCGCCAGTCGGGATCGCGCGCGGCCGCCGAGCCCGAGTCCGACGAACCAGCAGCCCAGCCCGAAGCCGCTGCGCCGGAAAACTCTGCACCTTCAGCGCCGGCCGAGGCTGTCGCGGAAACCGCCAAGTCAGCCGAACCGGCACCGAAGGTTCCCGCCGATCGCACCGCAGCCTTCGCCGTCTCGTTCGACGACGACGATGACGATGACGAGCCGCAGGCACCCAAGGGTGAGTCGAAGCCGGTTGCTGCGCCGCCGGTCACCACTCCGAAGCCGACTTCCACACCTTCGCCGGGACAGACCTCGAAGTCCTCGCCCGGGCAGTGGGTGAGCCGGGCACCGCTCAACTCCTCGTCACCGACGCAGGTAACGCAGGAACCAGCCCTGCTGTCGGGTCAGACCCTGGCGGGCGACCTGATGCGTCAGGAGCGCGCCGCAACGCAGTCGCCGTCGTTGCGTCCGCCGATCCTGCCGCCGCGTGTCCCCACTCCCGTCGTGAAGGCACCTGCACCGACTGCTCCTGCTCCGGCCGCGCCGGAAGAGAGCACCGAACTGATCGACAAGATCGCAGACGCGGATGCCGGCGAGGCCGAATCGACCGCTGTTGTCGATCTGGTCAAGGCGCCGGCTGTCGATGACGGTGCAAAAAAGTCCAGTGCCGCCGCGGAGTCCGATGTCGAAGCCGAACCGGCAGCGGAAGAGGCAGGCGAGCGTAACTCGATCCGTGAATGGGCAGTGCTTGCCGGTCAGGTGGTTGTTGCACTGATCGTCGGCGGCGCGATGTTCAAGGGCTTCGAGAAGCTGTGGGACATGCTGCCGTGGGTGGCGTTGGTGCTCGCGCTGATCGTGATCGTCGGCCTGGTTGCTGTCGTGCGGGTTCTGCGGAAGACGGACGACATCACGAGTTTCGTGATCGCGGTGGTCGTCGGCATGATCGTGACGCTCGGTCCACTGGCGTTCTTGTTGACCTCGGGTTGATCGGACGATGATCGGGGGATCGCAGCGCATGGTTCGTCGGCCGATAGCCGTCGGCCTGTCGACGGCTTCGGTGTATCCGGAGAACACGGAAGCGGCATTTCGCTACGCCGCTGATCTCGGATACGACGGCGTCGAACTGATGGTGTGGGCCGAATCCGTGAGTCAGGACATCGGTGCTGTTGCCGCCCTCGTTCGCAAGTACGCCATTCCGGTGCAGGCGGTGCATGCGCCGTGTCTGCTGATTTCGCAGCGCGTGTGGGGTTCCGATCCGGTCGAGAAGCTCGAGCGTTCGGTGCGCACCGCCGAAACCTTGGGAGCGACGACGGTGGTCGTCCACCCGCCGTTCCGGTGGCAGCGCAAGTACGCCGAAGGCTTCGCGGAACAGGTTGTCGAACTCGAATCGAAGAGCAGCGTCGTTGTGGCGGTGGAGAACATGTTCCCCATGCGCGCCGACAGCTTCTTCGGCGGCAAGGACAAGTCCGCGGAGCGTCTGCGTAAACGTGGCGGTCCAGGGGCAGCGTTGTCCGCGTTCAGTCCGTCGTACGACCCGACCGATTCCGATCATGCTCACTACACACTCGACCTGTCGCACACCGCGACGGCGGGCATGGATGCCCTGAAGTTGGCCTTCCGTATGGGCAAGGGGCTCGAGCACCTGCACCTGGCCGACGGTCGCGGGGCGTCGATGGACGAGCACCTGATTCCGGGGCATGGCTCACAGCCGTGCGCGGAGTTGTGTCAGCAATTGGCTGCGAGCGAATTCAGCGGCCAGGCAGTCATCGAGATCAACACACAGAACGCGCGCACCCGGCGGGAGCGGTCGTCGATGCTGGCGCAGGCGCTCGCGTTTGCACGCGAGCACCTGGCACGCTCAGCGGTGGCCGGCAAGTAGCGCAGCTTCGAACTGCGCGCGCACCTTCTCGACGTGTGCGTCGAGGTCTTTGGTCTCCCAGCCTTCGGTCGAGATGGGATCGAGCACCGAGACATAGACCGGGCCTGGATGGGCGACAAGCGAATTGCGCCACATCCGTTCACCCGCGTTGTGAATCACCACGGGCACGATCGGCACACCGGCTTGGATCGCCAAGTGGAATCCACCCTTCTTGAAAGGGCCCAGACGTGGCGTCGGAGAACGGGTGCCCTCCGGAGCTATGACTATCGAGACACCATTCCTCAGCTTGTCGACTGCCGGTTGCAGTGCAGCCTTCGCCTTCGTGGTGTCGGTGCGGTCGATGTAGGCGACGTCGAGCAGTGCACCGACGGGCATGAACCGCGGATCGCTTGCCGCTTCCTTCTTCGCGACGCCGGTCACGTCACGCTTGATCACGGTGCCCAGGACCAACATGTCCAGGGAACTCTGATGGTTGAACATGAACACCGCCGGGCGGTGATCCCACACGTTGTGCTCGCCGTCGATCTCGACGTCGATGCCCAGCAGTGAGAGCGAGATGTCGGGGCCGTACGTGCCGACCAGGTTCGCACCCAGTTGACGGTTCCCGGTGACAATGCCTGCCGACGCACCGAGGGCGGCGGTGGCAGCAAGCGCGCCCATGGCAGTCGCCGTTCGGATCGTGGAGATCGGTGTTGCGCCTCGCTGCGGTTTACGCAGGCTGACCGAAGGCCAGTGATTGCGCAACGCGATCTTGGCCAGACCACGATCGGGATTCAACGCGACAGGTCGCCCGACGGCCTCGAGCATGAAGACGTCTTCGACACCGTTGGAGTACGCAAACGCGTTCTTCAGATCGGCGCCCATCTTCTCGGCATAGCCTGCAAGGGCATTGGCCTTGGCCGGCCCCCACAGTGCGGGCGAAGACAGTTCGCCGGTGAGCATGCCGTCGACGACTTCGGGCTCGGTGCACAGCACGTCTTCGATGTCGAGATCTTCGGCGACGTACTTGGCCTGGAACGGAGTCGCCGACGTAGCCATCACGATCGTGTGGCCGGCTCGCCGGTGTGCCGCCAGTAGCCCGCGGGCTTCCGGGTAGATCATCGCGGCGATCTCCTGCTTGAACAGCCGTCGGCCCCAGTCGTTCAGTTCCTCGACGGTACGGCCGCCCAAGGCTCGAACGCCGATGTCCATCAGTGCTCCGACGTCAGCGCCGCGGAATTGGGTGTCGATCGCGGCACCGGTGGTGCGCAAGAGTTCGCCGACGCTGATATCCAAGCGTCGCAGGCGGTCTCGGTACACAACGCTGGCCGAGTACCCGCTGATCAAGGTGCCGTCGAGGTCGAAGGCGGCGATCGTTCCGGGCCCGGGCGGGGCGGCTTCGATGGCGGAGTGCAGACGCTCGAGTCCGGTCACAGTCCTACTTCCTCGTTCGCGGCGGGCGCTCGGTTTGCTTCTGGAATGGTCACTACCGCAGCGGCGTCCGGTACCGGCATCGCCACCTGATCGAGTCGTGCATGCGCGAGTGCGCGAAGGTGACGCAGGCGCTCGACCTGAACCTTGATCTCGGCAGCGAATGCCAGGCGCCGGGCCCGGACTCCGTCGTCGTCGACTTCGATCAAGTTACGGTTGCGCGCCAAATTCAGTGCGGTGGCGAACAACTCACCGGAGACGGATTCGTTGCTGGCGATCTGCTGCCGCAGTCGACGCTGATGTGCGACGTCGATGCAGTTGCTGATGAACGACTTTTCGTCGAACGATGTCGAAATCGGCGCGAGCACAAGCTGATCGGCGACAACCTGGTACGCCTCGAGGAACGGTTGGAGCACGCGGTGCGCGAGGTACGGGCGAACCGTCTCGATCATGTGCTCGGTTCGTTTGTCGTCGGCCATGACGGTTTCCCACTCGGGGTCGATCAGCGTCAGCTCGGTCCGCATCTCCTGCTCGAACGTGTCCCGGTCACTGAAGAAGAACTCGAATTTCAACAAATCTCGGATGCGCTTGGCCTCTGCCCACCCGTCCCCGATGGGGTCCTCGAACCGCTCTTCGACGGCTGCCTGAAGTACGAGTTCGGTGATGGCACGCACGACAAGAAAGTGAATCGTGTTGTTGCGGTAGAAGGCAGCGACAAGATGCTGGTCCTTGCCGAGGTAGAAGACCTGCTCGCCGCCCCGATCGAAGCGCTCGAGCACCCCGGAATCGACGTGTGTCTGCAATGCCTTCTCGATGACACGCGGATCGGACAGTTCGACGTCGCCGGCGATCGGAAGATTTCGCGCGGTGATGTAGCCGAACAGCGGCGTGAGAATCGCGGTGAGTTCACGAACTGTCAACGCCCGGTCTTCGATTCCGAGGAACGCCAACATCGCCAGTGAAGACACGGTCACCGGGGTGACCTCGTTGATGCGGTGACACACCTCGATGCCGGCCTTCTGAATGGCAAGGCGCTGATCGGTTTCCTGGCTGAGTGCGTCCGCGAGTGAGAGCGGCCGGCCGATGGTCACGTGCGCGACACCGTTGCGTTTTCCCTGGGCGCGTACGTAACCCACCATCCAGCGCAGGCCTTCCGGTGTCTTCTCGGCGCCGAGCGCCTCGGCAGCCATGGCCCCGACCTCGTAGAGTTGGTCGTAGCTCAGCGCAACCGGGACGAGGTACACGTCGGACGCTCCGCTGACCTGAAATGCCTTGGTCAGGTAGGTCAGGAGACCGAAGCGCGGCGGGCGTAGTTTCCCGGTACGTCCGCGTCCACCTTCGATGTACCACTCCAGATTGAAGCGCTTGGTCAGCAGATAGCGCATGTACTCGTGCATCGACCATTTGTAGACCTCGTCGTTGCCGATGCTTCGACGAATGAAGACGGTGCCGCTGCGCTTGAGGATCGAGCCCATGGGCCAGAAACTGATGTTGAGGCCGCCCATGACGTGATTGAGCGGCAAGCCGTTCGCGATCAACGCCGGACGCAGGACGAGGGGATCGAGGTACGAACGGTGACTGGGGAGGAAGACCAGTGAGTGTTCCTTGTTCAGCTCACGGAGTTCCTCGAAGCGGCTCGTGTCCACGTCCAGCTTGTAGGCGCGAGCGAAGTAGCGGCCCAGGCGATCCCACACCGCGATGGCTTGGCGACTCTGGGTGGCAACCATTTCTTCGAGAGCTTCACGTGCGCGGCGATCGACTTCGGCGACGGCGATGTTCAACCGGTCGGCCAAAGCCATGACCTCGGTGGCGAATCGGCGGGTGTCGGTGATCTCGTCGACGACGAACCGTGACACCTTGTACTGGCCACCCAGTAGGCCCAATTCGGCGCGTTCGAGTGCCAGAGCGGCCTGCCGTCGGATGAACTCCGGTAGCGAACCGCCACCGCTCTTTTCGAGGCGACGCTCGAGATCGCTCAGTGGTGCGGGTTCACCTTCGATGACCTGGCACCGAGAGGGGTCGGTGCGCAGGGTTCTGCGTTGTGCACCGCGTCCGGGGTGGAGAGGATCGCGTGGTGCCAGCGCATCACGTAGTCGCACCGCGACGTTGTGCTTGGTATGGGTGTCCGGGATCCACACCACGCGAAGCGGCGCGAGCATCGGGTCGTCGGTCCGCGCCGCCAGTTCGGCCAGGGTCTTGTCGGTGATGTTGACGGTGACCGGCCGTGTTTCGGATTCGGTTGCCTTGTCGGCAAGCCACTTTCGCAGCACGCCGGCTTCGGCCTCTGTCATGGTTTCGGTGAGGTACACGCGCGGGTTGGTCGTGTTCTCGCTCATGACTCACGCACCTTCCGTTGTGACTCCGAGAGCGACGATCTCGTCCAGGCTCTCCTGCAAGCACTGCATCAGCAGCGCGGGTTTTGTGATCGCAGCGGTGTCGAGATTGATTCCGATACAGCACACCCCGACGTGGGAGACCAGTGTCGCCATTGCCGCGCAACCGGGCGCCGGGCCGAACGGGAACATCCGCTCGATCTTCGCTCCGGCGAGATAGACCGGTACCGGTACGCCGGCGACGTTGCTGGCCTGCAGGTCCAGACCCGTCGACTGGGACAGATACCAGTTCGCGAGTAGATAGTTCGGCAGGCGAGCGAGGATCGGGGCGGCGACGTCGATAGCGTCCAACGCCGGTTCCTCACGCAGACTCAGAACGATCTCTCGCACCTGCCTGATGCGTTTGGCCGGATCCGTTTCGGCGACCGGGCCGTTGAAGCGAACGGCTGCAAACCGGTTGCCGCCGTTGGCATCCGCGCCCGTGCGCATGCTGATCGGCATACCCATCGGGATGCTCTCGACAGATTGTCCGAAGGCTTCGTGGTAGCGATGGAAGCCGCCGAGCAATGCGGCGACGTAAGCGTCGTTGAGTGAGCCGCCGGCAGCTTTTGCTCCGGCCTTGAGCTCGGGAACACCCACTTCGAGAGTTCCGAACCACCGTCCGAGACCACGATCGTGGAGCAGAGGGGAACCGGAACGAGCTGGGGGAGTGACGATCTTGCGGAGTGAATTGGCGTAACCGAGGACCTCGGAAGCCGTCGTGATCGGACTCGAGATCGCCGTGGTCGCAACATTGGTGGCACCGCGGACCAGCTTGGCGATACGCGAGGGCGCACGCCGGATCTCGCTGACGACCTCCTCGCCGAAGGCGCCCACCGATGACAGATGCTCAGGAGCAGGCGGTGTGCGGTCGGGCTTGTTCGGAGTGGGGTCCGGGCGTCTGCTGTGCAGGAGCGTCATCATCTGGATGCCGCCCATGCCGTCGGTGATGGAGTGGTGAGTCTTGACCACGAACACGGCGCGACCGTCGTCGAGACCTTCGATGAGCAGCGCGCTCCACGGCGGTCGAGCCTTGTCGAAAGGTTCCGTCGCAAGGTGACGACACATGCGCAGTGCGTGATCGAAGTCCGCCGGTGCAGGTAGGCGGACGCGTCGTAGGTGGTAGCCGATGTCGAACTCGGGATCGACGGACCACACCGGATTGCCCAGCTGCATTGCCGGTTCCACTGCTCGCATACGAATACGCGGAACCACGTGCGATGCCCACTCGACTGCGTCGAGAAGTCGATCCCAGTCCGGGGCACGATCGAGTACCTCTACCGCAACGATCGGTGAGCGCAGTTGCGGCTGCGCCTCTTCCATCCGCCACATTCCAGTCTCGAAGTCGGACATCGTGCGGTTCGCCCCCCAGGCGACCGCGGAAAGGTCGACGTCGACCGCGCTAGGAGGAACAAATGGATTGCTGTTGGCCATACGTCAAGAACTCCCTCGGTCTGCGGATCCACCCCGCGCATCTCTGCTTCTAAGTGTGGACCCGCGACCGTGGGCGCGTCCCGGTTTCGGTGTCAGCCGACAGGTGTGACGTTCGTCAGTTAAGGGCTAATCGGACATGCCGGGAAGTTCAGTGCTCAAGAAGTGACGCCGACGGCTTTCAGGGCTATCTCGCGGTAGAGAACACTGACTTCGCGCGGAGTCTGCGGTCCGTCGAGTCGATACCAGAGGACGACGGACTGACACATTCCCAGTAGTGCACGGCCCGTTCCGGTGATGTCCGGGACCGTGAACTCACCGCTCTCGACGCCTGCCGTCAGTACGTCGACGAGTAGGTTCTCGAGCTTCTTTCGCTTGGCGGCGTAGCTCTTTCGTTCCGCGTCCTCGAGGTATCGCAGTTCGGAATCGAGGAAGGCTATGTCGGAGCGACTGGTCATGTGCAGAACACACGCCTCGACGAGATTGCCGAACTGTGCCGTCGGCGACGGTCCGGCAGCGTCGACCGCAGCGCTCGCGCGTGCGGTGACGTTCTCGATGCCCGGTTCCATCAGCGCGACGAGGATGCCCTGTTTGTTGCCGTGGTGGTAATACAGCGTCGGCACGGTGACACCGGCACGTTTTGCGATGTCACGAACCGACGCTCCGTGGTAACCGAGTTCGTGGAACACCTCGAGTGCGGCGGTGAGCAGGGGAGTCAGCGTCAGTGGTTCCACGATGCGCCACTGTTCGTCGGGCTGAGCCTCCGACTGCAAATCCGTCATTCCGCCTGTTCGCTCCGTTCGGAAATTTCTGGTGGTGTGACTAAAGAAGGTTCAACCCTAGCGCAAGGCGTGTCCTCCTTACCGATGCTCGGCCACCATTGGATAGCATCACTATCCAGTAAACGGTCGAGCGAGTTGGACGGAGGAGCGGTGAAGGTTTCCGAACTGGCCGCACAGTCCGGCGTTGCACTGGCCACTATCAAGTACTACCTCCGTGAAGGTCTGCTGATGCCGGGTGAGCCGACCAGCGCAACGGGAGCGAGGTACGGCGAACAGCACGTCCGGCGACTCGCGTTGATCAGGGCCCTGGCCGGGGCGGGACTCGCGATTCCACGGATTCGCGCGGTGCTCGAACTGGTGGACACTGACGAGCGATCCGAATTCGAGACTTTCGGCCGCGCAATCGCGCAACTACCCCCGTACGTCGAACCTGAACCGGATCCAGAGTTCCCCAGAGCTCGCAAGGTTCTGGAGTTTCTCGGTCAGGTTTTCGAGCCGAGGTACGTGGCGGTCGCGCACCTCGAGCGGGCACTGATCGGCCTCGAGGATGCAGGACTGAGTCTCTCGGACGAGCGCCTGCGCGCCTACGGCGACCACATCCGAGGGATTGCCGAAGTGGAAATCGAGCTGATGCCTACCAGTTCGACCGAGGACGGCATTCGCTATGCGGTCCTCGGAACCGCCATGTACGAACCCGTCCTGACAGCTTTGCGACGCCTGGCGCACCAAGATTTGGCCGCACGACATTTCCCGCAACACCGAGAAAGCACCGAACAGGAAAATCGATGAGCACCAGTCCCTTTCAAGATCTCAATCGCCTCACCTCGCTCGGCGACGGGCGATACACCGCAACGATCGATTCGATCTGGACCATCGGGCCGAAAGTGCACGGCGGCTCCATGATGGCTGTGTGCGCCGCTGCCGCGCGTCGATGTCTGCGAGACGGCGCAGGTGAGAACGACTCGCTTCTGAAGATGCAGCCACTCGCGGTGAGCGCCAACTATCTGTCGGCCCCAGATCCGGGTGAAGTCGAACTGGAGGTGATCGTCCGAAAGCAGGGGCGCCAGGTCGCGTTGTTCGACGTCGAGTTGAGCCAGGCGGGCCGCAGCGCTGTTCGCGCGGCGGTCACGCTCGGATTCCCCGATGACGGCGACCCCACCTTCGTCACGGCCTCGTCGATCGACGACATGTCACCGGAACCGCCGGAGAGTGCGGTGGCAGTCATCGGCCATCACCCGATGGCGCAGGTCGTGCATGTCGGTCAGGGTTGCGACATGCGAATCGACACCACCTCGGCGCACTTCCTGACCGGCAGCCAAGGCGAGGCCGAGGTCAGGATGTGGGTCCGTCCTCGACCCGAGGACGAAAACGACCTCGACACCGCTGTGCTGTTCGCGATCATGGCGGGTGACATCAGCGCGCCGGTGACGATGAACCGCGGCCTGTTCGGGTGGGCGCCGACCGTGCAGTTGACGACGTACCTGCGCCGACTGCCGACGCCGGGATGGCTTCGCGTGCGGGCGAGCTCGGATGTTCTGGGCAGCACGTGGTTCGAAGAGGATCATGCTGTTCTCGATTCGACGGGCGCAGTCGTCGTCCAGAGTCGTCAATTGGCGATGATGCCCCGCTAGGGTCGATCGCTGCGGTCGTGGCAGGCTGTTCGCCATGACAAGAATTGCGATTATCGGTGGCGGCAAGATCGGCGAGGCGCTGATCTCCGGGCTGTTGCAGGCCGGCCACGCCATCAAGGATCTGGTCGTCGCCGAGCAATATCAGCCTCGCGCAGACGAATTGATCGCCGAATACTCCATCCGCGTCAGCACGGTCGCCGATGCCGCCGAGGGTGCGGACGTCATCGTCATCGCGGTGAAGCCGAACGACGTCGAGTCAGCGCTCACGGCGTTGACGAAGGTCGATCTGGACGGCGACCTCGAACAATTGATCGTTTCCCTTGCGGCGGGAATCCCCACGGGATTCTTCGAAACGCGTCTGCCCGCAGGGTTCCCGGTCATCCGCGTCATGCCGAACACCCCCATGTTGGTCGGGGAGGGCGTGAGCGTGCTCTCGCCCGGACGGCACGTCAAGGCCGAGCATCTCGAGCTCGTACGCGGCATCCTCGGCAGCGTCGGCAAGGTGGTCACGGTTCCCGAATCGCAGATCGACGCGGTCACGGCTGTCTCCGGTTCCGGCCCGGCCTACTTCTTTCTGGTCGCCGAAGCGATGATCGACGCGGGAGTCGGTCTCGGCCTGACGCGCCCGGTCGCTACCGAATTGGTGGTGCAGACGATGGTCGGTTCCGCAGCGATGCTCGATCGCACCGGCGACAGCGCGACGGATCTTCGCGCCGCGGTGACGTCACCGGGCGGAACGACGGCTGCGGCACTGCGTCAGCTCGAAGCGGGCGGCCTGCGGACGGCGTTCTTCGATGCCTTGGATGCCGCCAAGTCGCGCTCGGCCGCGATGGGTGCAGCTGCGGATTAGTCGTCCGTTTAGCCACACCCGTCGCTTTAACCCCACCAGTACAGCTAAGCTCGACTTAGTACGTACGTGTCTGTTCCGCCGGAGGGGAAGCCGGCGGCGCGAGTCGTGCTGGAGGTATGTGGATTAATGGTGTCTGCAAACAAGCCGTCCATGGGTTCGTCCCACGACGGAAAGCCGGCAGTGGCCGGCACGCAATTCCTCACTGTTGCTGAGGTAGCAACTTTGATGAGGGTGTCGAAAATGACTGTGTACCGGTTGGTACACAGTGGCGAATTGCCTGCTGTACGAGTGGGCCGTTCGTTCCGTGTACATGCGAAGGCAGTACACGATTACCTCGAAACCTCGTACTTCGATGCCGGCTGACCAGCCGGTTCGAAGAGGATGACCTCGGCGTGAGCCGAGTCGCGGGCACAGCGGTTGCTGTGCCGGAGGCTCGGTTTATGCCGAGTGACTCCACACCGGTACGATGAGTCACTGTCGTACCAGCAAGCTGGTGTCGTAAGGCGCTGAGCTAGTTAAAACGAGGGCCAGGCGCCAATTGCTTGGCGCAGGCGTACGTGACCGGCGTGCGCAGGAACGCTAGAGAAGAACGTGAGGGACACCCGCTATGGGTTCAGTGATCAAGAAGCGTCGCAAGCGCATGTCGAAGAAGAAGCACCGCAAGTTGCTTCGTCGTACCCGAGTACAGCGCAGGAAACTCGGTAAATAAGCAGTACCTGTTGATGCCCGCCACCCCTTCCGGGGTGGCGGGCATCAGCATATTCGGGGGGAAGCGATGTGTGCCACGTCTCATTGGCTGGGCGGTTTGTCTTGAATGGCCGAAATTTGGGTAGTCAGCGCGGGACCCCCTCTGCCCGTAAAATGGGGGAAAATCGCGGGAGGGACGCTTCGGCAGAGCGCGTTTCTACTGGATATGGGGGTACTTGGTGGTTGAAGGTGACAACACTTCAGGGGGCACGACGCCTCGCGTCGTACTGGTGACCGGGGCGAGCAGATTTCTCGGCGGCTACCTGGTGACCAGGCTTGCGCAGAATCCGTCGATCGAGCGTGTCATCGCCGTCGACGCCGTCAGTCCGAGCAAGGACATGATGCGCAGAATGGGCCGCGCGGAATTCGTGCGAGCAGACATCCGCAATCCGCTGATCGGCAAAGTGATCCGAAACGCCGAGGTCGACACCGTCGTGCACGCGTCGACGCTTCAGAAAGCCCCCAAAGCCGGCAGCCGCGCCGCGATGAAGGACATGAACGTCATCGGCGCCATGCAACTGTTCGCGGTCTGCCAGAAAGCTCCGACGGTTCGCAAGGTGGTCCTGCGCTCGGCTTCGGTCGTCTACGGGTGCAGTGCCAAGGATCCCGCTCAGTTCACCGAAGAAATGAGTGCGCGCCGCCGGCCGCCGGGCGGATATGCCCGCGACAGCCTCGAGATCGAGGGATACCTCCGCGGGATGGGGCGTCGGCGCCCGGACATCTCGGTCGGGATTCTGCGGTTGGCGCCGTTGATCGGACCTCAGCTGACTGCAACCGTCGGGCACTACGTCACCGCCCCACTCGTGCCCACCATCGTCGGGCGCAACGCGCGCCTGCAATTGCTCCACGTCGAGGATGCCCTCGCGGCGCTGGAGAAGGCGACCATCGGACACGCTTCGGGTACGTACAACATCGCCGGCGACGGAGTGGTCATGATGTCGCAGGCGATCCGCCGGGCAGGCAGGGTGGAAGTTCCCATGCCGCTCGCTCTGTTCCGCAGCGTCGGGAGCGCGTTGGTGGGGTCGTCCATGAGGCTGTACACCGACGAGCAACTCGAGTACTTCCGGTTCGGCTGCGGACTCGACACCACTCGCATGCGCAGCGAGCTGGGGTTCGAGCCGCGATGGACCACCATGCAAGCACTCGACGACTTCATGCGTGCGATGCAGACGCGCCGGATCATCAAGTCCGAGTGGATCGATCGGGCGGAGAATGCGTTGACCACCATCCTCGGCGGTGACACCGCCGCGGCGGCAACAAGTGCAGACGTGATGCACATGCCGCTGTCGGGACGAAGTGCGGTGAAGGGGTGACTGACGTGGCGAAGGTAATTCCCCTGCGGCCCAGCGCAACTCACACCGGAAAGTCGGCAACTTCCCGTTCGCGTGAGTCCGTCACCGGTGCGGAGCGTGACATCCGTGAACAAAGTGAACGTCGGCATCCGTCCGGAGTGTCCTCGGCGGCCGACCACGGCGGTGAGAGCACGTTCGTCGATTCGGCCAGGTCGGCGATCGTCGACCAGATCGCCTCGGCAGCAGAATTCTTCCGACGTCGGGTGTCGGGCGACTACGAGGTCGACGAGTTCGGATTCGACCCGCATTTCGCGGACAACGTCGTCATGCCGATGTTGCGCCCGTTGTTCGAGAAGTGGTTTCGCGTCGAGGTCAGTGGGATCGAGAACATTCCCCTCACCGGGGGAGCGCTTGTGGTCGCCAACCACGCCGGTGTGATCCCGATCGACGGACTGATGACGTCGGTTGCCGTGCACGATCACCATCCAGCGCATCGTCCACTGCGAATGTTGGCTGCGGACATGGCATTCGAGATGCCAGTGGTGGGTGGACTGGCGCGCAAAGCCGGTCATACGTTGGCCTGCAACCCCGACGCCGAGCGTCTGCTCAACGACGGTGAAGTCGCGGCCGTGTTCCCGGAAGGATTCAAGGGCATCGGGAAACCGTTCAGTGAGCGGTACAAGTTGCAGCGGTTCGGGCGCGGTGGCTTCGTGTCGGCCGCAATGCGAACCGGTGTTCCGATCATTCCGTGCTCGATCGTGGGTTCGGAGGAGATCTATCCCAAAATCGGTGATCTCACCACACTCGCACGCGTTCTCGGTCTTCCGTATTTCCCGGTGACACCGCTGTTTCCACACTTCGGGCCGCTCGGCCTGGTTCCGTTGCCGTCGAAGTGGTACATCGAGTTCGGAAAGCCCATCGTCACCGACACCTTCGAGAGCGGTGCCGCCGACGATCCGATGGTCCTGTTCGAGGTCACGGACCACGTCCGGGAAACCATTCAGCAGACGCTGTATCGACTGTTGGCCAAGCGTCGCAACGTCTTTCTCGGCTGAGTTCGGTCCGGATCGCTGCTCGATCCGGACCGAACCCGCTCAGACGTTCTGTTCTTTGCGCCTGGCGAGAATTGCCGCGAGCGCCCCGCCGACCGCTCCGAGCACCAGCGCCGTCGGTACGCCGATCTTGGCGGCCTTTCGTCCGGTGCGGAAATCGCGAACTTCCCACCCGCGGTTCTTCGCGAGTTCACGAAGATCTGCGTCGGGATTGATCGCCACCGGTGTCCCCACCAACGAGAGCATCGGAACGTCGTTGTGGCTGTCGGAGTAGGCGGAACAGCGCTTGAGATTGAGTCCTTCACGCACCGCCAACGTCCGTACGGCGTGCGCCTTGCCCATGCCGTGCAGGATGTCGCCGACGAGTCGGCCGGTGAAGACGCCGTCCTCACTCTCGGCGACAGTGCCCAAGGCGCCGGTCAATCCCAGTTTCTCGGCGATGACCTGAGCCAGTTCGACCGGAGTTGCCGTCACCAACCACACCTGTTGTCCGGCGTCGAGGTGCATCTGGGCCAACGCCCTCGTGCCTGGCCAGATCTTGTCGGCGATGACCTCGTCGTAGATCTCCTCGCCGAGGCGGGCGAGTTCGGCGGTGGATCGACCGGCCACGAAGGACAGTGCTTTCTCGCGGCCTTCGGCGACGTCGTCGCTACTTTCTCGGCCGGTGACTCGGAACTTGATCTGCTTCCACGCGAAATCCACCAGATCCGAGGTCTTGAGATACTTTCGTGCAGCGAGACCACGGGCGAAGTGGATGATCGACGCACCCTGCACCATGGTGTTGTCGACGTCGAAGAATGCGGCGGCCGTGAGGTCGCGCGGAACGGCCGGGGGCTCTTCGCCGGTTTCCGGTTCTGTGGGGTTGGCAGCTTCGTGCAATGCCAGAGCTGCGTCAGCGCTCGCCTCGCCGGCGAGATTGGCTCGAACTTCCGACTCACTCGGGCCCAGCGGATTCTTCACGTGGCGACGTCCGGGGAGAATGACCCCGGCAAGCCCTGATCCGAATCCGGAGCCGTTCGGTAGTGATCGCGCAGGCACCCGCACCTCCCGTGTTGCATTCTCGAGCAGAGAACTCTTCGAGTCAGCCTATCCTCCGCGATGAGGCCCGATGGGTTGGATGGTGACCTTCCCTGTGGTGTGTGACGTTCCTCTCCGCCGATTTGGCACCGAGTGGGGCTCCGGAGGCACACTCGACCGATCAAGTAGATGGCGTCCCCGTAGAAGAAAGGTATGCGTCGATGACTGCAGCTACGCATGAAGTGACCCTGTTGACACGCGCAGGATGCGCGTCCTGCGTCGGCGCGGCGGAGGTCCTGCGACGGGTCTGTTCCGAGTTCGAGCTGGAATTGACGTGCATCGACGTGGACGAAGCTGCCGCGACGGATCCAGAGCTGAGAGCGGAGTACGGAGACAGATTGCCCGTCATTCTTCTCGACGGACGCGAGCACGGTTACTGGGAAGTCGACGAGGAGCGCCTTCGTGACGATTTACGCAAGTAAGGCAACCCTCAAAGTTGTCCGCGGAGCCGCTTTGCAGGTGAACGGCACATCGAACCCGTCTCGAGCAACTTTGTGCATGGGTTCACAAGCGGTTACCGTGGTGTGAACATTCCCCCGGAGCATCGTGGAGGTCGACAGTCGTGTCGACCGGACGAGGAGCCAGCGACGTGACCGAACCGCACCAGACGCATGAGCCTGTGGCTCAGCGCGTCACCGGCGCTGCGGGCTCTTCCGTCACCGACGCTTCCAGCGCCTCGGTTACCGACCCGATCGCTCAGGATCGCGTCATCCCCCAGGCTACGGTGACGCGCTTGGCCGCATACCTGCGGGTCCTCGGAGTGATGTCCGACCGGGGTACCTCCATCGTCTCGAGCGAGGAACTCGCGCAGGCGTCAGGTGTCGGATCAGCGAAGTTGCGTAAGGATCTGTCGTTCCTCGGACCCAACGGTGTCCGTGGCGTCGGGTACGACGTCAACAGGCTCCGCATCCGCATCGAGCGTGCACTCGGACTCGATCGTGGGCACAAGGTCGTTCTCGTCGGAGTCGGAAACCTCGGCAAGGCGCTGGTCGGCTACGGCGGATTCAGCCGCCGCGGTTTCGAGATGGTCGGACTCTTCGACAGTGATGCAGATCGAATCGGAAGCAGAGTCGGGGATCTCGTCGTGCGCAGCACCGAGGAACTGACCGTCGCCTGCCGTGAACTGAATGCGACCATCGGCGTCATCTCCACACCGGACGAGGCAGCTCAGGGCGTGTGCGACCAGTTCGTCAGCGCCGGGCTGCGCTGCATCATGAGTTTTTCGCCGATCGCCCTCGACGTTCCCGATCACGTGGAACTGCGACGTGTAGATCTAGCCGTCGAGATGCAGGTTCTCTCCTTCAACAGTGCGCGCAATGCCGATCAGGCATCCAGCGCGCCGCGAGTACGAGTGGCTCACGCCGCATCCGCTTCGTCAGTCCCATCCACCAGTTCACCCGCTCCGGTCGGAGCAGGTTCGACAAGAAACGGATCAGTGATCGCGCCGTGAGTGTTCTGCTTGTCGGGGTCTCGCATCGAACCGCGCCCGTCCCGGTGCTCGAGCGAGTAGCTGTCACCGACACCGATCGTCCGAAGCTGATCGACAAGCTTCTGGCGTCTTCGCACATCTCCGAAGCGATGATCGTCTCCACCTGTAACCGGGTGGAGGTCTACGCGGTGGTGGACGCGTTCCACGGTGCACTCACCGAGGTCGGTGAAATCCTGGCCGACCATTCGGGTCTCGACCTGACAGCGCTGCACGCTCACGCGTACGTCCGCTACAGCGAAGCAGCCGTCGAGCACCTCTTCGCGGTGGCCAGCGGCCTCGATTCCATGGTGATCGGCGAACAGCAGATCCTCGGCCAGATCCGTTCGGCCTACGCATCTTCGGATGCGCAGCAGGCCGCCGGACGCGTAGTCCACGAACTGGCTCAGCAGGCACTGCGCGTCGGCAAGCGAGTGCATTCCGAAACCGGAATCGACTCCGCCGGAGCATCAGTCGTGTCCGTGGCTCTCGATCGTGCAGCGGGCATCATCGGTGAGGGTGGCCTGGTCGGCCGCACTGCCGTGGTTGTCGGGGCAGGATCGATGGGCGGTCTGTCGGTTGCGCATCTCACCCGCGCCGGAATCGCACGCATCGTCGTCGTCAACCGGACACAGGAACGCGCCGAGCACCTGGCAGAGACGGCACGCTCCAACGGCGTCGACGCCGACGGTGTTGCCTTCGATCAGCTTTCGGCCGCGATGGCGCAGGCAGATGTCATGGTCACCTGTACCGGCGCGGTCGGGGCAGTGGTCACCCTGGCGGATGTGCACCGCGCACTCGCCGAGCCCGATCGCGACAACACCAAGCACCTCGTCATCTGCGACCTCGGGCTGCCGCGCGACATCGATCCCGCCGTCGCCGGCCTGCCGGGTGTGACCGTTCTCGACATGGAGACGCTGCAGCGTGATCCAGCGGCGGGCGCAGCCGCTTCCGACGCAGATGCCGCACGCACCATCGTCGCCGGTGAGCTTGCGACCTACCTTGCCGGACAGCGCCTCGCCGAGGTCACTCCGACCGTGACGGCTTTGCGGCAGCGCGCCGCCGACGTCGTCGAAGCCGAACTGATGCGACTCGATTCGCGTCTGCCCGGCCTGGACGATCCGCAGCGCGACGAGGTTGCACGCACCGTGCGACGCGTCGTGGACAAGCTGCTCCACGCCCCGACCGTGCGCGTCAAGCAACTCGCGTCGGCCCCCGGCGGCGACTCCTACGCAGCAGCGCTGCGCGAACTCTTCGAACTCAGCCCCGGATCTCCCGCGGCCGTGGCCACACCCACCGATCTGGTGGACGGCGACCGCACTGGAAGGGACCTGCAGGCATGAGCGTCACCACCCCTCGATCGGGGAGCCCGCTGCGGATCGGCACTCGCGGAAGTCTTCTCGCGACCACGCAAGCCGGTACCGTGCGCGATGCCCTCATTGCGGCCGGACATCCCGCCGAGTTGGTCATCATCAAGACCAAGGGCGACCAGTCCACCGATCCCGTCCAGAAGATCGGCGTCGGAGTGTTCACGGCAGAGCTTCGAGAAGCCTTGCTGGACAACCGCGTCGACGTTGCGGTGCATTCCTACAAGGACTTACCGACCGCGCAGGACCCGCGTTTCGTCATCGCGGCGATTCCGCCACGCGAAGATCCGCGTGACGCGCTGGTCGCCCGTGACGGTCTGGTCCTCGGGGAGCTTCCGGCCGGTTCCAAGGTGGGAACCTCGGCGCCGCGCCGTGTTTCGCAGCTGAAGGCACTCGGTCTCGGCCTCGACATCGTGCCGTTGCGGGGCAACCTGCAGCGCCGTCTCGGCAAGGTCGAATCCGGTGAACTCGACGCCGTGATCCTCGCTCGCGCCGGCCTGTCTCGTATCGGTCTGCTCGATCTCATCACCGAGAACATCGAGCCCGTGCAGATGCTCCCCGCTCCGGCGCAGGGTGCTCTGGCCGTCGAATGCCTTTCTGCCAATGTGGAATTGGCGGCGATCCTCGCCGAGCACGACGACGCGGGTACCCGGGCGGCAGTTACGGCCGAGCGCGCACTGCTCGCCGAGTTGGAAGCCGGCTGCACCGCTCCGGTGGGAGCGATCGCGGAGATCGTCGAATCCCTCGACGACGACGGCAGAATCTTCGACGAACTGTCGGTACGCGGCTGCGCAGCCGCCATCGACGGTTCGGACGTCATCCGTACCGGCGCAGTGGGTGCGCCGGACAAGGCCGAGGAACTCGGCCGAGCGGTAGCGCGCGAGTTACTCGAACTCGGCGCCCGCGAGTTGATGAACGTGACTACAGGCGAGGCAGCCGATGTTTGACGCCCCACTTTGCACTTGCACCAAGTTCCCATTTCGATACAGCGCACTGGAGAATCACCGATGACCCGAGTCCGAAAGAACACTCCCGGACGGATCCTGTTCGTGGGATCGGGACCGGGCGACCCCGCCCTGCTCACCGTTCGCGCACGTGACGTCCTCACCGGCGCCGCAATGGCATTCACCGATCCGGATGTCGACAAGGGCGTCGTCGCACTCGTCGGCATCGACATGGGCCGCGACGAGGAGACCGGCGAGCTGATCGCGGACGTGCGTCCGGCACTCGGCGAGCCTGCCGAGGTTGCAAAGACATTGGTGCACGAGGCCAAGAACGGCCACGACGTCGTGCGTCTGGTCTCCGGCGACCCGCTGACCACGGATTCCGTGATCGCAGAGGTCACCGCAGTCGCCCGCACGCAGGTTCAGTTCGAGGTTCTCCCGGGTCTGCCTTCCGGTTCGGCTGTGCCGAGCTACGCCGGCATGGCGCTCGGCTCGGGTCACACCGAGGCCGACGTTCGCGGTGAAGTCGACTGGGCTGCTCTGGCCGCTGCACCGGGACCGCTTGTCCTGCACGCGACGTCCGGACATCTCGCCGAGACCGCCAGCGCGCTGGTCGAGAACGGCTTGGCCCCGCAGACGCCTGCTGCGATCACCGTCCGCGGTACCACTCGTCAGCAGCGAACCGTCGAGGCAACTCTCGCGACGCTCAACGAAGCCGGATCCGAACTGGTGGGCTCGCTCATCGTCACCGTCGGCAAGGTTGTCGCGCAGCGCAACAAGATGTCGTGGTGGGAATCGCGCGCTCTGTACGGCTGGACCGTCCTCGTGCCGCGCACCAAGGATCAGGCCGGCGAGATGAGCGACCGTCTGGTCACTCACGGAGCGATCCCGATCGAGGTTCCGACCATCGCCGTCGAGCCGCCTCGCAGCCCGGCTCAGATGGAGCGTTCGGTCAAGGGACTCGTCGACGGTCGCTACCAGTGGGTCGTCTTCACTTCCACCAATGCTGTTCGCGCAGTGTGGGAGAAGTTCGAAGAGTTCGGCCTCGACGCTCGCGCCTTCTCCGGTGTGAAGATCGCCTGCATCGGTGAAGCAACCGCAGCCAAGGTGCGCTCGTTCGGCATCAACCCCGAGCTGATCCCGACCGGTGAGCAGTCCAGCGAAGGCCTGTTGGCCGAATTCGCCCCGTACGACGACGTTTTCGATCCGGTCAACCGGGTTCTGTTGCCGCGGGCGGACATTGCGACCGAAACCCTCGCAGAGGGCCTGCGCGAACGCGGTTGGGAGATCGACGACGTCACCGCCTACCGCACCGTCCGGGCAGCGCCGCCGCCGGCCGAGACCCGCGAGATGATCAAGACCGGTGGATTCGACGCCGTCTGCTTCACCTCGTCCTCGACCGTGCGCAACCTCGTCGGCATCGCCGGCAAGCCGCACGCCCGCACGTTGGTCGCGTGCATCGGCCCGAAGACGGCCGAAACCGCTATCGAGTTCGGTCTGCGCGTCGACGTGCAGCCCGAGACCTCGCAGGTGGGACCGCTGGTGGAGGCTCTCGCCGAGCATGCTGCTCGTCTGCGCGCCGAAGGTGCTTTGCCGCCCCCGCGCAAGAAGTCTCGAAGGCGCTAGCGCACCCGTGAGGGGTTGAGGAGTCTGTGGACTCCTCAACCGCTCACAGGTTCCGACGAAGGAGGGCTACTTCTCGTGTTTCCCACTCATCGCCCTCGCCGGCTCCGGCGCACTCCTGCGCTCCGGCGACTCGTGGCAGAGACCTCGCTCGAACCCCGGCACCTCGTTTTGCCGATGTTCGTCGCCGACGGCATCGACGCACCGCGTGAGATCAGTTCCATGCCAGGCGTTTTCCAGCACACCCTCGATTCGCTGCGGTCCGCAGCGGTGGAAGCGGTGGAAGCCGGCGTCGGTGGCCTGATGCTCTTCGGTGTCCCGAAGGCGGAGGACAAGGATCCCCAGGGGTCCGGCGCCTCCGATCCCGACGGAATCCTCAACGTCGGATTGCGCGCTCTGGCAGACGAACTCGGCGATTCGACGGTCATCATGGCCGATACCTGCCTCGACGAGTTCACCGATCACGGCCACTGCGGCGTGTTGACTGCCGGCGGCGCTGTCGACAACGACGCGACCTTGATCCGATACGTCGAAATGGCTCTCGCGCAAGCTGAATCGGGTGCGCACCTGCTCGGCCCCAGCGGCATGATGGACGGTCAGGTGGCTGCGATCCGCGGTGCACTCGATGCTTCGGGGTATGTCGATGTCGGCCAGCTCGCCTATGCCGCGAAATATGCGTCAGCGTTCTACGGGCCGTTCCGTGAAGCCGTCGGATCCTCACTGCAAGGCGACCGTCGTACGTATCAGCAGGACGGCGCCAATCGCCGCGAGTCGATGCGCGAGGTAGACCTCGACGTCGCCGAGGGCGCCGACATGGTGATGGTCAAGCCTGCAATGTCCTACCTGGACATTCTGCGTGAGACCGCCGACCGGTCCCCGGTTCCGGTCGCTGCGTACCAGATCTCGGGGGAGTACTCGATGATCACTGCGGCCGCGCAGAACGGGTGGATCGATCGGGACGCGGCGATTCTCGAATCGCTCATCAGCATTCGCCGCGCCGGTGCCGACGTGGTCCTCACCTACTGGGCGTCGGAAGTTGCCGGATGGCTGTGACGGAGTCACGCATGGTGGCTGCGCCGGTATCGACCGATACGCTGGTGTCATGACCGAGCAGTGGCCGCCGTCGCGCCAGGAACCGCCCCGCCGGGAACCTCCCTACGAGAACCAGCCGTTCGAGAATCAGCCGTACCGCGAACTCGGACCGATGCCGACGGGTCAGATCCCGGGATACGGCCCCGGTTACAACGGATACCCGGGACCTGCGCCGAAACCCGAGCCGCCGACGGACATCGTGACTGCGATTCAGTTGTGGTGGGCTGTGACGGCGCTCGGGTTGGTCCAGGGCGGCGCGATGATCTGGATGCTGCTCGGGCAGAAGTCGATGTTCGTCGACGAGATGCTCAGAAATCAGGCAGCTGTCGACGCCGGTCTGACGCGTTCCGACGTGGAGGGCATGTTCCCACTGGTCATCGTATTCTCTGCGGTTTTGGTCGTGATCGTCACCGCCGTGTTCCTTCTGTTCGTGCGCGCGATGAGTCGCGGCAAGAACTGGGCTCGAATGTTGCTGACGTTCTGTGGCGTCTTCATGCTGGTCTCCGCGATCCCGGTGATCTTCGGGCTCGGCGGAGACGGCGGCGCGGCCACTCTGCTGTTCGGCGGAGCGGAAATCCTGCAGGCAGTTGCTGCTGTCGGGGCGATCGTGATGATGCACCGAAAAGAGTCCAATCCGTACTTTCTTCGTTTCCCCCCGGCGGGGAACCGGTAGGTAGCTCGGGGTACTGTGAAACGGGTCACTGAAGTAGTAGGGGAGAGGTCGGACGCGATGAGTTCTCAGGAAGCCCTGCGTACGGAAAGCACCCACGACGCGCCACTGCGCCAACGTGGTTCACGCACCGAAGTGATCTTGTTCGCGATCCTCGGAGCCTCTGTTCTGGTGACACTCCTGATGCTCATGATTCCGGGCATCGTCAGCGGATAGCGCACACTTGAACCCGTGAGTATCTCTACGAAGGTCAGGCGCCCGACGGCTGTCGAGGCAGCATTCTGGCTGTGGATCGCCAGCGCGTTCCTGCTCATACTCTTCGGCCTGATCAATGTCACCAGCGCTTCGTATTCGTTGCGTGAGCAGTTCACCGATCAAGGCGTTTCGGCCGGAAACATCGACATCTACGTCACCTTCGTGCGGGTGTCAGGGCTGGTTCTGCTGTTGACCGGCCTCGCGATCGGCGGCCTCGCCGGTCCCACTCGCGCCGGAAGGGCGTTGTGCCGACGGATCCTGGTGATCGTGTCCGGAGTGTTCGCGGTGCTGCAGATCGCGCTGGTCGTCGCCGGGATCAGTACCGTGCTCGCGCTGGTTGTTCCCGTCATGCTGATCTGTGCCTGCGTCGCGATCTACCGCGACACCACCCGAAGTTGGTTTGCCCGTGGCTGATCGCGCGCCGGAAATCGGCCCGGACGTTCTGTACTACGAACCGGGTTCTCGGTGGTGGGCCATCGCGTTCGGTCCGATCTTCTGCCTGATCGCCTTGGTCATCGAACTGTTCACCGGCCCGGTGGTGCATTGGTTCGGTCTGGCGATGTTCGCCGTGATCCTCACCGGATTGGTCTACGTGCAGGTGATCGCAGCACGGCGGCACGCGAGCGTACTTCTGACCGCGACCACGTTGCGTCAGGGAACCGAAGAGGTGCCGATCACCGAGATCGCCGAGGTGTTCCCGGAGTCCGACGACGCTGCCTACGAGGACGAAATGGAACCGTGGGAAACGGCACGCGCGCTCGGTGAGCTGTCCGGAGTGCCCAGGCGTCGGCACGGTATCGGCTTACGTTTGACCACCGGGGGATTGGTGCGGGCGTGGGCAAAGGACGATCAGGCACTTCGCGAGGCGTTGAGTCAGGTCGTTGTGGTTGGTGTCGAACCGGACGGGTCTGCCGATGACTGAGCCACAGCCATCCCCGCGTGTCGACGTGAAGACGTGGATCGGTGTACTCGGTATCGTCGCCGCAACGATTCTGGCGGTCGTGTGCTGGCGAGCGGGTACGACGACGTCCGACTTCGGACCGATACTGGAGGGCGCTCCACCGTTCGAGAGCACGCACTACGACGGTCTCTGGATCTCGGGCGCCGGGTTGTCGATTCTGGTTGCGGGGCTGATGGCCATCGATGTCGTGCGCCGCGTCCGGGTGGGCTTCGTCGCATCGCAGTAGCCCTCATACGGGTAGGGGGTATAGTTGCGGTATGAGTAGTTACAGCCCCGAGCAGGACGATCTGCTCAAGCGCCTTCGTCGTATCGAAGGTCAGGTAGCCGGAATTTCACGCATGGTCGCAGACGACCGGTACTGCATCGACGTGCTCACCCAGGTATCCGCCGCGACGAGCGCGTTGCAGTCCGTGTCCCTGAAGCTTCTCGACGCCCACCTTGCGGGTTGCGTCGTCGAAGCTGCCAAGCAGGGTGGTCCGGAAGCGGACGTCAAGATCAAGGAAGCTCAGGCGGCCATCGCTCGCCTCGTTCGTTCGTAAGGTGTCGGTCCGTCACTCCGTGATGGACCGCGCGAGCGCCCGGGCGGAGAAGCTCACGAAGTACTCGGGTGTGACTTCTTTGGCGATGTTGATGACGATGGTGTCCGACAGGCCTTTGAGTCCGGAGAGCACGAGATGGATCAACGCGGGGTCGTCGATCAACCGGCTCCCTTCGGCTGCAGCAGATTCGGTGAGCGCTCGAATCAATGCCGAGTTGTAGACCGCTACGGATGCGTGAAGTTCCCGCATGCTTTCTCGGTCGGACCCGGCCATGCCTTCGATGTCGCGCCAAGTGGTGGTGAGTCGACCCACCCGTGCCCAGTGCCGAGCAAACTCGGAAATCATGGACTCGAGTAAGGCGCTCAGTCCCTGCTCGCGGGGGAGCGAGTTCACGAAGTCCGCCATTTCCAGCTGACTTTCGCTGAGGAGGGCGGCGAAGATGTCCTGCTTGTCGACGAAGTACTGGTAGATCAGGCCAGTGCTGGTGCCGGCTCGTTTGGCGACAGCGCGGATCGTGAGCGCGGAGTAGCCTCCTTCGTCCAGAAGCGAGATCGCCGCGTCGAGAGTTCGGCGTCGACGCACTTCGGCGTCGCCGTAGATCGACTTGCTGCTGGTACTGCTCATTTGATCACCGTAGTCGCGGTGGTCGGCATCCTCAATTCACATCGAACACTGTTCGTTGTCGAGCGCCGTCCAGAATTTGATGTGACTCAGATCATAGAATGAACATTGTTCGAAATAGAATGAACATCGTTCATTCTGGTGTTACGGTATGGCGCAGACCACATCGAGGCCAGTGCAAAGTGCTGGACACTCTGCGGTCGGCCTGACCTTTCTTCCCGTATCGATCGGGAGGTCTACACAGTTGTGGAGTACCTATGACACGCACTAACGATGAACGCGCGGCGATCGACATCGCCGCTGCGGCTGGAGAACTTCTGCTCGACCATCGGAAATCCCTCGGCGAAAACGACGGTGATGTCGCGACTTTCAAGAACGCGGCCGATCGGCTCAGTCACGAATTCATCGTCGCCGAACTTGCCCGACGCTTTCCTGCGGATGCAGTGCTGTCGGAGGAAGGGGCTGACGACCTCGCGAGGCTGGCTGCGGATCGGGTGTGGATCGTCGACCCTCTCGACGGCACCCGTGAGTACGGCGAGGCCGGACGACCGGACTGGGCCGTTCATGTTGCACTGACCGAAAACGGTGTCCTCACAACGGGTGCGGTCGCAATGCCTGCCCTTGGCGTCACCTATTCGAGCAGCGATGATCGAACCGAACGGGATGCCGCGACGCCGGTTCGAGTCGTCGTATCGCGGACGCGTCGTCCGGAACCGGTCATGCGCATGGCCGACTCGATGGGCGCGGAGTTGATCGAAATGGGATCCGCCGGAGCCAAAGCAATGGCGGTCGTCTCGGGTGAGGCAGACATCTATGCACATGCGGGCGGACAGTACGAGTGGGATTCGGCGGCGCCCGTTGCTGTCGCACGTGCTGCGGGACTGCATGTTTCGCGTATCGATGGCAGCGAACTGCGCTACAACCAGGAAAACCCGTGGTTGCCGGATCTGCTGATCTGCCGACCCGAACTCGCCCCGAAAGCACTGGAGGAACTGGGCCGATGACCGCGACACTGACGCACCTCGAACGACTCGAAGCCGAGAGCATTCACATCATGCGTGAAGCTGTTGCCCAGAGCGAGAACCCGGTGATGTTGTACTCGGTGGGCAAGGACTCCGCCGTGATGCTGCATCTGGCGCGCAAGGCCTTCTATCCGTCGAAGCTGCCGTTTCCGCTTCTGCACGTCGATACCACGTGGAAGTTCCGTGAAATGTACAAACTTCGTGACAGTACCGCTGCTGCAGGCGATCTCGATCTGATCGTCCACACCAACCCGGACTGCGTGAAGCAGGGGATCAACCCGTTCACTCACGGCAGCGCTGTCCATACCGATATGTGGAAGACCGAAGGCCTCAAACAAGCCCTCGATCACTACAAGTTCGACGCTGCATTCGGCGGCGCCCGACGTGACGAAGAAAAATCCCGCGCCAAGGAACGCATCTTCTCGATCCGATCAGCTGCGCACCGTTGGGATCCCAAGCAGCAGCGACCGGAACTGTGGCGGATGTACAACGTCCGCAAAGCGCCGGGCGAGAGCCTGCGCGTCTTCCCTCTCTCGAACTGGACCGAGCTGGATGTGTGGGAATACATACGCCAGGAAGAGATTCCGATCGTTCCGCTGTATTTCGCCGACAAGCGGCCCGTCGTAGAGCGGGACGGTGCGCTGATCATGGTCGACGACGACCGGATGCCGTTACTGCCGGGAGAGACCCCGGAACTCAAGAGCGTTCGTTTCCGCACCCTCGGCTGCTACCCGCTGACCGGAGCCGTCGAATCGACCGCAACGAGCCTGACCGAGATCATCTCGGAAATGTTGCTCACCACCACTTCCGAACGCCAGGGACGGGTCATCGACCACGACTCCAGCGCGTCGATGGAAAAGAAGAAGCAAGAGGGGTACTTCTGATGACTGTTTCCTCGGATCTGATCGCTGACGACATCGAGGCGTACCTCGAACGTCATGCAAACAAGAGCATGCTGCGATTCATCACGTGCGGCAGCGTCGACGACGGCAAGAGCACCTTGATCGGCCGTCTGCTCTACGAATCGAAACTCGTCTTCGACGACCAGTTGACGGCGCTCGAAGCCGATTCGCGCAAGAGCGGAACCCAGGGGGAGGGGCTCGATTTCGCGCTCCTGGTCGACGGCCTCGCCGCCGAACGTGAGCAGGGCATCACGATCGACGTCGCCTACCGCTACTTCACGACCGAGCGACGCAAGTTCGTCGTCGCCGATACTCCGGGGCACGAGCAGTACACCCGAAACATGGTGACGGGCGCGTCGACCGCCGATCTTGCTGTGATCCTTGTCGATTCCCGCAAGGGGATACTGACCCAGACCCGCCGGCACTCGTATCTGGTGTCGTTGCTGGGGATCAAGCACGTGGTGCTTGCCGTGAACAAACTCGACCTCGTCGACTACTCGCAAGAGGTCTTCGATGCCATTACCGCGGATTATGCAGAGTTCGCTCACGAGATCGGTCTGGACGGGTTCGTCGCCATCCCGATGTCGGCATACATGGGTGACAATCTCACCGAGCGCAGTGCGAATACCCCGTGGTACTCCGGACCAAGCCTGATCGAGCATCTCGAAAGCGTGGACATCGACGATGCTGCCGCCGCGGCTCCGTTCCGGATGCCGGTGCAGTGGGTCAACCGGCCGGACCTCGACTTCCGCGGATTCTCCGGCCAGATCGTTTCCGGCACCGTATCTCCCGGAGATCCCATCCGCGTGCTCCCCAGTGGAAAGACGTCCACAGTCGAGCGCATCGTGACCATGGGTGGCGACCTCGACGTTGCCGGTGCGGGCCGCTCGGTCACCATCACGCTCGCCGACGAGATCGACATCAGTCGCGGTGATGTGCTGTCCATCGGCGACAATCCGCCGGCCGTAGCCGATCAGTTCGAGGCCTGCATCGTCTGGATGGGTGAGGCTCCCATGCTGCCCGAACGGCCGTTCCTGTGCCAGATCGGTACCGTCACAGTCACTGCGCGCATCACCAAACCGAAACACAAGATCAACGTCAACACTCTCGAGAAGACCGCAACGACTACTCTCGCGCTCAACGAAATCGGTGTCTGCAACCTCAGTTTCGATCGACCGGTCCCGTTCGACCCGTACGTCGGCAACCGTGACACCGGTAGCTTCATCCTCATCGACCGCCTTACCAACGGCACTGTCGGTGCGGGCATGATCACGCACTCGCTGCGTCGATCGGACAACATTCACTGGCAATCCGTCGACGTCGACGAGGCCGCGCACACCAGGCTCAAGGGACACCAACCCGCAGTTCTGTGGTTCACCGGTCTCTCCGGTTCGGGAAAGTCGACCATCGCGAACGATGTCGAGCGTCAACTGCACGCACTCGGCGCGCACACCTACCTCCTCGACGGAGACAACGTCCGTCACGGGCTGAATCGAGACCTCGGATTCACCGAAGCCGACCGCGTCGAGAACATCCGTCGCGTCACCGAGGTCACCCGACTGATGGCGGACGCCGGTCTGATCGTGCTCGCGTCCTTCATTTCACCGTTCGAGGCCGAGCGTCATGCCGCCCGTGAATTGATCGGCGACGAACAGTTCGTCGAAATCTTCGTCGACACCGCTCTTGCCGTCGCAGAGGAGCGAGATCCCAAGGGTCTGTACAAGAAGGCTCGACGGGGCGAGTTGGTGAACTTCACCGGAATCGATTCGCCGTACGAACCGCCGCAGAACCCTGACATTCACATCGACACCAGCGTCACGACGACCGAGGACGCTGCGATCGCGATCGTCGACCATCTCCGCGCCCGCGGAACCATTTCTTGATCCGCCTGAACACGAGGAGCATCCATGCCTGACAGGGCTGAAATAGTTTCTGCCGTAGAAGATTACGTCAAGTGTCTCGGAAGTCACGACGTCGACGGACTGGTTGCGCTGTTTGCGCCCGACGCAGTTCAACACGAACCGCTGGGGGTCCAGACCTACCGCGGAATCGAGGAGATTCGCGAATTCGATACCGCGAACGCGCAGGTCGATTTCACAGTCAGCCTGCTCGGTCCGATTTCGGTGACGGGAAAGTACGCAGCCATGCAGCTTCGGGTGCAGCGCGCCGGTATCCCTGACTTCGCTGCCACCGATGTGTTCGAGTTCGACGAGAACGGCAAGATCATCTCCCTGAGTGTTGTTCTCGATCCGCAGGCGCTGTGCTGACCCATCAGGGCCTGCTGGCAGGCAAGGTTGTCGTCGTCTCGGGAGTGGGCCCGGCGCTGGGTCGTTCGATTGCGCTGCAGAGCGCGGCGGCCGGAGCGAAGGTTGTTCTGGCTGCCCGCACACCCGAGCGCTTGGAATCGGTGGCAAGGGAGATTCGAGACCGCGGCGGAATCGCGTTGGCCGTACCGACGAACCTCACCGACGTCGATTCGATCGCTTCGTTGGCGGAGACAACTGTCGCTGAGTTCGGTGCGGCGCATTGCTTGGTGAACAACGCATTTGTTCAACCCGCGCAGGTCCCGCTCCTGGACGCCGACGTGGCGTCCATCCAGTCGGGCATCGACATCAACTTGCTCGCGGCGTTGAACGT
Source organism: Rhodococcus sp. MEB032 (assembly GCF_030208925.1). Lineage (NCBI taxonomy): Bacteria > Bacillati > Actinomycetota > Actinomycetes > Mycobacteriales > Nocardiaceae > Rhodococcus > Rhodococcus sp. MEB032. The sequence continues at coordinate 58,110 of NZ_JARVSY010000009.1, forward strand.
CACCAGAGAATTTGCTCCGGCATTGATCGAGTCGCACGGGTCCGTCGTGATGGTCACGTCCATGGTGTTGCGCAACCAGCTTCCCGGGTTCGGGGCCTACCGCATCATGAAATCCGGGCTCCTGGCAATGGCACGCAGTTTGTCGATCGATCTCGGTCCCAAGGGCGTTCGAGTCAATTCGGTTGCTCCCGGCTATATCTGGGCGGACTCGGTCAAGAACATGTTCGAGAAGAAGGCGGCGGAGGCAGGAGTCGACCCCAAGGTGATCTACGACGAGATCGCAGCGGGCGCCGATCTGCGCCGATTGCCGGAGCCAGATGACATCGCAAACGCTGTCGTCTTCCTCCTGTCCGATTCAGCCAGGGCCATCACAGGGCAATGTCTCGACGTCAACTGCGGTCACACGCACCACTGATCAACTCATACAAGGACTAGCCATGACACAGGATTACGACGGCATCGGTTCCATCGATGACCTGCACCAGGCTGCGCGCGAGGCGGCCGGGTACGAAAACTTCGGCAGCGAAAGCTATCTCGAAGGACTTCGAGTTCTCCTCGAGTCGTTCCAGAACGAGGCCGACCTCACTCCTCACGGCAAGGTGATCGCTCGCAAGATGATCGTCGGAGCGCTCGCGGGTCGCCTGACCAGTGAGGCCGGATTCGCGAAATATCCAGAGCACGTAGATGTTCCGATCGAACGCCCGATCTTCGTGGTCGGGTTGACCCGCACCGGCAGCACCGCGCTGCACCGCTTGCTCGGTGCCGACCCAGCGCATCAGGGCGCCGAGATGTGGCTCGCCGAGACGCCGCAGCCGCGCCCCGAGCGCGACAAGTGGTCGGAGAACGAAGATTACGTTCGCTCCGACGCCTTCTACCGTGCTCGCCAGCGTAACGAGGCAGACCTGATGAAGGTTCATTTCATGGGGGCGGAGGAGGTCGAGGAATGCTGGCGGCTGCTGCAGCAGACGATGCTCTCGACCGCGTTCGAGACGGTGGCGTACGTGCCGAGTTACACCCGGTGGCTGGCGGAGCAGGACTGGACCGAAACATATGCGCGGCACAAGAAGAACCTGCAGTTGATCGGGCTGCACGACCAGGACAGACGGTGGGTGCTCAAAAGCCCGAGCCATGTCTTCGCGATCAACGAGATCATGTCGGTCTATCCGGATGCACTGTTCGTTCGGACCTTCCGAGACCCGTTGACATCGATGGCGTCCACCTTCAGCCTCGTAGAGCAGGGCGGACACGACATGTCGAAGGCATTCGACCGTCCCGCCATCGGGCGCACGCAACTGGACCTGTGGGCGCGAGGGAACGCGAACTTCAACAATGCCCGTAGCCGTTACAACCCCGATCAGTTCATCGACGTCGACTACAAGGACTTCATCGCCGGTGCGGTCGGCACCGTCGAGAAGATCTATGCACAGTTCGCCCTGCCCTTCACAGACGACGCCCGCGCCGCGGTGGAGGCGTCGCATCAGGCCAGCCTTGCCGAGCACCGTCGTCCGTCGCATCGCTATTCGCTCGAGGATTTCGGCGTGAGCGCTGCCGACGTCGAAGCGAAGTTCGCCACCACACCCTGAAGGCCTCCGGCCCTGTGCGCCTTTTTGGTAGTGCCGACTACCAAAAAGGCGCACAGGGCGAAGCCCCAACCGAAACAAGGAGATTCACATGAATGCTGTTTGGGAAAAGTTCTGCGCAGATCTGCTCGAGGTCGGAAAGGTCCTGGAAGACGAGATCGTCCCTCAGGATCCGCTGACTCAAGCCGAGGGCGTCCGCTACCTGAGTCGGTTGCTTCGGTACGGCACGATCAACTGTGTCGAGTACACCGATCCACGGTGGCCGCAGTTCTCGTCGGCTCCGAACCCGAACATGATGACGAAGATCGGTGCCGACAACCCGGACAACGTCTACATGCGCGCCAACATTTCCGGTAAGTACAACTACCGGATCATCGGCACCCGAGGCACCGTCCCGCTGATCACCTTCGGCTCGCGCGTAAATCGGTACCACATCGACGGCACCATGCTGCAGACCGGCGATCTGCATATCCACGACCTCGAGGTCGACGAGAACGGCCGTTTCGAGTTCATCGCGAGCGTCGACAAGCCCGACGAGGGTGCTTGGCTGCCTTTGGCGCCCGACAGCAACCTCATCTCCGTTCGGCAAACTCACCGGGATCGGCGCAACGAGGTCATCGGTGATCTGACCATCGAATGCCTGAACCCGGACGGGGAGTTCGTCCCGTTGAGTCCGGAAGAGATCGGCGAGCGCCTCACCAAGTCCGTCGGGATCGTGAAGGGGATGGCGGAGACCTTCCTGGAATGGTCGCGCAAATTCCAGCCGCACACCAACGAGATTTTCGACTGGGGACAGGACTACTTCCAGGATGCCGGCGGCGATCCGACGATCTTCTACTTCCACGGTTACTGGAAGCTCGCCGAGGACGAGGCGTGGGTCATCGAGACCGAGGTTCCGAACTGCGAGTACTTCAACTTCGTGCTGCAGAACTTCTGGGTCGAGTCCCTCGACTACAACCGCACGAACATCTACATCAACAATCACACCGCGAAGCTCAACGACGACGGCACCATGACAATCGTCGTGGCGGCGAAGGATCCGGGTTATGGCAACTGGATCGACACCGATTCGCATGCCGAGGGGACATGGGCGCTGCGCTGGATCAAGGCGGACTCGCACCCGATCCCGACGTCAAAGGTAGTCAAGATCTGACACGCTGACGGAGATTGGGAACGTATGTACACCAGGAAGATTAGGTTCGGCCCTCGCTTTGTCGCGCTCGGGCTTGCCGGTGCATTGATGTTGGCCGGCTGCGCGTCGAGCAGTGGGGACAACTCGGGATCGGCTTCATCGAGCAGTAGTGGCGCAGCTGGTTTTGTGGGCGCCCCAGATGTGGGGGAGCGGATCGACGGCGGTGTTCTCACCTTCGGGTCCTATTCGTTCCCTTCCTCGTTGGACCCCACGAGAACGCAAGCCGCCGGTTCGACCGGCGGAACCGAAATGGCCGCGATTTACGACACGCTGGTACGCAGCGACTCCACAAACGGGAGCTTCGTGCCACAACTCGCGAAGACACTGTCGAACAACAGCGACTTCACCTCGTACACCGTCACTTTGGCTGACGGCCTCACCTTCAGCGACGGAAGTCCGCTCGACGCGGAAGCGGTGAAGTGGAGTATCGATCGATTCGTGGCAGGCAAGGGTGATGTATCGCAGACCTGGCTCAACATCGTGGATCGGATCGAGACGCCCGACGCCACCACAGTCGAATTCGTGCTCGAGCGGCCCTGGCGTCAATTCCCGGCGCTGTTGTCGCTCGGGCCCGGAATGATCGTTGCGCGAAGTTCAGGGGGAGAGGCAGGGTCGGTTTCAGGAACCGGGGAGAGAGCGTTCACACCGATCGGGGCGGGTCCGTTCACCTTGGCCAAGTTCGCCCCGCACGAAGAACTGGTACTCGCCGCACGCACGGATTATCAGGGCGGTAAACCTCCACTGGACACAGTGCGGTTTGTTCCCACGTCGGGTGCGCAGTCTCAGTACGAATCGTTGAAGAGCGGCCAGATCGACATGACGTACATCCTCCGCGACGAGGCCGTGATCGAACAAGCTCTCGACGAAGGATACTCGGGTTACCTCAGTCCGACCGGACAGAACGGGATCGGCACGATCAACAACCGTGAGGGCAAGCCCGGGGCCGATGTTCGCGTCCGTCAGGCGATCGCCTACGGGGTGGATCCGGCGGCGGTCAATACCCGGGCGAACAACGGATTGGGCACCGCCAGTTCCGAACTGGTCCCGCAGACGTCACGTTGGTACAACAACACAGCAGCCATTCCGTTCGATCAGGTGAAGGCAAAGGCGCTGCTCGATCAAGCGAAGTCCGACGGGTACGACGGGAAACTCCGCTACCTCACCACCTCGGAGCCGAGCCAACAGGCGACGGCACTGACGGTTCAGGCTTCGCTGAACGCGATCGGTTTCGACGTCACCATCGACTACGCGACCGATGTGACCGATCTGGTTCGACGGGTATACAAGGACCACGATTTCGACATGACCAGAGGTGGCGCTCCGGTCGGAGAAGAAGCGCCGTACCTCAATTTGTACAACAGTATGGCCAGTGATTCGAAGAACAACCCGTCCGGCTTCGCGGACCCGGAGATGGACGCGATGATCACAGCTGTGCAGACGGCATCGACGGACAATGCTGTCCGTGAGGCGATCAGCAAGGTGCAGGAGTACGCCAACGCGACTGTGCCTTACGTGATCTGGGGGCCGGCGTCGGTGTTGACCGCATGGGACGGCAACGTTCACGGCGTCGTTCGCAACATCACCGACATCATGTTCTTGGGCGGCGCTTGGATCTCGCCCAACGGCGAAACGGTGGAACGATGAAGTGGTCCTTGGCGGGTGCGATGATCGACGCGCTGGAACTGTGCGAGTTGGCGCAGGTCGCCGAAGAGGTGGGGTTCGACGGAATCGCGATGCCGGATTCCGTGTTCTATCCGGAGCAGGTGTCGGCGCCGTACCCGTACACTGCTGACGGGAAGCGGATGTGGGCGCCCGAGACGCCGATGCCTGATCCGTTCATTGCCATGGCGGCGATGGCGGCCGTCACATCGCGAATTCAGTTCTACACCAACGTGTTCAAACTTCCACTGCGCGATCCGCTGTTGACTGCCAAGCAGGTCGCGACCATGGCCGTGATGTCGAGGAACCGCGTCGCTCTCGGCGTCGGTTTGTCCTGGATTCCCGAGGAATTCACCTTCACCGGTACCGAGATGCGCACCCGCGGCGCGCGTACCGACGAAGCCATCGAGATCATCAAGGCGGTGTGTGCGGGACGTGGGCCGGAATGGGTCGAATACCACGGCAAGCACTACGATTTCGACGCTCTGATGATCAGTCCTGCTCCGGAGATTCCGGTTCCGATCTACATCGGTGGGCACAGCGAACCGGGGTTGCGTCGTGCAGCCAGGCTGGCCGACGGTTGGATGTCGGTGAACACGACCAAAGCCGAATTAGCCTGCGCCATCGATCGTCTCACGGAATTGCGGGTCGAGTACGGTCGTGCCGATGTTCCTTTCGGCGTCAACGTCTCGCCGACGGATGTTCGTGATCTGGACGGATATCGCGAACTCGAGACTCTCGGAGTCACGGAAATCAGAGTTTTGCCCTGGTATCACTACGGAGTTGACTCCGGTGATCGTCAGGGACGACTCGACTCCGTTCGGCGGTTTGCCGAGGAGGTCATCGCTCAGTACTGATCGATCAGCGTCTGCATCGCCCGGCCGTAGAGTTTTGCCAACTCGTCGCGATCTGCGGACTGGGGGATACTCTCGTCGCTGAGGACGCTCAACAGCCCGGACACCTGGGCGGAGACCAGGAGTGCGCGGGTGTACGCGTCTTCGCCGTCTAGACGAGCGGCGAGATTGGTGGCGAATACTCCGGTCATGTCTCGGAGTCGCTCCCGGATGCGTGGACTGTCCGACGCTCGCATGAGCGCTGTGTACACCGACAGCATCCGGGCGTCGGCCTTGCCCAGGACGAAGGCGGCGATTCGCTCACCGAGGGTGTCGAGTGGGCCGTCGAACTGGCCTTCGAAGTAGTCCGCAACCGGCGTGGTTTCCAGGAACAGTGCTTCTTTGGACCCGAAATGCCGGATGACCAGGGCCGGATCGATTCCGGCAACTTTGGCGATGGCGCGAATTGACGTGCCGCCGAACCCGTGCTCGCCGAACAGTTGGAACGCCGCCGCGCGAATCGCCTCGGATGTCGAGGGGTGCTCCTGCTCTGGCGTGTGCCTCGTGGGTGTCACGACATCGACCTCTGTGCTCGCTCGCCGACCGCGTTGTCAACGGCGTTGACTATAACGTGTCAACGGTGTTGACTGTTGAGTCTGTCAACGGTGTTGACAGCTAGATGCGGTTAGTGAAGAGAGCGTGGAATATGACAGATACCGACGTCCGAGTACCCAGCGAAGAAGTTGTCGATCCGCCGACCAATTGGAAGATGGTGGGCAGTGGACTCGCATTTCCGTTGTTCTTCGTCATCATGTTCTGCTTGTGCTACGTCAGCGCCTTCCATTCGCCGACGCCGAATCAGGCACCGATCGTGGTGGTCGGGTCGCCGTCCGTCACGGCCCCGCTGATCGACGGAATCCAGGCTTCGTCGGGTGACAAGTTCGACATCGTTGCCACAGCCAACGCCGCCGACGCACTCTCTCGGATCGACAACCGCGATGCGATCGGCGCCATCGAGATCGGTGACACCGTGACCGCACATATCGCCACCGGCGCGGGCGCCTCGACGGTTTCCGTGGTGAGCAGCTTGGCGCATTCGGTTGCGGAGCAGACGGGGCAGCAGGTCACGGTGATCGACTCGGCGCCTGTCACGGCGCGAGACTCCTCGACCGTCGGACTCTTCTACTTCCTGATCGTCTGCACCCTCGGTGGCTACCTGACCATCACGGTGCTCAGTCAGGTTGCGCCGAGAATGCGGTTGCGAGAGCAGTATTCGATCCTGGCCGGTGCGGCGATACTCACCCCGCTCATAGCCTTCGGCATCACCAGCATCTTCATGCACGCCTTCGGGGCGTCGTTCGGCCAGATCCTGCAACTGCTGGGAATCTCGATGGTTTACACGTTCACCGTCGGTGCGGTGAGCATTCTGCTCAATCGACTGCTCGGCCAAGCCGCGATCTTCGCGGTGCTGACGGTGCTCGTTTTCATCAACTTCCCGAGTTCGGGTGGTGCCATTCCGGTGTCGTTCCTGCCCGGATTCTGGCAGCACATCCATTCGTTCTGGCTCGGATCGGCAGCCATGGAGCCCATCCGCTCCGTCATCTACTTCAGTGGCAACGGCGCCGGACCGCACCTGCTCGTTCTGGGGATCTGGCTGGTCGCGGCACTCGGCCTGACCGGACTGCTCGCCTCTCGCCAGTCGAAAAAGGCAGCAGCGCACTGAGTGCGGTGGGGCCGGCGATTGCCGACCCCACCCGAACCCTTTACTTCAGCCGTACCGCGTCGGTGCCCGGTCCGTCGAGCATCGCGGACCCCAGCAGGATGTCCGGAATGCCGAACCCGTCGATCAGTGTCTCGACGTGGGGGCGCAGGGTGCGGCAACGCTCGTTGATTCCGCGCGTCACGGCCTTCGAACGCTCCACCGACAGATGCCGGTGCTCCATGAACCAGGCCTTGTCCTCTTCGATCACGGACAGTGCGTAGAGATCGCACACCTCGCCGAAGAGTTCCTTTGCGGTCTCGTCCTCGCACGAGTCGATGCCGGCGACGAATGCTTCCAGGATGACGCGCTCGATGTGCGCCTGAGCGGCTTTGAGTACGTGGTCCTGCACGAAGTTGAACGCGTCGAACGGGTTCTCCTCGCGCTTCTGCGCTGCCTGCAATCGCCTTGCCGCAGTGGCGAGTAGGTACTCTTCGCGGTCTTCGAACATCTTCATCTGGGTGCCGCGGTTGAAGAGGCTGCCGTCCTCTTCGTTGTCCTGGCGAGTGTCGACGATCGTCTGCAGGATCTGCTGCGCTGCCGTGCGTTTCTTGACCACGTCGGAGACCGTCGTAGCGGCGAAGCGCATCCAGTCGACCGGGCTCATGCCGCGAACTTCGTCGGCGTAGGAGGTGAGGAGTTCTTTTGCGACCAACTGCGTCAGAACGTGGTTGTCACCCTCGAACGTGGTGAAGACGTCGGTGTCCGCCTTGAGTGCGGTGAGGCGGTTCTCGGCGAGATAGCCTGCGCCGCCGCAGGCTTCGCGTGCCTCCTGGATGGCCCGAGTGGCATGCCAGGTGTTGGCGGCCTTGAGTCCGGCGGCGCGACCTTCGAGTTCGCGCTGCTCCTGCGGATCCGGGTCGTCGCTGCTCTGGATGTCGTGCATCGCGGCTACGAGTTCGTTCTGTGCGAACTGCAGAGCGTACGAGCGGGCGATCAACGGCAGCAGACGCTTCTGGTGGACGAGGTAGTCCATGATCAGGACTTCGTCGTCACTCTTCGGAGCACTGAACTGCCTGCGCTGCAGGGCGTATCGACCGGCGATGGCCAATCCGACGCGGGCGGCCGCTGCCGCGGAACCACCGACGGTGACACGTCCACGAACCAGTGTGCCGACCATCGTGAAGAAACGACGGTTCGGGTTCTCGATCGCCGAGCTGTACGTGCCGTCCTCGGCGACGTCGGCGTAACGGTTGAGTAGATTCTCACGCGGGATGCGGACCTGGTCGAAGACGATGCGGCCGTTGTCGACTCCGGGCAGTCCACCCTTGAGCCCGCAGTCGGACGTCGTGACGCCGGGGAGGTCGTTGCCGGCGTCGTCACGAATCGGCACGACAAAGCAGTGGACGCCCTGACTTTCGCCTCCGGTGATCAGCTGTGCGAACACCGCTGCGACGGTGGCGTGCTGGGCAGCGCCGCCGATGTAGTCCTTGCGAGAGGACGGAGTGGGGGAGTTGACGACGAACTCGCCCGTCTCGACGTCGTAGGTCGCCGTGGTTTCGAGTTCCTGGACGTCGCTGCCGTGACCGGTCTCGGTCATCGCAAAGCAACCGAGCAGGTCCAGATCGATCAGCGGCTTGACGTACGCCTGGTGGTGACGCTCGGTGCCGAGGTTTTCGATGGCGCCGCCGAACAGACCCCACTGGACGCCGGCCTTGACCATCAGTGAGAGGTCGGACATCGCGAGCATCTCGATGCTGGTGACGGCGCCACCCGCGTCGCCCGTTCCGCCGTGAGAGACCGCGAAACCGTTTGCGGCGTACCCGAGATCGGCGAGGACCCGCATCTGTTCGAGAGCCTTGGAGCGCGCAATGGCGGTGTTGGGTGTGTAGTGCGGAGCAAAACGTTCGTCGTTCAATTCGCCGCGAACGCGCTCACGCACCTCCCGCCAGCGTCCGTCGAGTGTTGTCCTGAGGTGGTCCGCTGTGGTGGCCATGGAACCGACGATAGCGCGTAGCGCACCGCGGGCAACCCGGTTCGATCCCAATCTCACATTCAGCAGGAGCCCGCGGCACCCGCTTCGATTCCTTGGCGGAAGAGTTCCTTCTCGCCCTCGGACATAGCCTGGTACGAAGGGTCGTTCTCGACGATCTTCAGGAAGTCGGCGCCCGCCGTCTGGGTCGACGTGTCGCCGCTCTGAACACGCTGCTGAACGTAGACGGACACCGCCGAACACCCGCCGAGAAACGCGGGGTCGGTGCTCGTCGCCGCGGTGGTTCGAGCCGAGTCGGTGGCACTCGGCGGCGACGAAACTGTCGCCTTGTCGTCGTTCGAAGCGTCCGAACCACACGATGTGAGAAGAATCGCAGCCGAGACCATCAGCGTCGTCAACAGTCGCTTCATGCCCGGAATCGTCTCACGCGGGGCCCGGTTCGACCGGAAAACTCGCCTCGAGCACCGAAGTCCTACACCCTGTCGTTGTCAGATTCGACAGAACTGGGACACTGGAAGCCGTGACTGTGTCTTCCGGTGATCCCGACGTGCATGCAACGAACTCCGCTCGGCTCTTCGAACGTGCCGGCAACGTGATTCCGGGTGGCGTCAACTCGCCCGTCCGCGCGTTCGGTTCGGTCGGCGGAACACCGCGATTCATTCGCGAAGCATCCGGCTACACCCTCACCGACGTCGACGGAAACAACTACGTCGACCTGGTGTCGTCCTGGGGTCCGATGATTCTCGGGCACGCTCACCCGGCAGTCGTCGAAGCAGTTCGCGAAGCAGCCCTCGGAGGTCTCTCCTTCGGTGCGCCGACCGAAGGCGAAGTTGCTCTCGCCGAGGAAATCGTCGCCCGCGTCGCGCCCGTGGAAAAGGTTCGTCTGGTCAACTCCGGAACCGAAGCCACGATGAGCGCAGTCCGCCTCGCCCGCGGATTCACCGGGCGGACCAAGATCGTCAAGTTCTCCGGTTGCTATCACGGCCACGTCGACGCCCTTCTCGCCGACGCCGGATCCGGCCTCGCGACGTTCGGGCTGCCGACCTCTCCCGGCGTGACCGGCGCTCAAGCAGAAGACACCATCGTCGTGCGCTACAACGATCTCGACGCGGTGGCCGCGGCCTTCGCGGCCAATCCCGGCGCCATCGCGTGCGTCATCACCGAAGCTGCCGCCGGAAACATGGGCGCCGTCGCACCGCTTCCCGGTTTCAACGAGGGTCTGCGTCGTCTCACCCGTGAGCACGGCGCACTCCTGATCATGGACGAGGTGATGACCGGATTCCGCGTCAGTGCCTCGGGTTGGTACGGCATCGACAACGTCGCAGGCGACCTCTACACCTTCGGCAAGGTCATGAGCGGCGGCCTGCCTGCCGCAGCATTCGGCGGCCGCGCCGACATCATGGGCCACCTCGCACCGGACGGTCCCGTCTACCAGGCAGGCACCCTCTCGGGTAACCCCGTAGCCGTCGCCGCCGGACTCGCGAGCCTGCGCGCCGCCGACGCCGAGGTGTACGCCAAGCTCGGCCGGAACGCGACCGCCCTCGGCGACCTCATGACCCAAGCACTCACCGCCGAAGGCGTCGAACACCGAGTGCAGTACGCAGGCACCTTGGTGAGCGTGTTCTTCACCGAGAACACGGTGACCAACTACGACGAAGCCAAAGCCGCGCAGACCTGGCGATTCCCCGCCTTCTTCCACGCACTGCTCTCCCGCGGCGTGTACCCGCCGCCGAGCGCGTTCGAAGCGTGGTTCGTCTCCGCAGCCCTCGACGATCGAGCCTTCTCGATCATCGCCGACGCCATGCCTCACGCAGCCAAGGCCGCAGCTGCTGCCGTCAAGCCCTGAGCAGTTCCAGTTCCAGAACACCGCACGCTTCCGACATCCATCATCTTCAGCGAGGACCCTCGACTGTGACCGACGCCGATCACCCCGACCACACGTCCACCCGCACCATCGTCCACGTCCTGCGCCACGGCGAAGTACACAACCCGCGCGGGATCCTCTACGGACGGCTCCCGGGTTTCCGGTTGTCGGTGGCGGGCGAAGCTCAGGCTCGTGCGGTCGCGTCGGTGCTCGCCGATCACGACATCACCCACGTGGTCGCGTCGCCGCTGCAGCGGGCACAAGAGACCGCGACTCCGATCGCCGAGGCACACAAGCTCGACATCGTCACGGACGAAAACCTGATCGAGGCAGGCAACGAGTTCGAGGGTCTCAAGGTTGCCGTCGGGGACGGTGCGCTCTCGCGTCCGCGTCACTGGTGGAAACTGCGTGACCCGTTCACCCCGTCCTGGGGCGAGCCCTACCTGCAGATCGCCCATCGCATGCTCGCAGCCGTCAATGCCGCACGCGTCGCGGCAGTCGGACACGAAGCCGTCGTCGTCAGCCATCAACTTCCGGTCTGGACACTGCGTCGATTCCTGCAGGGCGAGCGTCTCTGGCACGATCCCCGTCACCGTCAGTGTGGACTGGCCTCGTTGACTTCACTGGTCTACGAAGGCGACACCCTGGTCGACATCGTCTACTCCGAACCTGCCGGCGCCTCCGACCCGAGAGTGACAGGAGCATGATTTCGCGCCGCATCGCCGCAGCATTCGCAGCCGCTGCGTCGGCGATGCTTCTTCTCTCGTCCTGCGCGACCGGCGATGACGCCGTCGCACAGGGCGGAACTTTCGACTTCGTCTCACCGGGCGGACAAACCAAGATCTTCTACGATCCGCCGTCCGACCGAGGCACCATCGGCAAGCTCTCCGGGCCCGACCTGATGAACGAAGGTCAGAAGGTCGGTGTCGAGGACTTCGAGGGCAAGGTCGTCGTTCTCAACGTCTGGGGTCAGTGGTGCGGACCGTGCCGCGCCGAAGCCGACGACCTGGAACAGGTCTACGAGCAGACCAAGGATTCGGGCGTGCAGTTCCTCGGCATCAACGTCCGCGACGACACCAAGAACAAAGCGCAGGACTTCGTGGTCGACAACAAGGTCTCGTACCCGTCGATCTACGACCCGTCGATGCGTTCGCTGATCGCCCTCGGTGACGGCTACCCCACGTCGGTCATTCCGACGACGATCGTCCTGGACCGCCAGCATCGCGTCGCCGCGGTGTTCCTCCAAGAACTTCTCGCCGAGGATTTACTGCCCGTCGTCCAGCGAGTAGCTCAGGAAGACGCGCAGTAAAGATGACAACCACGACCACTACGCTGCTGGCCGGCAGCGACACATTGAGTGCCGGTGTGGGCGAAGCGTTTCAGAACGCGGCGTCGTCCGGTCCGCTTCTGCTCGCCCTCGGCGCCTGTGTGCTCGCCGGTCTGGTGTCGTTCGCTTCACCGTGCGTCGTGCCGCTCGTTCCCGGCTACCTGTCCTACCTGGCCGGCGTCGTCGGTGCCGACGCTCCCGCGATCACCGCCGAAGAAGCGAAGACGCGGACGATCACCCGGAGCAGTCGACTGAGGGTGGCCGGTGCGGCCGGACTGTTCGTCGCGGGCTTCACCGTTGTGTTCGTCCTCGCGACCGCGTCGGTATTCGGCGTGATCTCCACGCTGCTCGTCAACCGCGAGGTCCTGATGCGAGTGGGCGGTGTCGTCACCATCGCAATGGGTCTCGTCTTCATCGGGCTGATTCCGGCGCTGCAGAAGGACGTTCGTTTCGAACCGCGTCGCGTGTCGTCACTGGTGGGTGCGCCGCTGCTCGGGGGAGTGTTCGCTCTGGGCTGGACGCCGTGCCTCGGTCCGACATTGGCAGGCGTGATGTCCGTAGCGGCGGGAACCGACGGGATGACCGCCGCGCGTGGTGTCACGTTGATCGTCGCGTACTGCATCGGACTCGGCCTGCCGTTCATCATCTTGGCGCTGGGATCGGCGCGCGCGCTGACCGGCGTCGGCTGGTTGCGTCGTAATGCACGCACCATTCAAATTTTCGGCGGAATCATGTTGGTGGCAGTGGGAATCGCCCTCGTCACCGGCGCGTGGGACCAGTTCGTCGGCTGGGTTCGCGACGCATTTATCTCGGAGGTGACGCTGCCGATATGACAGCTGACGACAATAACGACCACCCGAAACCCGTGCTGCCGAAGCAGTCGGTGATCGGTCGAGTCGTTGCACTCGGGCGCAACACCTGGCGCGGGCTCACCTCGATGCGGACCGCGCTGGTACTGCTGTTCCTCCTCGCGCTCGCTGCGATCCCCGGCGCCCTGCTGCCACAGCGAACCCTCAACGAGGGCAAGGTCACCGACTACATCGCCGCGCGTCCGACGCTCGGTCCGTGGATGGACCGCCTCGAATTGTTCGACGTGTTCAGCAGTTTCTGGTTCACCGCGATCTACGCATTGCTCTTCATCTCGCTGGTCGGCTGCATCCTGCCGCGTTGCGTGGAGCACGCGAAGGCGCTGCGCACCCGTCCGGTGAATGCGCCGCGCAATCTTGCTCGCCTGCCGCACCACACCACGAGCGTTGTGGACGGCGAGACTCCCGACGAACTTGCTGCCCGGGTGTCGAAAGAACTGCGCGGGTGGCGCGTCGAAACGCGTCGCGGCGATTCGAAATCACGACGCGAAGGCGAGATCACCATCTCGGCGGAGAAGGGATACCTCCGCGAGTTCGGCAACCTCGTGTTCCACCTCTCGCTGGTCGGATTGTTGATCGCGATCGCCGCGGGCAAGTTGTTCGGCTACGAGGGTAATCGCATCGTCATCGCCAACGACGGCCCCGGGTTCTGCACGACCTCGCCGGCAGTGTTCGACTCCTTCGTCGCCGGTCTGAGCCTCGACGGCACCGGCATGACCCCGCTGTGTGTACGTGTGAAGAATTTCCAGGCCGACTACCTCGAGACCGGTCAGGCCGAGATGTTCACCTCGGACATCTCGTACCAGGCAGGCGACGACCTCGAGTCCGATACCTGGCGGGACACGACCATCCAGGTGAACCACCCACTGCGGATCGCCGGCGATCGTGTGTACCTGCAGGGACACGGATATGCGCCGACGTTCACCGTCACGTTCCCGAACGGTGAGACCCGCACCGAGACGCTCCAGTGGCGTCCGGACGACGCCACGACGTTCCTGAGCAGTGGCGCGATGCGCTTCGACCCGCCGGGCGGCATGTATCCCGATGCGGACGAGCGTCGGAAGAATCAGATTGCCATCGAAGGATTGTTCGCGCCCACAGCGCTGTTCCACGGCAACCTGCTGTCGTCGAGTTACCCGGCGATGAACGATCCGGCAGTCGCCATCGACATCTACAAGGGCGACACCGGACTCGATACCGGTAACCCGCAATCGCTGTTCGAACTCAACACCGAACTGATCAATCAGGGCCGACTGGTCAAGCAGGATCGAGTCAATCTGTTTCCGGGGGAGAGCGCGACGCTTGCCGACGGAACCCAGGTGCGATTCGATGGTGCCGTCGACTTCGTGAACCTGCAGGTCTCCCACGATCCCGCTCAGGTGTGGGTGTTGGTTTCGGCGTTGACCATGATGGCGGGCCTACTCGTCTCGCTCGTGATCAAGCGTCGCCGCGTCTGGGCACGTATCTATCCAGATGACGAACGACGTACTGTAGTAGAACTTGGTGGGCTTGCCCGCACCGACCACGCAGGCTGGGGCGACGAGTTCGACCGCCTCGCCGACCGCTTGCTGAAAAGCAATCCGACCACCGCGGTGAACCAACCGCACGCGCAGGAGAACGCCCGATGACAACGAACGAGACACTCGCGCAGTACAGCGACTGGGCCTTCAAGTCCGCCTTCACCGTGCTCGTGCTGGCGTTTGTGCTGCTCATCGTGCAGTACGCGTCGGCCAGAGCAAAGGCGGTTCAGGACAAGGAACTGGTCTCCGCCGGAGGTGTCGACGCGTCCGTGCCTGGCAGGGTCGCGGAGACTCCGAGCAAGTCGCTCTCGGAGCGATTCGGCGGAATGGGCCGAGCTGTCCTGGTCGTCGGAACGGTGCTGATCATCGCGTCGATCGTGCTCCGCGGATTTGCGACGGAACGATTCCCGCTCGGCAACATGTACGAATTCGTGGCGATGGCGTGTGCGGCGTCGTTGCTGGTCGGGCACGTCCTGTTGATCAAGCCGGCGTACCGTCCGATGTGGGTCTTCCTGCTGGTACCGGTTCTGATCTTGATGTTCCTCGCCGGCACGGTCCTTTACGCCGACGCGGCTCCCGTGGTTCCGGCGCTGCGCTCGTACTGGCTTCCGATTCACGTGACGATCGTCAGCGTCGGTTCCGGAATCTTCATGATCGGCGGTATCGCGAGCCTTCTGTTCCTGCTGCGACTGAAGTTCCCGCCCGGTGACGAAGGCACGAGTATCGGTGGCCGGATCGCAGAGCGACTGCCGGATGCCCAGACTCTCGACCGCTTGGCGTACAAGAGCACGATCATCGCGTTTCCGCTGTTCGGCGCCGGCGTCATCCTCGGTGCCATCTGGGCGGAAGCTGCGTGGGGACGCTTCTGGGGTTGGGATCCGAAGGAGACGATGTCCTTCATCGCCTGGGTGATCTACGCGGCCTACCTGCATGCGAGGGCAACGTCCGGGTGGCGGGAGACGAAGGCCGCCTGGATCAACATCGCCGGTTTTGTTGCGATGCTGTTCAATCTCTTCATCATCAACATGGTCGTCTCCGGCTTGCACTCCTACGCGGGACTCACCTGATCCTCTCGAGGTACCGTGGGTGGCTGCCGACCGGTCTGTAGGTATTACCGGTAGGTACGTCAGGGGCGGGCAACAGTTACGATGCAGCTTGGCGAATTACTAGCTGTCTGGTAGCTGTGGGATCGACGAGGGGGAGCGGCGAGATGGCCGACAAGATTGAAGACGCCGGAGCAGGATTGTGGGAGCCGGTGCGCCCTGCCGAGCCGACGCGGCGCGAGCCGCGCGCATCCGCGCCCGAGCCGTCATCGGACTCGGTTCCCAGCGACGTTCGTAGTCTCTTCGTGGCCCCGGTCGACTCCGGGCCGCTCCAGCAAGTCGCCGGCCAGGCGCCCAGTGCACCCGCCGCTCCGCCGCCGACGACGACCCCAGCGGCTCCGGTGCCAGGTCCCAAGACTCCGGTCATCCAGTATCCGGCAGCGCAGCCAGGCCCGATCAACGGCCAGTTCTCGACCTCGCCTGCGATGCCGATGCAGACCTACGAACCTACGAATCGTGGAGGGTCGCTTCCGGATTCACGAACTGGCGTTCCGCAGCCTGTTCAGAATTCGCAGCCTGTTCGGAACCTGCAGCCTGTCCAGAATTCGCAGCCCGGCCCGACGGCGCATTCATCCGCGAGACCGCTCCAGCAACCGCAGGCACCTTTTTCGCCCGGCGTCCATCCGCCCAATCCCGCGATTCGGCAGTTCGGTCATCCCGGCGCTGCGCCGGTGCAGAACGGCCACGCCCTCCAGAATGGTCAGGCCGTGCCGATGGCCCCGCCGACGGCGCCACCTACTCGCGCTCCGATGCCGCAGACCGGACTCACCTCGGCTCCGGACAGTCGCTTCGAGTCCGCTCTCCCGATGACTGCGCAAGATCTCTCGGCTGCGCTCCTCGTCAAGCGGCCTGTCCGGCCTGCCCCGGTGGGCGGCTGGCGCAAGGCGCTGTACACGTTGTCCGGCCGATCGGTGAACCTCGGAAACGGTGCAAAGGAGCAGCACCTCGTCGAGTTGACGCGCCAGATCAACCAGCCGCTGCAGGGCTGCTACAAGGTTGCGGTGCTCAGTCTCAAAGGCGGCGTCGGAAAAACCACGACCACAGCGACACTGGGGTCGATGTTCGGCTCGATCCGCGGCGATCGCGTCGTCGCTGTCGATGCAAACCCCGACCGGGGAACGCTGAGCCAGAAGATCCCGCTCGAAACTCCGGCAACAGTGCGAAACCTGCTGCGCGACGAGAACAGCATCGAGAAGTACAGCGACGTCCGTGGCTACACATCGCAAAATCGACACCGGCTCGAAGTGCTTGCCTCCGACAGCGATCCAGCAGTTTCAGAGGCCTTCAGCGGTGGGGACTACACGCGCACGGTCGACATGCTCGAGAAGTTCTACAGCATAGTTCTGACCGACTGCGGCACCGGATTGATGCACTCGGCGATGCAGGCCATTCTCGAAGGTGCAGATTCGTTGATCGTCGTCAGTTCCGGTTCCGTCGACGGTGCACGTAGCGCCTCCGCAACACTTGACTGGCTCGACGCTCACGGTTACAGCAGGCTGGTCGCCACGTCCGTAGCTGTCATCAACGCGGTACGGCCTCGCTCGGGCAAGGTTGATCTGCCGCGGGTCGTCGAGCACTTCGAGCAGCGCTGTCGAGCGGTGAAACTGATTCCGTTCGATCCGCATTTGGAAGAGGGCGCCGAAATCGATCTGGACCGGCTGCGTCCAGGTACTCGGGAAGCGGTGCTGGAGTTGGCTGCGGTGGTTGCGCAGGACTTTCCGGCCTCCCCGTTCGCGTTGACGGGGCGGTAATCGGATAGCCGGGTGAGCCCGGACGCTACGTCGACGCGTCAGTCGGCGGTACGTCCGGACCTTCCGTGCGCTTGCGTCGTGTTTGCTGGTTCACATTCCACAGGAATTCGGGATCGTCATCCGGCCCGCGTACACCGCTCACCGGGGTGCGCGTCGACGGATCGGGCCCGAATGCCTTCCACATCAGAACGATCAATGTCACCAAACCCACCAACGCCAACAGATACAACACGGCGCACCTCCTCAGGGAACTGAAGTCGAGCCTACTCAGTCTCCGCCCCGCTTCACCAGAAGTGGTGCGGACAAGCGTTTCGGCTCAGTGCGCTAGTGCTGTATCTGTCGGGTACTGCAAGATCTCTCGGGTACCGCAAAGTGCTTCGAAGTGAGCTGAAGTTGCTCAGTTGTTGTCTGCTTCGGTGGTCAGCGAGCGCAGAAGCTGCATGACCTCGGTCTCACGGAATCGACGATGTCCTCCTGGCGTGCGAAGCGAGCCCAGTCGTCCTGCGTGTGCCCAGCGGGTCACGGTCTTGGGATCGACATGAAACAATGCCGCTACCTGTCCGGGCGTCATGAGTGCGTCTGCGGCGGTATTGAAGGTTGGTGCGCTCATTGTGAGGTCCTCCATGTTGATGTCGAACGTTTGACGAACAGTGATTCCGAACCGAGCAGTGATTCCGAACTTTGGTTCCGAACCGGTGTGTCGACCAGTTGCCAAAAACCTGCGTCGAGTTTGTTTCGAAGTCCTTCGCTCACATTCGACCGTTTTCTGAGTGGTAGCGCAATGTTTGCACAGATATAGCCGGGTAGTCGATCTTTCAAGAAAAAGTAATGTTTAAGTAAAGGACAAAATGGATATAGCGGGCTCGGTCCCACCCGTATTCGGAATGGGTAACCTGAGAGGGTGAGTCAGTTGTCTGAAAACCCCGAAAATGTTCCTTCTGAGCCGGTCAAGGCCAGTAAACCTTCCGCAAACTCTGGGCAAGCAAAGTCGGCTTCCGGGCCGGTGACCAAGGGTCAACTGGCCCGCGACGTGGTGCTGTACTCGGTCGCTCGGCTGCTGCTTGTCGTCGTGATCGGTGCCGTCATCATCGGTGG
The DNA here is from genome assembly GCF_030208925.1 of Rhodococcus sp. MEB032. Lineage (NCBI taxonomy): Bacteria > Bacillati > Actinomycetota > Actinomycetes > Mycobacteriales > Nocardiaceae > Rhodococcus > Rhodococcus sp. MEB032. The sequence goes on from NZ_JARVSY010000009.1 coordinate 76,592, forward strand.
CGGAAAGCTCGCCGGCACGGACGTTCCCTTGATCGTCGCGGCGCTGTTCGCAGTTCTGATCGCGCTGCCGCTGTCGTTGCTGCTCTTCGCGAAACTGCGCAAGCGTGTCAATGCGGGCATTGCGGCGGTCGACGCCCAGCGTCGGTCCGATCGTGACGATCTTCGCTCCAAGCTGCGCGGAGACGGGCGGTGACCACGGGCTCGCTCGACGTCGACCGTCGGACCTCACGCCAGTGGGTCGACAACGCGGTGCGGTTGATCGAAGCCGACGCGCAACGCAGCGCGGACACTCACCTGCTGCGCTATCCGCTGCCGAGTAACTGTACCGTCCAGCTTTATCTGAAGGACGAGTCGACCCACATCACGGGGAGTCTCAAGCATCGACTCGCACGGTCGCTTTTCCTCTACGCGATCTGCAACGGCTGGGTTACCGAAGAGACCACTGTCATCGAAGCGTCGTCCGGATCGACTGCTGTCAGCGAGGCGTATTTCGCGAAGTTGCTGGGCCTGGATTTTGTCGCGGTGATGCCCGCGAGCACGAGTCCCGCCAAGATCGCGTTGATCGAGGCGCAGGGGGGACGTTGTCATTTCGTGAGCGATCCGTCGTCGATCTACTCGGAATCGCATCGGCTCGCGAGTGAGTTGAACGGTCACTACATGGACCAGTTCACCCACGCCGAGCGCGCGACGGATTGGCGCGGAAACAACAACATCGCCGAATCGATCTTCACTCAGCTCGAACACGAGGAACATCCGATTCCCGACTGGGTGGTCGTCGGAGCCGGGACGGGCGGAACCGGTGCCACGATCGGCCGCTTTCTTCGTTACCGGAAATTCGACACGGGGCTGTGCGTGGTGGACCCGGAGCACTCCGTGTTTTTCGACGCGTGGCGAGCGAGCGATCCGTCGATCGTCGGTACTCGAGGTTCCCGGATCGAGGGCATCGGCCGTCCGCGCGTCGAACCGTCGTTTGTCGGTCAGGTGGTCGACCGAATGATCAAGGTGCCGGACGCAGGCTCGATCGCGGCTGCACGGCACGCCAGCGCGGCCCTGGGGCGCAAAGTGGGCGGCTCGACGGGGACGAACCTGTGGGGAGCTTTTGCGTTGATTGCCGAAATGATGGCGGCCGGGCGCAGCGGCAGCGTCGTCACCCTCCTGTGCGACGGCGGAGAGCGTTACTCGGGGACGTACTACAACGACGAATGGGTGGCGTCGGAAGGGATCGACCTGCTCGGTCCGACGGCAGTGCTGGACGAGTTCGTCCGTTCGGGTGCGTGGACGGCCAGTTCCTGAATCGCCGGCGCCGGACCGTGTGACGGGCGGCTCATCGTCACCCGCGGCCAGGCGTCCAGCCCGGACGACTGCTCGTCCGTTCTGATGCGTATCAGGCCGGGAGAGAGCGTGTTCTCGGCCAGACGCACGAACCCGAGTCGCTCGTAGTACGGCGCGTTCCACGGAACGTCGACGAACGTCGTCAGAGTCACGAGATCGTGGTGATGGTCCGCCGCCCATTCGGTGACGGCGTCGATCAGCTGGGCTCCGAGGCCTTTGCGGGCATGATCGGGGTGAACGGAGACCTGTTCGATATGCGCGCCGCCGTCCACGATCTCGACGAGTGCGTACGCAACGGGCACGTCGTTCGCGTCGGTCTGAACCCAGATGTGCTCGGCCGCGAGAAAATCGTTCAACTCGTCGAGCGTCGGCGGTGGATCGTCTGCGATGGCGTCCATCCCGATGTCTCGGAACGGTTCGCCCGCGGCGACCTCGATCTGTTGCAGTGCGGGTAGGTCGGTGGATATGGCCGAGCGGATCACAGAAACCGTTTTACCTCGAGAAGTGCGTTTCTCCCAGCGCTACGCCTTCTGTAACGCAAACCTACGCAACCGTAGGTTGTGTATCGTTTGGTCAAGGGGCACTTCTCCAGCGAGGGCGGATCATGGGCAATCCTGAAGTTTCACTCGACAATTACGAGGCTGTGTACGAGTACTACCGCAGTCATCAGCAGAACCGATTCGTGGCGAAGCTCGCCTATGCCGCATTGGCGCTGAAGTACCGCCCGCGAGTGAGGTACGCGCCGGGTGCGGAAGCTGCGCTGAAGACTCTCCTGGAACGTAAGACGCAGTTGGTCGTGGCAGTCAATCATCTGACCGAGAGCGACCAGTTCACGCTCGCCGCGACCGCGTGGCGTACTCCGTTGCGTCGAGTGATCGGACGGACCCGGGTCCTCGCCAAAGACGAACTCTTCGTTGATCCTTCACAGCGCAAGAAGGTCGACATGATGGGCAGCATCCCGGTTTTTCGCAGCAAGAACTACGGCCTCCGTGCAGTTTCGGATGCCGGCCGAGTGATGATGGACGTCGCGGCCGAGCGGCTGGGCAACGGGGACTGTCTGGCGATTTTCCCGGAAGGGACGTGCAACACCGAAGATCCGACGCGGCTGCAGCACGTCAACAGCGGAATCGGCCACATCGTCGCGCGCGCCGAGAAGTTGGGATGCTCACCGGCGCTGGTGTCGATCGGCATCAACTACGGTCCGGTGTCCGGCGACGTCAAGGCTGCGAGTGTCTTTGTCGGAATGCCGGTGACCGAACTTCCGGACAAGCCGATGGATATCGCCCGAACTGTGCAGGCGGATTTGCAGGTGGCAGTGAACGGGGCCGTCGCCGGATACTAGGCGCGCCTGTCAATTTTGGTTGACAGATTCCGGTTGTCAACCTAAATTGACATCATGACCGAAGCAACCTCTCTCGCTGCTGCCGCCGGTAGCCCGGATCCCACCGAGGGATTGCGTGCTGTTCGAGCGCTGCGTCGTCTTCTCGAAAAACTCGAGGCCATTCAGGTCGCTAATGCGCGCCGTCACGGATGGTCCTGGCAGGCGATCGCGGAAGCTCTCGAGGTCAGCCGTCAAGCCGTCCACAAGAAATACGCGTCCGCGCAGTCGGAATCGATGCTGCGTTCACTGCGCGAGAAGGGCAGGTAATTGCCATGTTCGAAAGGTTCTCCGCACAGGCTCGAGGCGTCGTTGTCGATGCTGTCGCCGGCTCCGGTCCTGTCACGCCGATGGAACTTCTGACCGCGCTGCTCACCTCTGATCGGGGCATCGCCACCGAGGTGCTCACCGAGTCTGGTGTCACGCTCGACGTGATCCGCCACGCCGGCGCCGGATCGAACGAAGGTAGCTCCAACAATTTCGACGACGACGCCGAGATACTCAAGTCGATCGGCATCGATCTCGATGCGGTTCGGGAGAGTCTCGAGCAGTCCTTCGGCGAAGGTGTGCTGGACGAGACTCCTGTGCCGGACGGCGTCGACACTTCTCGCAAGAGCCGATTCGGGTTCCCTCGTTCACGATTCGAGAAGGACTCCAAGAAGGTGTTGGAACTCTCGCTCCGTGAAGCGCTCGCGCACAAGGACAATCGAATCGGTGCCGAACACATCCTGCTCGGCATCCTGCGTGTCGCCGACGGGCCTACCCGTCAGGCCCTCGAAACGCAGGTCACGATGTCGGTGATCCGTGAGCGCTTGGAAGCGAAGATGAATCGCGCCGCCTAGATTCGGCACGGCTCCGCATGCACGGGGCGGGATGTGCCAGCATTCAGACATGACATTTCTGGCACGTCTCATCATCAACGGCATAGCCATCTGGCTGGCGTCGGCGTGGGTCACCGGCATCACGATCGCCAACCACGACAACGGCACCTGGGGCACGGTTCTCGTGATCGCGGTGATCGCTTTGATCTTCACGGTGGTCAACGCGTTCATCAAGCCGGTAGTGCAGCTTCTCTCGCTACCGCTGCTCATCCTGACTCTCGGATTGTTCACGCTCGTGATCAACGCCCTCATGCTGATGCTGACGGCGTGGATCTCGTCTGGAACGTCCTACGGCTTGACGGTCGACGGCTTCTGGACGGCAGTCTGGGGCGCGCTGATCATCTCGATCGTGAACTTCCTGCTCAGCGCGTTCGTCCCGGACAACCGTTGAGTCCGTCGACTTTCAGGCGAGACTGAGCGCAACTGCGGTCGCGGCACCCCAGACGAGCATGGCGAGTCCGGTGTCGCGCAACGCGGGGATCAGGGCCATACCCTGCCCGCCCGAACGCAGTGGGGCGTTGGCTCGGATTGCCAGTGGCAACGCCAGCAATCCGAGCAATGCCCACGGAGTGCGCAGGATCAGCAGCAGGGTCGCGACGAACGGGACGGCCAGCAGGATCACGTGCAGTGTGCGGGTCTTGGCGTCGCCGAGCCGGACTGCGAGAGTGATCTTTCCGGACTCGGTGTCGGTCGGGATGTCTCGAAGATTGTTGGCAACGAGCACCGCGCTCGAGAACGAGCCGATGGCGATCGCGCCGGCCAGCCCGGCCAGATCCACCCGTTCGGCCTGTACGAACTGAGTTCCCAGCACTGCAATCAGTCCGAAGAAGATGAACACGGCGATCTCGCCGAACCCGCTGTATCCGTACGGCTTCTTGCCGCCGGTGTAGAACCAGGCACCGATGATGCAGAACACGCCGACCGCAACCAGCCACCAGGCTGTGGTCGCCGCCAGAACGAACCCGGCTACCGCGGCAACGGTGAAGCAGCTGATCGCCGCGGCCTTCACGGCTCCGGGACTGACCAACTTCGATCCGACCAAGCGCAGTGGCCCGACGCGGTCGTCGTCCGTTCCGCGGATTCCGTCGGAGTAGTCGTTCGCGAAATTCACCCCGACGATCAAGGCCAAGGAGACGATCAGTGCCAGGAGCGCCTTCCACCACACTGCGAGGTCCAGGGACGCCGCGGCTCCGGTGCCGACCAGCACGGGCGCAATCGCGTTCGGGAGTGTGCGCGGCCTCGCGCCTTCGATCCATTGAGCAGCTGTTGCCATACAACGATCTTTGCACTGTGCAATACGATCGAACGCGGTGGATCAGCACATGACTCGAGACGTGAGTGAGCGCGCCAGGTACGCGCAGTCGGGCGAAGACCTGGCAGACATTGCCTTGCTCGGACCCGTTTCGACCAAAGTGGGCGATCGTCTGGTTCCGTTGCCGGGTCCGCGAGCTCGAACTCTGCTGGTTGCGCTGGCTCGCAATCCGGGTGAGCCACGTACCGCGCAGAGCCTGATCGACGACGTCTGGGGGCTGGAGCCGCCGCGCTCACCGATGAACGCCCTCCACACTCAGGTCTCGCGCCTGCGATCTGCACTCCCGGACGGGGCCCTCGAAGTCACGGCGGCCGGATACCGGCTCACTCTCGCTCGGGAGCGTGTCGACCTGGCCAGGGCAGCGGACGCCGCCCGTGGTATGCGCACCGTCGGCGCCGACGCGTCCGAAGCGCTCGCCGTCACGACCGCGTCATTGCGCCTGTGGCGCGGTACCCCCGGGAGTGACGTCGTCGGCGACGTTGCAGATCGTCTGGCGCTCGACGCAGGCCGGGTGTACGACGAACTGGAGACGGCGCAGATCGACGCGTTGCTCACATTGGGGGAGTACGCGGCAGCCATTCCCCTGGTGCGCGGACGCCATCTGGCGAGCCCATTCGACGACACAGCGGCCGAGGCGTTGATGCGTGCGCTCGCCGGAGCAGGCCGAGTCAACGAGGCACTCGAAGTGTTCGCGGAGTTCCGCAACCACCTCGCCAATCGCCTGGGCGCTGATCCGTCACCCGCACTGGTGACTCTCAACGCGGAACTTCTCGGGGCACCTGCGGCTACACCGCGGGCCGCGCGTGCGATCGGTCTGCGCGCTGCCCCCAACACCTTGCTCGGTCGCGACAACGACATCGACCAGATCGAATCCTTGCTCGCCCGCTCGCGCGTCGTCACCATTCTCGGACCTGGTGGCGCCGGAAAGACCCGTCTCGCACACGAATTGGGCCTGCGCGGATCCGTGAACCAGCCGGGCGTCTCGGTGGTCCTCGTGGAGTTGGCGTCGTTGCGCAGCAGCGAAGATGTCATCGCGGCCATCGGAGGCACCCTCGGAATCAGCGAATCCGATCTGGCGCCAGGCAAATTGACCGTCGGCCGAACGCATTCGGCGAGAGAGCGACTCAAAGAGGCGCTGTCCGCCGGTCCGATGTTGCTCATCCTCGACAATTGTGAGCACGTGATCGGCGCGTGTTCGGAGATCGTGGCCGAGATGATCGCGGCCGGTCGTCAGCTGACGGTACTGACCACCAGTCGTTCTCCGCTCATGATCAGTGCCGAGGCGGTGTACCCGTTGCCGCCGTTGGCGATCGAAGACGGAACCGGCTCGGCAGTCGAACTCTTCTCGGCGAGAGCCCGTGCGGTGCGGCCGTCTGTTCATCTGGACGTCGACGCGGTCGTCAAGCTGTGTACGACGCTCGACGGACTCCCGCTGGCGATCGAGCTCGCTGCCGCGCGGGTCCGCACCATGAGCGTCGACGAAATCGGTTCGAGACTGCGAGACAGGTTCGCGTTGTTGCGCTCCGATGATCCGACGTCTCCGGATCGGCATCGCACCCTGCACGCGGTGATCGACTGGAGCTGGAATCTGTTGGGCAGCGGGGATCAGATTGCGTTGCGTCGATTGTGCCGATTCCCGGCCGGCTTCACCCTTTCTTCGGCGCAAGCCGTTGCCGGGTGGGGCGAGTTGACCGATGTGGCAAGTGCCGTCGAAGCGCTGGTGAATCAGTCACTTCTTTCCGTCAGCGACGGGCAGGGAGATCTTCGGTACTACATGCTCGAGACTGTCCGTGAATACGGCGAGGAGCAACTCGCCGCGTCCGGGGAGGGACCGGAAGTGATTCGGCGCCTCGACGACTGGGCGATTGCGATCGCCGAGGATGCCGTCGTGCGTGCACGGACGGATCAGCTCCGTCTGATTGCCGACCTCGACGCCGAGCACGACAACCTTCTGGCTGTACTGCGCTGGGCCGTGGAACGCGGCGACGCGGTGACCGTAGCCAACGTCTTCCCCGTCCTTGCGATTCTGTGGGCCGTACGAGGATCGAACTCGGAAATCTCGAACTGGGCGTCGAAGATCGTCGGGGCGACCGCGGACAACGATCTGCGCGACGTGAATGCAGAACTGGTGGGCGCTACGTTCATCCTGGTGGCGATGCATCTCTTCTTCGGAGAGGCCGATCGAAACCATGCCCGTGCGCGGATCCGACTTCGAAAGCTGTTGCGTGAGCGCGATGATCTCGGTCCGTTGTTCGCATTTCTGATCAAGCTGACCACGAGTGGGATCGCCAACCACAAACTTGCGCGGTTGGTGGCCGAAGGCGTTCGCAGTTCCGATCCCGAGACCCGCATGGCGGCGTTGTCCGCGCGTTCGAACATGCGGGAGAACATCGGAGATCTGCGCGGTGCGTTGCTGGACGGGGAGACTCTGTTCGACTACGCCACCAGCATCGGTGACGAGTGGGGTCTGGCGATGGCGGCCCAACATGTCGGGTCGGTTCACAGCCAATCCGCCCGCTATGGCGAGGCCATCGAGTTCTACGCGATCGCGGCGGCGTCGATGGAACGCCTCGGTGCGCGTGACGAGGCGATGCAGCTCATCTGCTTTCAAGCCGGAGCAATGATCGCGGCCGGTGACACCGCTGGTGGTCGGGTGCTTCTCGATCGTGCACGTCCGGCATTGGCGCACTCGGGTGGGACCGGGGCCATCGAAACCGATCAACGGCGCGCAGCGCTCATAGCGAGTATCGCCGAGGCGGATCTCGCGGACGGCCGTATCGACGAGGGCTTGGCTCGCTATCGAGAAGCGCTGGAGCTGTTGGGTTCTGCGATCGAGAACATCTTCGGTGATCCCTTCGTCGTTCTGCTCGGTGCCGCGGCTGTGTGCGCTCACGCAGTTCACGGCAGGCACGAACTGGTGGCAGGCCGCGTTCTGCAGATGAAGGAGTCGAGTGCACTCAAGCTCGATCCCAACGGTTACGCGGACCTGCCGCTCGCGGGTTCGTTGGCGTCGGCGATCGGGTCGTTCGATCTTGTCACGGGCAACATCGAACGCGGAGTCGAACTGATGGCTTTGTCGTTGAAAATGCCGGGGAGACAAGACTTCGTCTCGCTCCATCACGCGCGCCTCTCCGACTTCGCGGTTGGTCTGGTCGGAGCCGACAGGTGGTCTGTGGAAACCGAGAAGGTATCGGGTTACTCACGCAGAGCGGTCCGCGAAGCAGTGTTGGCTGCGCTTCGCGGACCGGTGCTGGATTAGGTCTGGACGATGGTGCGGGACTTATGTCTTGCGCATGTACATCCGCACGGTCAAAGGTGCCATGACGGCAACGATCACCGCGGCGCCCACCAGCGACCACACGACGTGGATACCGAAGTGGCCGTCGTTGGCCAGCTCGCGAACCGCGGTCACCAGGTGTGAGACCGGATTGACGTTCACGAACTTCTGAAGCCAACTCGGCATGGTGGCAGGATCGACGAACGCATTCGACAGGAACGTCAGCGGGAACAGCACGAGCATCGAAACACCCTGCACCGTGGACGCTTTGTTCATCAGCACGCCCATGAGAGCGAAGATCCAGCTGATGGAGAAGGCGCACACCATGACCAGGATCGCGGCAGACAGAATGCCGACCACGCCGCCTGCGGGGCGGTAACCCATCGCGAAACCGACGATGAACGTGATGGTCGTGGCGATGCCGTAGCGCACGACGTCGGCGAGCAATGCACCGGACAGCGGGGCGATACGAGCGATGGGAAGGGACTTGAAGCGGTCGAACACGCCCTTGTCCATGTCCTCACGAAGCTGAGTGCCGTGACGATGGAACCGGTGATGACGGTCTGGACGAGGATGCCGGGGATGATCGTCGGCAGATATGCCGTCACGTCACCGGCGATCGCGCCGCCGAAGATGTAAGTGAACATCAACGTGAAGATGATCGGCTGGATGACGACGTCGAACAGTTGCTCGGGGTTGTGCTTGATCTTGAGAATTCCGCGGTACGCCATCGTGAACGTGTTCGCGAAGCTCTGCTGCAGGCTGATGCGGCGGGGTGCGGCATCCGGCTGGGCTATCGGCGACCGGGGTTTGGTGAGGGTGGTTGTCATGCGACGCTCCGATCGGAGTCGTTGTCGGACTGGGCGTCGTTGCGTCCACCGTCTTCGGGCTGGTGCCCGGTGATGGTCAGGAACACTTCGTCCAGGCTGGGTTTCTGTACGTTGATCTCGTCGACGGCGATACCTTGCTCACGCAGACGGATCAACAGGTCCGCCGTGATCGACGGGTCGCTCAGTGGTGCGGTGATCCGCCCGACCTCGGGAGTGACACCCACCTCGACGCTCAGCGCAGCGGCGATGAGCGAGCGAGCCTCCTCGGTGCGATCACGATCGACCAGCTTGAGTTGGAGCGAGGAGATCCCGACCGAAGCCTTGAGTTCGTCGGCGGTGCCGTTGGCGATCACGCGGCCGCGGTCGATCACCGCGATGCGATCGGCCAGTTGATCGGCTTCGTCGAGGTACTGCGTGGTGAGCAACACCGTCGAACCCTCGGCGACGAGTCGCCGGATGGTCACCCACATCTGGGCGCGGGTGCGCGGATCGAGGCCGGTGGTGGGCTCGTCGAGAAACAGCAGCGGCGGGCGCGCGATCAGGCTTGCCGCCAGATCCAGGCGTCGACGCATGCCGCCGGAGAAGTTCTTCAGCGGTTTGGTCGCGGCCTCGACCAGATCGAACTCCTCGAGGAGTTCCAGGGACTTGGTGCGCGCATCGCGGCGGCTCAGGCCGAGCAACCGCGAGAAGATCACGAGGTTCTCGGTCGCCGTCAGATCCTCGTCGACGGAGGCGTACTGACCGGTGACGCCGATCAGGGATCGGACCGCGGTGGGTTCACGGCTGACGTCGTGGCCGAAGATGCGCGCCTCACCGCCGTCGGGGCGAAGGAGAGTGGCGAGCATGCGGACGGTGGTGGTCTTGCCGGCGCCGTTCGGCCCGAGGACGCCGAACACCGAGCCGGTGGGGACGGTGAGGCTGACGCCGTCGACCGCGCGGTGCTCGCCGAACTTCTTGACGAGTCCGTCGGCCTCGATGGCAAGAGGCGAAGCTGTGTGGTTCATGGGATGAAGCTTGGCAGACCGATCTTGCATGGACCTTGCGTGGAACTTGCGGTTACTTGCACAGTGCGCGAGGTCGGTGCTCCACAACCGGCAAACAATCCCCAGACGGATCTTGCTTGTCGGTGTGCGGGCGCGGCGGCATCACGCTCGCTGCATGGAGATTCTTACGCGGGCACAGGCTCACCGGGACGGCACCAGCGACGCGCAGTTGCAGCGAGCGGTCAGGCGCGGCGAGCTGCACCGAATCGCAGCGGGGATCTACATGCGCGCCGATCACTTCCGCGAACTCGATGCGAGAGCACGCCACCGCTGCGCTGTCATGGTAGCCACCGAAAGCTGTGGACCAGGCGCAATCGTGAGCCACGCTTCGGCAGCGGTCATGCACAAATTGGATTGCGGCGGATTGCGATTGGACACCGTGCACATGACGCGTAACCGGTGCTCGGGTGGGCGGAAGAGTCAAACCTTGCATCTTCATCCGGCAGTGGTCCCGGCCGAGGAGGTCGTGCTGATCGACGGCGTCGCAACCACGTCGCTTGCGCGAACGTTCGTCGACCTCGCACGGACGACGCCGTTCGAGACCGCCGTGGTGATCGGTGATTGCGCCCTGCGACGTGGGATGAGGCGTGAGAACGTCGACGCTTCGCTCGATCATGCGCGCGGACGGCTGGGAATGAGTCGCGCTCGAGTGGCGGCGACGTTCATCGAACCAGGTGCCGAGAGTCCGGGGGAGTCCATCAGCCGGGTACGCATGCGCGACGACGGTTGGCCGATGCCGACCCTGCAGCACGAGATCCGTCACGGTGGCCGGTTCATCGGGAGAGTCGATTTCTTCTGGAAAGAGCACGGTGTGGTGGGCGAGTTCGACGGGATGGTCAAGTATCGCGGCGACAATCCAGGGAGGGCGGTAGAGCGCGAGAAACTGCGGGAGGACGCGATCCGGGACGCGGGGTTCGAGGTGTTCCGGTGGGTATGGGCGGATCTTCGCGACTTCGAACGTGTCCGCGAAAGGTTCGAGCGGGCTTGCCTCCGCGGAGCCGCGCGCTGATTGTGCAGCCGCGGCGCTGATCAGGCCTGCGGCTGAACAATCGGGCTGCGGCTGCTAACTGAACCGAGCCACCAGGGCGGCGCGGTCGAGCTTGCCCGGTCCGCGCAGGGGGAGCGCGTCAAGGACGAAGAGTTCCCGCGGCGCTGCGGTGACGTCGAGTGTCCGCTGAGCATGTGCGCGTAGTTCGTCGAGCGTCGGAGCTTCGCCCTCGGGTACGACGACGGCCACCACCCGCTGCCCCAGCCGCGGGTCCTCGATGCCGATCACCGCGCACTCGCGAACGGCGGGGTGATCGGCCAGCGCGGCCTCGACCACCTGCGGTACGACGGTCAGCCCGCCGGTGGAGATTGCCTCGTCCAACCGGCCGGTGATGCGCAGGACTCCGTCGACCACTGATCCGGCGTCGTCGGTCCGGAACCACCCGGGCTCGGCGAAAGCGGGGTGGTCGGCAAGCCCGCGGTACCCGGACGCGAGCATCGGACCGCCCAGCAGTACTCGGCCGTCGTCGATACGAATCTGCGCTCCGGACAACGGGATTCCGTCGTAGACGCAACCGCCGGACGTTTCGCTCATCCCGTAGGTGCGGACGACGGTGATGCCCGCTTCGGTGGCCTGCGCGAGTACCGGTGCGGGAGTAGCAGCGCCGCCGAGCAGAACCGCGTCGAGCGAAGCCAGAGCCTCGACCGCGGCGCGATCACCGAGTGCCTTGACCAACTGCGTCGGCACCAACGAGGTGTAGCGGCGCGGTCCGCTCATCGCGGCGACAGCGCCCGGCAATGCGGCAGGGTCGAAACCCGCACTGACGTCGACGATCACCGGTTGTGTTCCGGCGAGGACACTGCGCAACAGAACTTGCATCCCGGCGATGTGGTGCGGGGGGAGAACCAGTAACCAGGATCCGGTGCCGCCGAGGCGTTCATTGGTCGCGTCGCCGCTGGCTCGCAGTGCGCTCGCGGTGAGCATCGCGCCCTTCGGGGTTCCGGTGGTCCCCGACGTGGCGACCACCAGCGAGATGCCGTCGTCGATTGGCTGATCGGGGTGCAGAGCGTCGCTCAGTCGGGCCGTCTCGCGTGCGTCGGCCGCCGGGACGGGAAGCACGGCGTCGTGCACGCCGTCCAGGATCTGCGCGATGGCAGGCAGTACCTCGAAGACCGCCTCACCCTGTGGAACGGCCAGTGTGCGAAGAACGTTCACCGGACGTCCGGCCCGGCCAGCGGCCAACCACCGGCAGCCAGATGGCTTCGTACGCGGTCGACGTCGGTTTCGAGTGGCATCTCGTTGGTGATCTTCGTGATGAGGACCTGGATGTCGGTCTTCTCGATGGGCAGATCGCCGTCCTCGATCAACGCATCGGCGACGGCGTCGACCTCGGTTTCGGAGAGTCTGCGAGTGAGGAGCGCGAAAAGTGGGATGTAGTCCTGCTCGGGGACGCCATTGGGATAGCCGGCCCGCAACCAGCCGACTATCGACGTGAGGAAGGGCGGAAGGGCCATGACGTCAGCTCACGTCTCGAACTTCGTTGTCGGTGTCCACGTCTTCGATGACCGGCCACCCACCTGCGCGCAGCCTTTCGGTGACACGATCGACGTCGTCCTCGGACGGCTCCTCGTTGAGGATTCCCTCGATGATGGCGCGGATGGTGTCGTAGTCGACATGGCGGTCCGGCACTTCGTGTGCCGACTCGATGGACATCGAAACGACCTGCTCGATCTCCTCGTCGGTCAGACGACGACGGAGAACGGCGAGCAGCGCAAAATGATCCTTGTCCGGGATGCCCTCGGGATACCCGGCACGCAGCCAGTCGAGCACGCTGCGCAATGAATACTTGCTCAAATCCTCGGCCTCATTTTCGTTTCGGTGGTTTCAGTGGTGTGCCGCGACGACCACTCAGAAGACGTGGATTCCGAACGTGCTGGCCAAGAAGTTCTTCATCAACAACAGTATTCCGGCGAAGATCGTGACGAGCACGACCGCAAAACAGAGGTACGCACCCATTTTACCCAGGGTGGACGGTCCTTCGGTGCCGTCGGCGTTCGGCAGACTCAGCGACTTGAGGCCGAAGGCGAAGATCGCCGGCAGTCCGGCTCCGAAGAGCAGTCCGACTGCCACTACCTGCCAGAGCGAATCGAGGGTATCGGTGAGTAGATGCATTCTCTTGCGCCCCTTTCAGGAGTTGCGAGTGGGTTCCGTGGACGGAGTGGGATCAGCAGTCGGAATCTCGCGAGCCGTCGCATCCGGATTCTCGTCCCATTCGGCGGTCACGTTGGCGGCGTCTACGGGTTCCTTACGCGAACGCAGGTACATGAAGATCGCGAACGCGATGAGGGCAGCGAAGACGACGAGCACGCCGGCCAGGCCGCCGATCAGATGCGCGAGTGCCCAGCAGATGGCGCCGACCACTGCGGCCGACGGCAAGGTGATCAACCAGGCGGCGGCCATCCGGCCTGCGACGCCCCAGCGGACCTCGGCGCCCTTGCGCCCGATGCCGGTACCGAGGATCGATCCGGTGGCGACGTGGGTGGTCGAGAGGGGGAGTCCGAGGTGGCTCGACGTGAGAATGATGGCGGCGGACGACGCTTCGGCTGCCAGACCCTGCGGCGCGGCGATCTCGACAAGGCCCTTGCCCAGGGTGCGGATGATGCGCCAACCGCCCAGGTAGGTGCCGAGAGCGATCGCGACGGCACAGGTGAACTTCACCCAGAACGGCATCTCGGTCTCGGCGGTGATGGTGCCGTGAGCGACCAGGGCCAAAAAGATGACGCCCATAGTCTTCTGGGCGTCATTGGTGCCGTGCGCAAGTGAGATCAATGAGGCGGTGCCGATCTGGCCGAAACGGAAACCGCGCTCACGCTCGTCTTCCTTGACGGATGCGGTGATTCGGTACACGAGCTTGGTACCGACGCCTGCGACCAGGGCCGCGACGACCGGCGCGAGGATCGCGGGGACGACGACCTTGGTCAGAACTCCACCCCACTCGACGCCGCCCATACCGATGGAGGCGATTGCGGCGCCGATCAATCCGCCGAACAGTGCGTGTGAGGAGCTCGACGGCAATCCGAGCAGCCAGGTCGCCAGATTCCAGATGATTCCGCCGACGAGACCGGCGAAGACGATCAGCAGCAGATCCTGCCCACTGACCGCGCCGAGGTTGACGACGCCTTTGGCCACGGTCGCAGCGACCTCGACGGACAGGAACGCACCGACCAGGTTCAGGATCGCGGAAAGTGTGACCGCAACTTTGGGCTTGAGTGCTCCGGTCGCGATGGAGGTGGCCATTGCGTTACCGGTGTCGTGAAAACCATTCGTGAAATCGAACGCGAGGGCGGTGACAACTACCACCAGGAGGATTACGAGCTCTGCGGTCACAACGTGAATTGTGCGTATCGAACGCGTAAAAGTACAGCGAACGGGATGCGAACAGGGGCTCCGCGGAGTACGTCCCCGCGCGTGGGCTGCGGCGCTGCCGTTCGCGATGTGTTCAGCGCCACGAAATCGGAACCCTGTGTGGGACCTCACTTTTTGGTCTCACTCACCGGGAAGGCACATTCGGACCGTTTTAAACGCTGATTACCTACGGGCACCGAGCGCACCGGAACAGGGGTTTCACCCCTGTTTCTCGGTGTCTGTCAGTGAGAAGGAGAGCTCCGACCGTGAAGCCCAACAAGTCCACGAAGCTGATCGTGGCACTCGCCGCGACCGCCGTTCTGGCGTCAGCCTGCGCATCGAATCGTGGTGACGATCCCTACGCCGTCGCTGTCGGCGGACCCGGCGTCAGCGCAGACCTTGCGTCGAGCACATCCGACGCGAAGTTCGGCACCCTCGATTCGCCCTGTGGTGAAGGCGACGCCACCGGCGCAACCGATCAAGGCGTCAGCGACACCGAGATCAAGATCGGGTTCGGTGACGACCGCGGTTATGTGAAGTCTCCTGGGCTGAACAAGGAAATGAGCGATGCGGTGAACGCGCTCATCTCTTGGTGCAACGATCAGGGCGGCATCAACGGCCGCAAGGTTGTCGGTACCGACTACGACGCCGCGATGACGCAGGCCAACTCGGTCATGCAGGAAGCGTGCGCGAGCCAGTTCATGATGGTCGGCTACGGCTTCGCGATGGATCAGACCGCCGAGCAGACGCGTGTCGCGTGCAACCTGGTGTCCGTGCCAGGCTTCACCGTGTCACCCGACGCAGCCAACGGACCGATGACATTCCAGGGTGTCCCGTTCCCGGTCGACTACGCGAACGGTTCGCAGTGGTTCCAGATGGCCGAGATGCACCCCGATCTGGTGAACGACTTCGACGTCGTCAACAGCACGATGCCCACGATCATCAGCTCCACCACGAAGATTCGCTCGATCGCCGAGGCTGCGGGCTTCAAGCTCAAGGATTGCGGCGTCACACTCAACTACGAGGGGGAATCGAGCTATGTGCCGTTCGCCGAGAAGTACAAGGAGTGCGGCGCGAAGGGGATCTGGACGTCACGATCGGCAAGCCCGTCGGAGCTGAACTTCGTGAAGGCCCTCGACCAGGTCGGGATCGATCCCATCTTCTTCGGTGAAGCCACCTGGTACGGCGCGACCGTCTCCGATTGGAACAAGGACACCGGACTGCTCGACAACCTCAACGCGGGCATGACCTTCCAGATGCTCGAGAACGCGGACAAGGTGCCCGCAGTGAAGAAGTACGTCGATCTGGTCTCCGAGCAGGGTGGCAAGACCGCGCTCCTCGGTATGCAGGCGGCGTCGTCCTTCCTGCTGTGGGCGGCCGCCGCGGACGAGTGCGGTAGCGATCTGACGCGTCAGTGCATGGTGAACGAACTCTCGAACATTCACGAGTGGGACGGCGGCGGATTGCACGCCGTCACCGATCCCGGCAAGAACATGCCGGCCACCTGCGGACTCATGACCTCGTTGAAGGGCAGTAGCTACGCGCAGGCGTTCCCGTCCACCGCGGGCGAATTCAAGTGTGACCCCAAGTACCTCGTCGCGACCGACAAGAGCACCTGGGGGACCGAACTCGGCGCTGACCGCGTGTCGACGAAGTACCAGAACGCCAACGTCATCAAGCCGCAGTCCTGATTCTTCCGACTCGGGCGGCGAGCGCCAACCGCCGCCCGAGTCCCTAACGAGGGTTCAGCCATGAACACTTTTGTCACTTTCACGATCCTGGGCCTGGTCCTGGGGTCGGTGTACGCGATCGCCGCCTCCGGGCTGGTACTCACGTACAACACGTCAGGCATCTTCAACTTCGCGCACGGTGCACAGGCAATGCTCGGTGCGTTCATCTACTGGCAGTTGCGCTACGGCTGGGAACTTCCCACCGTCGTCGCTTTGCTGATTTCACTCGTCCTGGTCGGGCCACTGATGGGCCTCGGCCTCTACGTCCTGATCATGAAGGGTCTGCGCGATACCGCCGAGGTCACCAAAATCGTTGTGACGGTCTCGATCCTGCTCGGAATGCTCTCGATCTCGCACTGGTTCTGGCACCCCGAGACCGCTCGGACGATGCAGATGTTCTTCGGCGACCAGTCCAAGATCACGGTGTTCGGCGCGAGCATCCGCTACCACGAGTTGATCTGCATCCTCGTTGCGATCGCCATCGCCGTCGGCCTGCGCATCCTGTTCACGCGCACCCGCGCCGGTGTCGCGATGCGCGGCGTCGTCGACGATCCGGAACTGTTGCGCCTCAACGGCCACAATCCGGAGCGTCTTGCGGCCCTGTCCTGGGCGATGGGTTCGACGCTCGCAGTCCTGGCCGGCATCCTGATCACCCCGATCAGTGGCGGCACACTCGAGGCGAACATGTTGACACTCTTGGTGATCGACGCGTTTGCCGCGGCCATGTTCGGCCGGTTGCGCAGCATTCCGCGCACGTTCGTCGGCGCCGTGGTCCTCGGGCTTGCCGGTACGTACGTATTGGCGTACTTCCCGACGAGTTGGAGTTGGACATCGAATTTCCGTGTCTCCCTGCCGATGATCGCGCTGTTCGTGGTGCTGATCGTGCTCCCACAGGACCGCTTGCGTGGCGCGGTCACTCGTACTCGCGAGCGTTACCACGTGCCGAGCGTGCGCAAGGCCGTCGTCTGGGGCGTGGCACTGATCGTCATCGTCTACCTGATCCGTCTGCTGATGGTGACCTCCGCCGTCACCACACTGACCATCGGAATGACTTTCGCGATCATCGCGCTCTCGCTCACACTCCTCACCGGCTACGCGGGTGAATTGAACTTGGCGCCGGTATCTTTCGGCGCTATCGCTACCATCGTGGCCTTCCACTTCGGGATCTCCGGTTCCGGGTTGGCTGCGCACCTCAACCTGTGGGGCATCGTCGTCGGAGTCCTCGTCACCGCCGTGATCGGTGGCCTCGTCGCCCTGCCGGCGCTGCGGCTCAGAGGGCTGTATCTCGCGCTGGCAACCATGGCCTTCGGAGTGTTCCTCTCCAACATGGTCCTTCGCGACACCACCGAACACGAGATGTTCGGCATGAAGTACTCGCTGTTCAAGGACGGGAACATCGCCCTCCCTCCGCTGAAGATCGGTCCGCTCGATCTGAGCAACGAGACGGTGTTCCTGATGACCGTGACCGCGCTGTTCTCGATACTCGGCGTCGGCGTCATCGCGTTGCGTAACAGCGGCTACGGGCGCCGACTCGCGGCGATGAAGGACAGCCCGGCCGGTTCGGCCATGCTCGGACAGAGCCTGGTTCGGCTCAAGCTCAGCGTCTTCATGATCTCTTCGGGGATCGCCGGTCTCGGCGGCATTCTGATGTCGAGCGCCATGGGGTCCGTCTCGGGCGAGAGCTTTGCCATCATGGTCAGCCTCTCGCTGCTCATGCTGACCGTCGTCGCGGGTATCGGATACGTCACCGGCGCCCTGTTCGGTGGACTGATGGCTGGAATCGGGTTTGCGGTCATCATGGTCTCGTTCACCAATCTGGCTTCGGCGCAACCGGAGTTGGAGGGAATGTGGCTGCTCTTCGGCAACATCGCGGCAGTCAGCCCGGCACTGATCGGCATCGGCGTCGGCGCGAACCCCAGCGGAACGGTCCACAGCGTGATCGAGGGCTACCGACGGCTCGCCGGTGCCAAGCCTGTTCTGATCGGCGGCGCCGCAGTCGTTCTGCTGACCTACGTCCTCGCTCTGACCGGTGTACTCGGCAACTGGTGGTTCGCGTCCATCACGATCGCGGTGGTGTTCATGCTGCCGGTGATCGGTGAGATGGTCATGCCCAGCGCGGTTCTCACTCCGGAGGAACTGGCCGCCAAAGCGACAGTCGTTCCCGAGGACATCGGGATCGATGTCCCCTACAGCCCCGAGATCCGTGACGAGATCGACCGCGAACTGGGGATTCCTCAGTACCAGGGTGGCTCGCCGAAGGAGTTGACCGTCCATGTCTGATACACCACTTCTCGAAACGCGCGGTGTGAGCGTTCGTTTCGGTGGACACGTCGCGGTCAAGGACGTTTCGCTCACCGTGCAACCCGGCACCGTGACAGGACTCATCGGACCGAACGGTGCCGGCAAGACGACGCTCTTCAACACCATCACCGGGCTGCAGAAACCCACCTCCGGTCAGGTGTTCCTCGGCGGCGTCGACGTGACGAAGCTACCGCCGCACAAGCGGGCAGGTCGCGGGCTGGCACGTACCTTCCAGCGGCTCGAACTGTTCGTCTCGCTGTCGGTGCGTGACAACCTGCGCGTCGCCGGAGACATCCACAAGGCGAACGGCCGCAACAAGATCGACGTGGACAGCGAGACGGATCGTCTGCTGGAGCTGACCGGGCTGACGGATGTCGCGGACAAGGACGTCGCGGACATCCCCACCGGACGCGCCCGCGTCGTCGAAGTTGCACGGGCGCTCATGACCGACCCGCGAGTGCTGCTGCTCGACGAACCGGCCTCGGGTCAGACCGAGCAGGAAACCGAGGTCTTTGCCGAGATGCTCACCGAACTTGCTGCGGGTGGACTCGGAATCTGTCTGGTGGAGCACGACATTCCGCTGGTGATGAAAGTGTGCTCGACCATCCACGTGCTCGACTACGGCGCAGTCCTCGCCTCGGGTGAACCGGAGAAGATCCGGACGGATCCGGAAGTGATCGCGGCCTACATCGGGACCGAGGAGGAGGCGGTATGACTTCAGCGAAAATTGGCGAGGCGAAAATCGACGAGGGTATACGCAGCCCCGACCGCGCCGAACCGTTGCTCGAACTGTCCGGTGTCCGCGCCGGTTACGGATCCATCGAAGTTCTGCACGGGGTGGACCTGATTCTGGAACCGGGCGCCGTGGTGGCGCTACTCGGACCCAACGGTGGCGGCAAGACGTCGACGCTCAAGATCTGCTCGGGCGTCCTTCCGGTCACCCGCGGCGAGTTCCGGCTCGCGGGCCAGGTCGTGAACGGAGTCGAGCCTTCGGAGTTGGCTCGGCTGGGGGTCTGCTCCATCCCCGAAGGACGCGGGATCTTCGCCAACCTCACTGTGCGGGAAAACCTGTGGATCGCCACCGGAACGGGCGTCGGGCTGGCCGAACTCGAAGAGGTTGCGTACGGCAGGTTCCCGATCCTGGGGGAGCGGCGCGGACAGTTGGCCGGATCGATGTCCGGTGGTGAGCAGCAGATGCTGGCGCTGTCACGGGCACTCGGCACTCACCCGACGGTGCTCCTGCTCGACGAGCTGTCGATGGGTCTCGCACCTCGAATCGTCTCGCAGATGTACGACGTCGTCGGCTCGCTTGCAGCCGAAGGCATTTCCATTCTCGTCGCCGAGCAGTTCGCGCGAGCGGTGCTGCCCATCGCGACGTCGGCCGCACTGATGTTGCAGGGACGCGTCGTCAAGACCGGCGATCCACACGACATCGAAAACGAACTTTCTACCAGTTATCTAGGAGGATGACGATGACTACTCTCGCCGAAGATCGCCGTGAGGAATTCAAGAAGAACATCGCAGAGTTGAAGCTGGACAAGAAGCAGGCAGGCGGCGACGCGGCGACGCGCATCGCGGGCCTGGTGCTCATGGTCGTCGGAGTGGTCGGCGCCTTCGTCGTCTACATCTCTTCGCTGACGCTCTCGGACCTGCGGGATCTGGTGTCGTACCAGATCCTCACCGTGGTTTTCCTCGCCCTGACAGTGGTCGGTGCCGCTCTCTTCCTGGCCGCATCGGTGGCAAAGGTGCTGCGGCTGTGGCTGGTTCGCCAACTGCTCGAGGGCCAGGCACAGACAGATCAGATCTCGCAGGCGTTGAGCACGCGCAACTGATCTTTGTGAAGAACCGAAAGATGCCCGCCACGAAAGTCGTGGCGGGCATCTGTCATTGCTCGGCTACAGCGGTGTCTCGGCTACAGCGGTGTCTCGACTACGCGGACGGTGGCCGGGAATCGCGTCGGATGGGATGGTCCTCCGGGATCTGCACCATCACGATCGGTGTCCCGTCCGGGTCGGCGATCCACATCTCGTGTAGACCCCACGGTTCCTGTCTTGCCTCGCGCGCGATCTTGACCCCGGCGAGAACCAGTTCGGTCTGAACGGCAGTGAGGTCCCGGACCTGCAGCCAGATCGCGCCGCGAAAGCCGCCCTCGCCGGTGCCGCCGTGCGCAGCGACTTCGATCAGCCCTTGGCCGGCGAAGAAGACTGTGCCGCCGGGATATTCACGAGCGATCGCCAGACCGAGGGTGTCTCGGTAGAAGCTCAGCGTTCGTTCGTACTCGCTCGGGCGCAAAATCGTCCGACTGCTCAGAATCTCCACGTCCGACCTCCCTCTCGCACCTACTGTGTCAGAAATACCAGGGATATGGTGACCAGTCGGGATCACGCTTTTCGAGGAACGAGTCACGACCCTCGACGGCCTCGTCGGTCATGTACGCCAAACGTGTTGCCTCACCGGCGAACAGCTGCTGGCCGACCAACCCGTCGTCCTGCAGGTTGAACGCGTACTTGAGCATCCGCTGTGCCTGCGGCGACTTGCCGTTGATCTTGCCGGCCCAGTCGATCGCGACGTTTTCGAGTTCCGCGTGGTCGACAACCTTGTTGACCGCGCCCATCTGATGCATTTCCTCGGCGGTGTACGTCTCACCCAGGAAGAAGATCTCGCGAGCGAACTTCTGGCCCACCATCTTTGCCAGATAGGCGCTGCCGTAGCCGCCGTCGAAGCTTCCGACGTCGGCGTCGGTCTGCTTGAACCGTGCGTGCTCGCGGCTGGCGAGCGTCAGGTCGCACACCACGTGCAGGCTGTGGCCGCCGCCCGCAGCCCAGCCGTTGACCAGGCAGATCACGACCTTCGGCATGAAGCGGATCAGGCGCTGGACCTCGAGGATGTGCAGGCGCCCGGCGCGTGCTTTGTCGACGGTGTCCGCCGTTTCACCTTCGGCGTACTGGTAGCCGCTGCGACCACGGATGCGCTGGTCTCCGCCGGAGCAGAACGCCCAACCGCCGTCCTTCTCGCTGGGTCCGTTGCCGGTCAGGAGCACCGCTCCCACGTCGGAGGTCATCCGGGCGTGATCGAGCGCGCGGTACAACTCGTCGACGGTGTGCGGGCGGAACGCATTACGCACTTCCGGTCGGTCGAAGGCGACGCGAACGGTGCCTTGACTGACGTGCCGGTGGTAGGTGATGTCGGTGAGGTTCTCGAATCCGGGGACAGGGCGCCAGAGCTGCGGGTTGAAGGTCACCTGAGCCACGATAGAGGCACGGCTCGCGCGTCTAACGGATACCTGAGGTAGAACACGTTCCCGGGCGCGCTAACGTGCAGGTCATGAGCGAACAAACCGCAGACGGCACGGAGATCGTCACAGACGGTGAGAAGCGGGGCGGATTTCCACGGTTCCGGCACACTCCCGCAGGTCCGGACTTCGGCCGCTTCGTCGAAGCGATGCGCAGGTTGCAGGACCTTGCCGTCTCGACCAATGTTCCCGACGACGTACTCGCAGACATCGCTACGCAAGCCGAAGAGCTTGCCGATCGGTTGACTCCGTACGAGGTCCCGGAAGGCAAGTCGCCCGCAGGCTCGAACATCCAACTGCCCGGACGCGGCAGCCTCCTCATGCTCCCGTGGATGGTCGAGAAGTTCGACACCGAAGGAGTCCGCAGTACCGGCGTCTTCCGTCGCTACCACCTGGGCGGCAACGGCGCCGCTCACGGCGGTGTCCTGCCCTTGCTGTTCGACGACGTCTTCGGGATGACGGTCCACGCGGGTGGCCGTCCGATCTCCCGCACCGGCTACCTCCACATCAATTACCGCGCGATCACTCCGCTCAATCAACAACTGGTGATCGAGGGGCAGGTGGATCGGGTCGAGGGTCGCAAGACTTTTGTCAGCGCGCGCCTGACCGATCTCGACGGCAAGCTCCTCGCCGACGGTGAGGCGCTCATGATCGAACTGCTTCCGGGACAGCCCTGACATGTTCCCCTCGTTCGACGATCTGATCGCGGACGCCGTGGTGCTCGCACTACCGATGCGAGTTCGCTTTCGCGGCATCACGACTCGTGAGGCCCTGCTCGTTCGCGGCCCGGCCGGGTGGGGAGAATTCGCCCCGTTCGTGGAGTACGACGACGACGAGGCGTCGCAGTGGCTGCTCGCCGGGATCGAGGCGGCGTGGCTGGGTCCGCCGCCGGCGCTTCGTGACGCAGTTCCCGTCAACGCGACCGTGCCGGCGATCGACGCGTCTGCCGTTCCGGAATTGCTGGAGCGCTTCCCCGGGGCCCGGACCGCCAAGGTCAAGGTCGCCGAGAAGGGACAGTCGCTGGCGCAGGACGTCGCCCGGGTGAACGAGGTGCGTCGGCACATCCCGAACGTACGCGTCGACGCCAACGGCGGGTGGAGCGTGGACGAGGCGATCACGGCCTTGCGAGCGATCACCGATGACGGTGAACTCGAATACGCCGAGCAGCCTTGTGCAAGCGTCGAGGAACTGGTCAGGGTCCGCGCCGCGGGGACCGGTGTGCGGATCGCTGCCGACGAGAGCATTCGCCGTGCCGAGGACCCGTTGCGCGTCGTACGAGCCGGGGGAGCGGACGTCGCCGTCGTGAAGGTGCCGCCGCTGGGCGGAATGCGTGCTGTGGTGGCGCTGTCGGCGCAGCTGGTGGACTACGGGGTGCCGGTGGTGGTCTCGAGTGCTCTGGACACGGCTGTGGGGATGTCCGCGGGACTGGCGGCCGCGGCAGCGTTGCCTTCGCTTCCGTTTGCCTGCGGTCTCGGTACAGGCGGCCTGTTCGTCCGGGATGTCGCGGTCACCGGAGCAGCCGTCGACGGGGCTTTATCCGTCGGTGCCGTCGAGCCTGATCCGGTTCTGCTCGAGACGCTGGCCGCGCCCGCAGACCGGCGCGACTGGTGGTTGGAGAGGGCCAGGCGCTGCCATCGGATACTCGGCAGTAGAGACCAGCCGAATTTCGTATAGTCTCGGGCGCGACCTGATGAACATCAGTGAAGAATGAAGGGATCGAAAGTGGTTGCAGCTCTGAACGAAACCCTGCTCGAGGAATCACGGGTTCCCGCGGTCGTCGCGGACGTGCAGACCTTGATCGACGCAGAGGTTTCGGATAAGTCGGGGGCCTCAGGGCTGGCTCTCAAGGGTGGCTACGGCGCGGTCAAGAAGGTGAGCCCGTCCATCGTGCCGGACGCCGTCACCGCGCTTCTGCCGGCTTTCGTGGCAAAGCTCGAGCCGTACTGGCAGGAATTCTCGGCTTCCGGCGAAGGCAGCTTCGCCGATTTCATCAGCGCCCGCGGTGACGCGGTTGCCGATTCCCTCCTCGAGGTGACGGACGAGCGTATCGAGGGCAGCGACAAGGCCGTCGTCAAGTCGATGTACTCGAAGCTGCGCGGTTCGGCGAAGAAGCATGTGACTGCAGCTCTGCCGCGTCTGGGCGATGTGATCCAGAAGCACGCTGCATAAGCGAACGTAAAACGACGAGTGGCCCGGGAGTTTCTCTCGGGCCACTCGTCGTTTTCGGTGCGTTTGTCAGTGAGCCGAATGTCCGTGGCGCCAGAAGCCGGTGAAGGTGATGTCGGTTTTGGCGAACTTCCGGTCGTTCACGAGGTGCCGACGCAGCCCGGTGGTGAGTGCCTGTTCGCCGGCGACAAAGGTGTACGACGGCCCCTCGGGCAGTTCGGCGGCGCGGACGGTCTCGAGGGTCAGAACACCCGGCGTCGCGTGTTCGTCCTCGCGAACGAGCCAATGCACGTTGACGTTCGCCAACTCCGGAATGTCTTGCTTGTCTTCGATGTTCGGAATCTCGACGAAGACCTCGGCACGCAGGTCTGCGGGCGCGGATTCCAGAATGCCGATGATCGCGGGAAGTGCACTCTCGTCGCCGACGAGCAGTTGCCACTTGGCCTCGGGTGTGGGGTTGTAGATGCAGCCTTCGTCCAAGAGGGCGACCTCGTCGCCGGCCGACGCGGTGTCCGCCCACGCGGATGCCGGGCCGATGTCGCCGTGATAAGCGAAGTCGATGTCGATCTCCGTGGTCTCGCCGAAGAGACCGGATCCGGCGGCACGGTAGGCGCGAATCGTGTAGTTGCGCACGACGGGTCGCGTGTCCTTGGACATCAACAGGTACTGCGCATACCAGAGATTGCTGGCCGCGCTCGGCAACCGGAGTTCACTCTGGCCGACCTGCGGGATGAACATGCGGAACCACTGATCGGCACCCATCGGAGCGATGGTGGACAGCTCTTCGCCGGCAATGGTCACCCGGATGAAGCTGGGGCTGATTCGTTTGTTCGCCACGACCCGCGCCGACACGATGCTGCGTGAGGCCGGTTTCACGAACTTGGCGCGCTTGGCCATGACTGGTTGCTCCCTGATTATCTGTTACTCGTACCTAATCAGGTAACCCTAACCTGATTTACGGTCGCTGTGGAGTGGTGGGTCTGTCCTTTTCGACGACTTCGGGAGGAAGGCCCCACTGCGCTCGGCCAAGTCGGCTCATCGGTGCGATTGCCGCGAAGTCCGGTAGGCCGTCGTCGGCGACAGCCTCGGGACGTACTGCGACCGCGACCACATTTCCCATCACGACAAATGAATTACCGACCTCGATGACCTGGTGGAGCGTGCATTCGATGGCGATCGGGGAGTCGGCGACCCGGACGGGGCGAACCCGCTCGCTCGGCTCGCTACGGATGTTCAACTCGAGAAACTCGTCGGCCTGGGCGTCGTAGAAGGCGGAACTCTGGTTCACCACGTCGGCAAGCCTGGCAGTCGCCAGGTTGATCACGAATTCGCCGGTCGCTTCGATGTTGCGCAGACTGTCCTTGCGTCCGACCGACGTGAACTGCACGATCGGCGGCGCCGAACTTGCCACGGTGAAAAAGCTGTACGGAGCCAGATTGCCGACGCCGTCCGCCGACAGGGTGGACACCCAGGCAATCGGCCGGGGGACCACCGAAGCGGTGAGTAACTGATAGAACCGACGGGGTTCGAGCTCGGCTGGATCGAAGAGTGTGCGCACCCACACATAATGCCGCTGTCCCCGCCCCTGGGCATGCTTGTGCCCGAACATCTGACACTCTTGAAGGCGTGAATCCGTCCACTGCACAAGCCACAGCCGTCGTCGACGAACTGGTTCGTGGTGGCGTGCGTGAAGTCGTGCTGTGTCCAGGCTCTCGCAACGCGCCCCTCGCATTTGCCCTCCAGGCCGCCGATCTCGACGGCCGGTTGCGTCTGCACATGCGGATCGACGAGCGGACAGCAGGCTTTCTGGCACTCGGACTGGCAATCGCCGGGAAACGACCGGTCCCCATCGTGATGACTTCCGGGACCGCCGTCGCGAATCTCGGACCCGCTGTCCTCGAGGCCAACTACGCGCGAGTGCCGCTGGTGGTCCTGAGCGCCAACCGGCCGTACGAGATGCTCGGCACCGGCGCCAACCAGACCGTCGAGCAACTCGGGCTCTTCGGCAGTCAAGTCCGCGCAACCATCAGCCTGGGCCTGGCGGAGGACGATTCGACGCAGAACAGCCAGTGGCGCTCGGCGGTCTGCCGGGTCCTCGCCGCTGCCCGCGGAACCCGATCCGGAAACGCGGGTCCGGTGCATTTCGACATTCCACTTCGTGAGCCGCTGGTGCCGGACGTGCACGTGCAGGGACCGGTCCCGGAGGGCCGTCCCGGCGGTGCGGCCTGGACCACCACCCAGAATGCGACGCTCGACGTTCCCGTCGATCTGGATCTGACCGCAGATACGGTGGTCATTTCCGGACACGGCAGCGCACTTCGGCCTGAGCTGGCCGGCCTGCCGACGGTGGCCGAGCCGACGGCTCCGATGCACGGGATCGCACTGCATCCACTCGCGCTCTCGCAACTCAAGCCCAAGCAGGCGATCATCACCGGCCGCCCGACGTTGCATCGTCAGGTCTCGAAGGTGCTGGCCGACCCGGGCGTCGACGTCTACGCGCTGACTACCGGGCCGCGCTGGCCGGACGTATCCGGCAACGTACTCGCCACCGGAACCAGAGCAGTGGTCACCGGGACTCCCGATCCCGCCTGGATCGCTCGATGTGCCGCGCTGACCGAACACGCCGAAACTGCCGTCCGCAAGCAACTCGACGCCCACCCCAAGGCCACCGGCCTGCACGTGGCAGCTGCTGTGATGGATGCTCTCGCGGACGGCGACCAGCTTCTGCTCGGCGCATCCAACCCTGTTCGCGACGCGGCACTCGTGAGCTATCCCAAGCCCGCCGTACGGGTGCTGTCGAATCGCGGCGTCGCAGGTATCGACGGCACCGTCTCGGCGGCGGTGGGCGCCGCGTTGGCGTACGAGGGCGGCCGGACCGTCGCGCTCATGGGCGACCTGACCTTCCTGCACGACGCGTCCGGGCTGCTGATCGGGACCGGTGAGCCGAGGCCGAGCGATCTCACCATCGTCGTGGCCAACGACGACGGCGGCGGTATCTTCGAGCTCCTCGAACAAGGCGACCCGCAGTACGCCGGAGTCTTCGAGCGAGTGTTCGGAACACCACACGGCATGGACCTCGCTGCGCTGTGCGCGGCCTACCGCGTGCCGCACGCAGCGGTCACCGTCGACGCCCTGGCAACGACGCTGGCGCAACCGGCCAACGGCATTCGTGTGCTCGAGGTCGCGACGGATCGCAGTGGGCTGCGCGAACTCCACGCTTCCGTGCGGGCACAGCTGTGACGCAAACAGTTCTGCGTCGCCTCCGCATCGGTGTGCTGGTGGTTGCGGTCGGCATTTCCGTGCTCGCGGTGATCCTGGTTCTCGGTGCCTGGCGCAACGATCGGACCATCGAATCGAACATGGGTACCGCAACTGCCGAGGTGCTCTCGGCAGGCTCGCTACGTTCGGCGATCAGCTTCGTGACACCGGACGGCGCCAACCACAACCCTGAACTCGGCGTGCTCTACCCCACCAATCTGACTGTGGGACAACGCATCGAGGTGGAGTACTCCAAAGCCGACCCTGATTTGGTCCGGGTAGCGGGACGCAACGCGACGGTGGCGCTGATCCCGGCAGGATCGGTGATCGTCGTGACGTGGCTCCTGGCTGGACCGTCGATCTGGTACCTGCGCAAGCGGGAAGCGCAGGCGGCAAGTTCGGCGCCGGTCGCCTCGAGTTAGTTCGCGCTTCGCCCGAACTTCACACGAACATGACGTGGACTTTTCCTGGCCCTGTCACCGTTCTCGGTGTGAGAGTAGCCATCGTTGCGGAGTCATTCCTGCCCAACATGAACGGCGTCACCAACTCGGTACTACGCGTGCTCGAACACCTCGATCGCACTGGCCACGACGCCATGGTCATTGCGCCGGACACTGTCGGATCCGACACCTCTGCCGCCACCGAACACGAAGGCGTTCAGGTGGTTCGGGTGCCAGCCGTCATGGTGCCCAAAGTCAGTTCACTTCCCGTCGGCCTGCCGCAACCACGATTGACCACGGCCGTGCGGACCTTCGCGCCCGACGTCGTCCATCTGGCGTCACCGTTCCTGCTCGGCGCCGGGGGAGTGGCCGTCGCGAAGCGGCTCGGGATCCCGACCGTCGCGGTCTACCAGACCGACGTCGCCGGATTTGCCGAAAGCTACGGTCTCGGCGTCACCAGCCGCGCCGCATGGGCGTGGACCCGTCGAATCCACAAGAGCTGCAACAGGACACTCGCGCCCTCCACGTCGGCAGTCGACGCCCTCGAAGAGCACGGCATTCCGCGCGTGCACCGATGGGCCCGCGGCGTCGACGCACAACGATTCGCGCCTTCGCGTCGTAGCTCGGTGTTGCGGCGGTCCTGGATCGGTGACAGCGACCGGTTGGTGGTCGGCTTCGTCGGTCGCCTCGCGCCCGAAAAGCACGTCGAGCGACTGGCGGTGCTGGCGGCCGATCCCAGCGTGCAGATCGTGATCGTCGGAGACGGCCCGGATCGCGAGAACCTACGACGACTGATGCCGGACGCGATCTTCACCGGACAACTGGGCGGTACCGCGCTGGCCGACGCCTACGCGAGCCTGGACGTGTTCGTTCACCCCGGCGAGCACGAGACCTTTTGCCAGGCGGTCCAGGAAGCCCTCGCGAGCGGTGTGCCTGTCGTCGGACCGGACGCCGGCGGACCACGTGACCTGATCTCGCATTGCCGCAACGGCTACCTCCTGCCGACGGACAGGTTCACCGAACTCCTGCCAAGCGCAGTCGACGCACTTCGTCAGCGTGATCTGCGGGTGCAGTTCGGCTCCGCGGCGAGGCGCTCGGTGCTGCACCGGACCTGGCCGGCAATCTGCGAAGAGTTGCTCCGTCACTACGAGGACGTGCGGGGCCTCGGGCGGCGAACGGGTGCCAGCGCAGCCTGAACGCCCTCGCTGCCCGAGGGTTGGTAGCGTTTCGGGTGTGGCCACTACACACGGAACCCGAGCA
Organism: Rhodococcus sp. MEB032; assembly: GCF_030208925.1. Classification (NCBI taxonomy): domain Bacteria; kingdom Bacillati; phylum Actinomycetota; class Actinomycetes; order Mycobacteriales; family Nocardiaceae; genus Rhodococcus; species Rhodococcus sp. MEB032. The sequence goes on from NZ_JARVSY010000009.1 coordinate 105,485, forward strand.
ACTCTCGAGAAGCAACCGCACGAAGTCGCGTCGATGTTCGACGACGTCGCGGAGCGATACGACCTCACCAACACCGTGCTGTCCTTCGGCCAGGACAAGGGTTGGCGCAAGGCCACCCGCGAAGCCCTCGACCTCAAGCCGGGCGAGAAGGTGCTCGACCTCGCCGCCGGAACCGGAGTCTCGACCGTCGAACTGGGGCGCTCCGGTGCCTGGTGCGTCGCCACCGACTTCTCCAAGGGAATGCTCAAGGCCGGAATCTCGCGCAAGGTTCCGATGGTCGCAGGTGACGCGATGTACCTGCCCTATGCCGACAACGTGTTCGACGCCGCGACGATTTCCTTCGGCCTGCGCAACGTCTCCGACTTCGAAGCCGGACTGCGTGAGATCGCCCGCGTCACCAAGCCGGGCGGACGTCTCGTCGTCAGCGAGTTCTCGACGCCCGTCTTCGGGCCCTTCCGCACGGTCTACATGGAGTACCTGATGAAGGCGCTCCCGCAGGTCGCACGCACCGTCAGCAGCAACCCCGACGCCTACGTCTACCTCGCCGAATCGATCCGCGCCTGGCCGACCCAGGAAGAGTTGGCCCGCAAGATCGAGGCTGCCGGCTGGAAGAACGTCAAGTGGCGCAACCTCACCGGCGGCATCGTGGCGCTGCATTACGCCACTGCCTGAACTGCTGTGCGCCTTTATTAACCCCCGGCGGTTAATAAAGGCGCACAGCACTTGCTCAACCGAACAGCGGTCGGGAGTCGATCTTTCTCGACGCGGCCCCCGACGCACGCCATGCCTTCGCCGTCAGATCGACGTCGGCGTCGGTGACGAGGTTCCCCATCACCCGAACGGCGACCGTCATCAGTGCCCGTGAGCGCATCGCGATCGGACCCGACGCGGGCAGGAACTGCGGAACCGTCAGCAGGCCTGCGAGCCGGCGCGCGACCGAGAACGCCTGCCCGTAGTGCTCCCGAAGCACGGTCGGCCACAGCTCCGTCAGATCGTCGGCGCCGAGCTGTTCGACCACCAGACGTCCGCCTTCGAGGCCGTAGTCGATGCCCTCACCGTTGAGCGGGTTCACGCACGCTGCGGCGTCGCCGATCACGGCCCAGTTGCGTCCGGCGATGTTGGAGACGGCGCCGCCCATGGGTAGCAAAGCCGAAGCGACGGAATGTATCTCGCTGCTCCACTGCCACTCGCTTCGGCGCTGGTCGGTGTACAAGTCGAGCAAGGGACGCAGGGCACCCGGCGCCGGGCGCCTGGACGTCGCCAGTGTCCCGACGCCGATGTTCACCTCGCCGGTACCGAGCGGGAAGATCCAGCCGTACCCCGCCTGCAACGTGCCCTCGGTGTCCCGCAGTTCCAGATGCGAGGTGATCCACGGGTCGGCGCTGCGCGGCGTCGCGACATACGCGCGTGCCGCGACGCCGTACGCGGTGTCCCGGTGCCACTGCCGTCCCAGCTTCTTGCCGAGCGTCGAGCGAACGCCGTCGGCGATGATCAGCGTCCGACAACGAAGGGTGCTTCGTCCCGAGGGGCCGGCGAGTACGACGGCGGCTACTCGATCACCGTCGAGTTCGACGTCGACGGCCTTGGTGCCCTCGACCATGACCGCGCCCGATTCGACGGCGCACCGGCGAATGGCGTCGTCGAGTTCGGTGCGGGGGATGGCGCTGCCGATCGGCGGGAACGACGTCCCCGGCCACTCGAGTTCGAGTTCTTGTCCGAAGCCGGACAACCGCAGGCCCTTGTTCGTCGTGTGTGACCGAACCCACTCGCCGAGGCCGAGGAGATCTAGTTCGGCCACGGCGCGCGGAGTGAGTCCATCACCACAAGTCTTGTCTCGCGGGAAGACGGCAGCGTCCACGAGGACGACGTCTCGGCCGCTGCGGGCGGCCCATGCAGCGGCCGAAGAACCCGCGGGACCTGCGCCGATGACCACAATGTCGGTTTCGTTCGGAAGCGAATCGACGACGGGGGACTGCTCTTCTACGGACACACTCACATCTTCCCAGGCTCGCGATCGCCACCGTGGCGAGGCCGTCCCGAGTGCGAACCGCTAGGTTCACTACCGTGGGAACCGAGCCGTCACTGACGACAGGAATGGGTACTGACATCGTGAGCACCGAAAAGACTGCTGCCGACGCAACCGCATCGAGCACCGTCGTTGCAGGCATCGACCTGGGCGACGAACAGCTCGCCGCAGTAGTGCGTGGTGGACTCTCCGATGTCGAGGAGTTGTTGGTCAGCGAGCTGTCCGACGGAGAAGACTTCCTCACCGAGGCCGCGCTGCATCTCGCGCGAGCTGGTGGAAAGCGCTTCCGTCCGTTGTTCACGATCCTGACCGCGCAACTCGGACCGGTGCCGAACGATCCGTCGATCATCACCGCAGCGACTGTCACCGAACTCGTTCACCTGGCGACGCTCTATCACGACGACGTCATGGACGAGGCGTCCATGCGGCGCGGAGCACCCAGCGCCAACGCCCGCTGGGGAAACAGTGTGGCGATCCTGGCCGGCGACTATCTGTTCGCGCACGCATCACGACTGGTGTCGACGCTCGGACCCGAGGCCGTTCGGATCATCGCCGAAACATTCGCCGAACTGGTCACCGGCCAGATGCGCGAGACGATCGGTGTCAAGAAGGAGCAGGATCCGGTCGAGCACTACCTCAAGGTCGTGTGGGAGAAGACCGGTTCGCTGATCGCTGCTTCGGGACGCTTCGGCGGCACTTTCTCCGGCGCCGACGCAGCTCACATCGAGCGCCTCGAGCGCCTGGGTGACGCCGTCGGCACCGCGTTCCAGATCTCCGACGACATCATCGACATCTCGTCCGTCTCGGCGCAGTCCGGCAAGACGCCCGGCACCGACCTGCGCGAGGGAGTCCACACCCTGCCCGTCCTGTACGCCTTCCGCGAAGAAGGGGCCGACGCAGATCGCCTGCGGCAGCTGCTCGCGGGCCCGGTTACCGAAGATGCCCTGGTAGAAGAGGCCCTCGAACTGCTCGAGCGTTCGCCGGGCATGGTCAAGGCGAAGGCAAAGCTGGGCGAGTATGCCGTCGCGGCGAAAGCTCAGTTGGCTGAGCTCCCGCAGGGACCGGCCAACGAAGCGCTCGTGCGTCTCGTCGATTACACGATCGAACGAGTCGGCTGACACCTCGGCGAATCGGGGCTACCGGGTGGAAACCCCGACAGTCACTGGGTGGGAACCCTGATGACCCTGTCCTTCGTTGACTGAACAGAACCGGTGCATACACCGGGGAGTTCGGGTGAGCCTTCGGCTCCAGCGAGGCAAGAGGTGAGCGGTTTGCACGGCTACGCGAACGGTGCGAAGACATTCGGCTTGTTGGTGGGGATGTCGGCGCTGATCGTCTTCATCGGCTCGCTGTTCAACAGCCCGTTCCTTCTGTGGGGATCCGTTCTGTTTGCCGTCGGCATGAATGCCTACGTGTACTTCAACAGCGACAAGCTGGCGCTTCGATCGATGCGCGCCCAGCCCATCACCGAGGTCGAGGCACCGGCGATCTACCGGATCGTGCGCGAACTCGCCACGACGGCGCACCAACCGATGCCCAGGCTGTACATCAGCCCCACGAACGCCCCGAACGCGTTTGCCACCGGTCGTAGCCCTCGGCACGCCGCGGTGTGCGTGACCAGCGGCATCATGCAGATCCTGAACGAACGCGAACTGCGCGCCGTACTCGGGCACGAACTCTCTCACGTCTACAACCGGGACATTTTGATCTCGTCCGTGGCCGGCGCGATGGCCAGCGTTATCTCTGGCCTGGCCAACTTCGCGATGTACGCGAGCATCTTCGGCGGCCGAGGGAACGGGCAGGGAAGCAATCCGATCGCGCTGCTGCTCGTCTCCCTGCTGGGACCGATCGCGGCAACCGTGGTCAAGCTGGCCGTCTCGCGCTCTCGCGAGTACCAGGCGGATCAATCGGGAGCCGAGCTCACCGGTGACCCGCTGGCGTTGGCGTCGGCGCTGCGCAAGCTCGAGTCGGGCGTGGCAGCCGCGCCGTTGCCGCCTGAGCCCAAGCTCGCGGCGCAGTCCCACCTGATGATTGCCAACCCCTTCAGAGCGGGGGACAAGGTGAGCAAGCTGTTCTCGACACATCCGCCCATGGCGGATCGTATCGAGCGTTTGGAGAAGATGGCCGGGATGTAGGGGCCTTCGGCCCCTGTGAGCCTTTCTGGTCGTCGGAACTACCAAAAAGGCGCACAGGGGCACAGCCCCTACTACCGGTAGTTCACGAACTGCAGGGCGATCCCGAAGTCCTCACCCTTGAGCAGGGAGATGACGCCCTGGAGGTCGTCGCGCTTCTTGCTGCTCACACGAAGTTCCTCACCCTGGATCTGCGCCTTGACACCCTTGGGGCCCTCGTCGCGAATCTTCTTGGTGATCTTCTTCGCGTTCTCGCTGCTGATGCCCTGGACCAAGGTTCCGGACAGCTTGTAGATCTTTCCGGACTGCGCCGGCTCGCCGGCATCGAATGCCTTCAGCGAGATGTCACGACGGATCAACTTCTCCTTGAACACGTCGAGGGCGGCCAGCAGTCGCTCCTCGGTGTCGGCGTTCAACGTGATCGTCTCTTCACCAGACCACTCGATCGACGCTCCCGTGTTTCGGAAGTCGAAACGCGTGGTCAACTCCTTGGCAGCCTGATGCAGGGCGTTGTCCACCTCTTGACGGTCAACCTTGCTCACCACGTCGAAGGACGAATCAGCCACTTCACACTCCCGCTTTCCGGTAGTTCACGAACATCGAGTTCCGCCCACCTTCCATACCGGTGGACACCTCGACGTTATCGGGTCGGCACCGCCCGTTACCACCCGGTTTGCAAAATGGGGGTGTGTTCGTTGTATTCTTCTCACCGCACCGAGGAAGCCGTTTTCGGCCGCCGCACGTCGCGATATACTTGCGAATGCGCCGGATCGAAGCCTGGTGCAAGCACGGCAGATTGCCCGAGCGGCCAATGGGAGCGGACTGTAAATCCGTCGGCTTATGCCTACGTAGGTTCGAATCCTACATCTGCCACACCAAGTCAGCCCCGATTCTCTTCGCGAGAGTCGGGGCTGACTTTTTTTGTGCGTGTACCGAGGTCGAGCGCGCGTTGGCGACGCAGGCGCCGGCTTCGGCTCAGGGGTGTCGGGGGTGTCGGGGGCTCAGGGGCCTCGGGATGGGCACCGGGGGATGGTTTCAGGGGGAGTGCAGGGTCGAGACTGGTTCCCGCAAAGCCCTCGCCAGCGGCCCCGATCGGTGCAACAATGGGCTCCGGCACCATTTTTGCCCCGATGACCAGCGGATTTGGTGCTGGCGCTCGTTCGTGTGTAATCTTTCGGAGGCTTCAAGAGAGCGGCAACGCGCTCCTGAGCCACGCCCCCTTAGCTCAGTCGGTAGAGCGTTTCCATGGTAAGGAAAAGGTCAACGGTTCGATTCCGTTAGGGGGCTCGCTGGATTGTGGTGCCGTGCTTTCCGCGCGACACTCGACACCGAGGCGGTGTAGCTCAGTTGGTAGAGCAAACGACTCATAATCGTTGCGTCGCCGGTTCAAGTCCGGTCACCGCTACACAATATGCATGATCCACCCTGATTGCTCGTAATCAGATACACCCGAAAGAAGGCATCCCGTGGCCTCCTCGACCGACGTTCGGCCCAAGATCACCTTGGCCTGCGAGGTATGCAAGCACCGCAACTACATCACCAAGAAGAATCGGCGCAACGACCCCGATCGCCTGGAGCTCAAGAAGTTCTGCCCCAACTGCGGAACCCACCAGTCGCATCGCGAGTCGAAGTAGTAAGTCCTTAACAGGACGACGATTTTCGCGGAAGACCCTCTCTGGGCCTGCGTCTTCGGGTCCTAGCTAGAAGAGAGTCTCACCGCGTGACAGATTTGCAAGAGAACCAGGCAGCGGCCGAGGTCCCTACGGACCCGGCCGCTCATGCCGTCCAGATGGTCGGTCACCACTATCGTGTCGAAGACTTCTACGAGGTCGGACGCGAGAAGGTGCGCGAGTTCGCTCGCGCCGTCCAGGACGCCCATCCCGCGCACTACGACGAGTCGGCAGCCAAGGGCCTCGGATACGACGGCCTGATCGCTCCCATCACGTTCGTCGCCATCGTGGGTGCCATTGCTCAGCGACGTCTGTTCGAAGAGATCGTCACAGGCTACGACCTGAGTCAGATTCTTCAGACCGATCAGCGCTTGGTGCTGCACAAGCCCATGCAGGTCGGTGACCGACTCTTCTGCGACGTCTTCCTGGATTCGTTCAGGCAGGCCGCAGGTAGCGACATCATCGTGACCAAGAACATCATCACCGATCAGAACGACGAAGCCGTCGTCACCACGTGGACGACGCTTGTTGCTCGAACGGGTGGGGAAGTGGACGAGAACATCGCCCACGCAGTCAAGGACGTGATGATGCATGTCGCTTCGTAAATTTTCCGACGTGAGTGTCGGCGAACTTCTCCCCGAGAAGTCCGTCACCCTGACGCGTGGAAACCTCGCCAACTACGCGGGTGTTTCGGGAGATCCCAATCCGATTCACTTCAGTGACGAGGTCGCACGACTTGCCGGCTTGCCGGACGTCGTCGCGCACGGCATGCTCTCCATGGGCATCGGTGCCGGCTACGTCACCGAATGGCTGGGAGATCCGGGCGCAGTGACCGAGTACAACGTACGGTTCACGAGCCCGGTGATCGTGGCAGCCGACAAGGCTGCCGAGATCGAGTTCACCGCCAAGGTGAAGTCGATCGACGAAGAAAGCAAGACCGCAGTACTGGCAATTGTGGCCAAGTCCGAAGGTAAGAAGATCTTCGGTCGTGCCACTGCCACGGTCCGTCTAGCCTGATCGCAGGGCGGATTGTGTTTGTTCCGGGGCTTTGAAGTACACTGAGATTTCTGGGATTCCTCAGCGCTGCGCGCTGCCCTGAATGTTGCAAGACATTCACCTCGGGTAGCGCGTATGTTGTGTGATCGCAGAACGGTTGATTCAGGCAGGGTCTACCTGTCGAGGTCAACCAAAGGGGCGTAGCTCAACTGGCAGAGCAGCGGTCTCCAAAACCGCAGGTTGCAGGTTCAAGTCCTGTCGCCCCTGCCCCCGGATGCCAGCGACTGAGAGGAACGACGTGAGCGAGGAGCGCGCCAAGCGCGACGCCGACACTTCGGATGCGGAGACTTCACTGTCTGCCGATTCGACCGGTGTCGACGACACTGCAGCTGACGCGACTACGCGTTCCGATCTTTCGTTGGACAAGGACGGTGCCGAGAAGGCTCCCTCCGCATCCAGTGGGGTTTCCAACAAGCCGACCGGCAAGCGCGCTGCACGCGGCGCCTCGGTCAGCGCGTCCACCGTGAAGACTCCGGCCCGGACGGCATCCCGGACATCTTCGGCCAAGCCGACTGCAACGAACCCCGGCAAGAAGCCCAAGGCGAAGAAGGACAACATCTTCAAGCGCCTGCGCAAATTCTTCCGCGAGGTCATCGCAGAACTCCGTAAGGTCATCTGGCCGAACCGCAAGCAGATGATCACCTACACCAGCGTCGTGCTGACGTTCGTGGTCTTCATGGTCGCTTTCATCAGCGGCGTCGATATCGCTGTGATCAAGGGTGTCACCTGGCTGTTCGGCTGATCGCCGTAGCAGTCGGGCGTCTTTGCCTGCGAGCGCGACAAGACCCGACCCGGGTCCGAGTAACGAGAGGAAGCGAGTGCCCCAGTGAGCACCCCCGAGAACGACACGAATGAGGCTTTGGCCGAAGAGCGTGTTTCTGCCGAGGCGGCAGCCGAAGTAGACGTCGTGGTTGCCGAAGGCACCGATGCAGACGTTGCCGAAGGCACTGATGCAGACGCTGCAGCGACCGAGGACGTCATCTCCGACGATGCCGAGAACTCCGACGAGGCCGCTCCCGCCGCCGAGCTCGAGGTCGAGGATCCCGTTGCCGAACTCAAGGCTGCGCTGCGCCGCGCCCCGGGTGACTGGTACGTCATCCACTCGTACGCCGGTTACGAGAACAAGGTCAAGACCAACCTCGAGACTCGCGTTCAGAACCTCGATGTCGGCGACTACATCTTCCAGGTGGAAGTTCCCACCGAAGAGGTCACCGAGATCAAGAACGGCCAGCGCAAGCAGGTCAACCGCAAGGTTCTGCCCGGATACATCCTCGTTCGCATGGAGCTCAACGACGAGTCGTGGGGCGCCGTGCGCAACACGCCTGGTGTCACCGGTTTTGTCGGTGCCACGTCGCGTCCCTCGCCGCTGACCCTCAACGAGGTCGTCAAGTTCCTGCTCCCGCAGCAGGAGCAGAAGAAGCAGCAGGCTGCAGCGGCCGCCGTCGCAGCAGGCGAGGCACCGTCCGAGTCCTTCGGCAAGCCCCTCATCGAGGTCGACTTCGAGGTCGGCGAGTCGGTCACCGTCATGGACGGCCCGTTCGCAACCCTTCCGGCCAGCATCAGCGAGGTCAACGGCGAGCAGCAGAAGCTCAAGGTTCTCGTGTCGATCTTCGGTCGTGAAACCCCGGTTGAGCTCAACTTCAACCAGGTCGCGAAGATCTGACCACCCCAAAACTTGCAATTTGTTCGACGCAAGACACACACCCAAGCTAGAAACTAGGAACTAGAGATGCCCCCAAAGAAGAAGAAGCTCGCCGGGCTCATCAAGCTGCAGATCCAGGCAGGTCAGGCTAACCCTGCACCTCCCGTGGGTCCCGCGCTCGGTCAGCACGGCGTGAACATCATGGAGTTCTGCAAGGCCTACAACGCGGCGACTGAGTCCCAGCGCGGCAACGTTGTGCCGGTCGAGATCTCGGTCTACGAAGACCGGACCTTCGATTTCAAGCTGAAGACCCCTCCCGCCGCCAAGCTGCTCCTCAAGGCAGCCGGCGTCGCCAAGGGCTCCGGCGAACCGCACAAGACCAAGGTTGCCTCGGTGACCATGGATCAGGTGCGCGAAATCGCGAAGACCAAGGCTGAAGACCTCAATGCCAATGACATCGAGCAGGCCGCGAAGATCATCGCCGGCACCGCTCGTTCCATGGGCATCACGGTCCAGGGCTGATAGTCCGCTCCACAGCATTACGTGGGAGGGCCGGCCAGGCCCCGACCACAACTGAACCATTCACCACTGCACAGGTAATTCGCTGCAGTGACAAGTAAGGACAGAACAAATGGCAAAGCGCAGCAAGGCGTACCTCGCCGCCGCTGAGAAGATCGACGCAGACAAGCTCTACAGCCCGCTTCAGGCTGCAAAGCTCGCCAAGGAGACGTCGTCCACCAAGATGGATGCAACCGTTGAGGTTGCAGTTCGTCTGGGCGTCGACCCCCGTAAGGCTGACCAGATGGTCCGCGGAACGGTCAACCTGCCCCACGGCACCGGTAAGACCGCTCGCGTCATCGTGTTCGCTGTTGGCGAGAAGGCAGCAGAAGCCGAGGCTGCAGGCGCTGACGTAGTCGGTGCAGAAGACCTGATCGAGCGCATCCAGGGTGGATGGGTCGATTTCGACGCCGCAATCGCGACTCCTGATCAGATGGCCAAGGTCGGCCGCATCGCCCGTGTCCTCGGACCGCGTGGCCTGATGCCGAACCCGAAGACGGGCACCGTCACGGCGGATGTCACCAAGGCTGTCAACGACATCAAGGGCGGAAAGATCAACTTCCGCGTCGACAAGCAGGCCAACCTGCACTTCGTCATCGGCAAGGCATCGTTCGACGATGAGAAGCTGGTGGAGAACTACGGCGCAGCCCTGGACGAGATCCTGCGTGCGAAGCCCTCGTCGGCCAAGGGTCGCTACGTGAAGAAGATCACGGTCTCGACCACCACCGGTCCGGGCATCCCGGTGGATCCGAACCGTACTCGCAACCTCCTCGAGGATGCTGCAGACGCGTAAGCAGTCCGCATACGAACAAGAAGGCCGGCAGGGATCACTCCCTGCCGGCCTTCTTGCCGTTTCGGGAGAGTGTGATCCCTGCCGGTGGTATCGGTCCATCGGTGGTATCGGTCCAACGGTGGTATCGATCTAACGGTGGCATCATCGGGGTATGCACGAAGCGTTCCAGTTCCTCGGAAACTTTTGGTGGCTGATCTTCGTTTTCGGCGGCACCATCGGTGGGGCGCTGAAGGGTGTCGCGGTTGCCAACGAAAGGCGGATCGAGCGCCGGCAAGAGCGCTTCCGGCTCAAGCAGCAGACCAAGGTCGCCATCGCGCAGGCCAACGCGCAACATCACGCCGACGAAGAAACACAGCGCCGAGAGCTGGCCAAGGCCATCGAGCAGCACGATGCGGTCGACGTCCGATGGTTCGCGTACGAGCTCGACCCGGTCACACTGCTCGACACCCCGATGATGACGGACATGCGCGAGCCTTTGACCGCCGAGTTTCATAGAGCCAAATATCGTGCCGATCTGCTTCGCCCAGGCAATCCGGAGACGATGATCGGCAACCAGCAGGCAAAAACCGAGTACCGCGAGGCGGTGCACGCTTACGCGATCGCCTTCGAAATCGCGGAAGCTGAGGCGAAGCGCCGCCGACGGAGCGGATTCACCCTCGACGAACAAGAGCGCCTGGTAAGGGCGCAACGTCTGCTGCGACTGGCCATGGACGAGGGCGCGACGCCACAGGAACGTCAGAGTGCGTATCGGAAGGCCCACAAGGAACTCGATGGACTGCTGGTGTTGCCGGACCGAGCTCGGGCAGCAATCGAACACAAGATCGCCAGGGCCATCGGTGCTTGAAGAAACCGGGTGCGTGACGAACCCGATTTGGTTATGCAGCGAGCAGTCAGGTAGTCTTCGACGCGGAGTTCAGTGCTGGATATGAACTTCACCCCAAAATCATGTTCTACCCAAGACCGTTGGTGATTGCACTCAGTGATGGGTGTGGTTGAAAGTCCGGGAGTGCCCGGCGGCCCACGTAGGTGAACGAGGTAGGGGGATAGCTTGATGTAGTGGTTCTACAGTTTGCCTGGTTATGCACTGCCTCGCTTTGCATCGTTACGCTGATTCGTAAGCCTCTTCTTCATGTTTCCTCTGTACGCCCCGTGCGCTTGCGCCGGGGCGTTTTGCATGTCGCGGACTGTGTCTTCTCGGGTTCACCCCGATGAGGTGCAGCGGTTCCTGAGTGGGACAACGACTGTCACGAGAGGAGGCGAAGTATGGCAAAGCCTGAGAAGGTTTCCGCAGTTGCGGAAATCACCGAGCAGTTCAAGGGTTCGACCGCCGCTGTGGTCACGGAATACCGTGGCCTTTCGGTTGGCAACATCACGACACTGCGACGCGCTCTCGGAGAAGGTGCCACCTACTCCGTCGCCAAGAACACCCTGGTCAAGCGTGCCGCCGCAGAGGCTGGCATCGAGGGCCTTGATGACCTGTTCGTTGGTCCGACCGCCATTGCATTCATCAAGGGCGAACCGGTCGACGCTGCGAAGGCTCTGAAGAACTTCGCTAAGGACAACAAGGCGCTCATCATCAAGGGCGGCTACATGGACGGCGCTGCGCTGTCCGTGGAAGAGGTCAACAAGATCGCGGATCTCGAATCCCGCGAAATCCTGTTGGCAAAGCTTGCCGGCGCGATGAAGGGCAACTTGGCAAAGGCCGCAGGCCTGTTCAATGCTCCCGCTTCGCAGATGGCCCGTCTGGCCGCTGCCCTGCAGGAGAAGAAGGCTGCAGAAGGCGGAGCCGCAGAGGCCCCCGCAGAGGCTGCCACCGAGGCTCCGGCCGAGGCCGAAGCCGAAAGCTGATCCGCACCCGCGCATCACTGCTATAACCCCGCCCGGTCGCGGATCAGCGACATGGGACTTACAGGAAGGACCGCCACAATGGCGAAGCTCAGCACCGAAGAGTTGTTGGACCAGTTCAAGGAGCTCACCCTCCTCGAGCTCTCGGAGTTCGTTAAGGCATTCGAGGAGACCTTCGAGGTCACCGCTGCTGCTCCCGTCGCCGTCGCCGCTGCAGGCGCACCGGCTGCCGGCGCAGAAGCTGCTGAAGAGCAGGACGAGTTCGACGTCGTCCTCGAGTCGGCTGGCGACAAGAAGATCCAGGTCATCAAGGTCGTCCGTGAGGTCGTTTCCGGCCTCGGCCTGAAGGAAGCCAAGGATCTCGTCGAGAGCGCTCCGAAGGCCATCCTCGAGAAGGTTGCCAAGGATGCCGCAGAGGCTGCCAAGGAAAAGCTCGAAGCTGCCGGCGCAAAGATCGTCATCAAGTAAGACGGTTTTCCCGCTGCTCTTCGCGAGTAGTAACGAAGAGGGCCACTCCCCACGGGGAGTGGCCCTCTTTTTTTGAACTTTTTTCGCGGGTGATATGCCGGAATTCATGCAGGTGGGAGGGGTGTCCGAACTAGGCTGTGATCTGAATTATGCTTCTTCCCTACTCGTTAGTAGTATTCGCAGTCACGGGTACCACTCCCATGCGATAGAGTGACCCAACCCACACGGGTGCATGCATGCAACGGACGTCGCGGAGGTAATGGTGGGAGTCGAGGTAGCGGTACAAGGACTGACAAAGTCTTTCGGGTCGCAGAGGATTTGGCAGGACGTGTCGTTGACACTTCCCGCGGGTGAGGTCAGCGCACTGCTCGGGCCTTCGGGTACCGGTAAGTCGGTGTTCCTGAAGTCCCTGATCGGACTGCTCCGCCCTGAACAAGGCTCCATCGTCATCGACGGCACGGACATCCTGCAGTGCTCCTCCAAGGAGCTCTACGAGATCCGCAAGCTGTTCGGCGTTCTCTTCCAGGACGGCGCACTGTTCGGCTCGATGAACTTGTACGACAACATCGCCTTCCCGCTTCGTGAGCACACCAAGAAGTCGGAATCCGATATCCGCAAGATCGTGATGGAGAAGTTGGACCTCACGGGTCTGGTCGGCGCCGAGGACAAGCTTCCCGGTGAGATCTCCGGCGGTATGCGCAAGCGTGCCGGTCTGGCGCGTGCACTCGTTCTCGATCCCGAGATCATCCTCGTCGACGAGCCCGACTCCGGTCTGGATCCGGTGCGTACGACGTACATCAGCCAAACGCTGATCGACATCAACGCCCAGTCGGACGCGACGATTCTGATCGTCTCGCACAACATCAACCTCGCACGCACGGTGCCGGACAACATCGGCATGCTCTTCCGTCGTCAGTTGGTGATGTTCGGTCCTCGTGAGGTGCTGCTCACCTCGGACGAGCCCGTCGTCAAGCAGTTCCTCAACGGAACGATGATCGGTCCGATCGGTATGTCGGAGGAGAAGGACGAGGCTCAGATGGCGCACGAGCAGGCGCTCGTCGACGCCGGTCACCACGCCGGTGGTGTCGACGACGTCGAGGGCATCGTGCCGCAGATGAAGGCCACCCCCGGAAACCCGGAGCGTCAGGCTGTTCGTCGTCGCCAGGAGCGCGTCCGTCAGATCATGCACACCCTCCCAGCTAACGCACAGGCGGCGATTCAGGACAGCCTCGACGAGGTTGACGGAACTGGGCAGTACGATCCCCAGTACGCCGAAGCGAGCGGCTATCAGGGGGAGTGGAACGACTACTCGCAAGACACGCAGGTCATTCCTGCATACGAGGGCGATCCCTACGGAAACACGACACACGGGCAAGGGTAGGCATATCGGATGGGGGTTACCCGCAACTCGGTTCTGAGTCCGGTCAACGGAGCATTAACTCAGGCCGGAAACATCGTCGAACTGTTTGTCGACGTCGTCAGGAATACGTTCCGGCGTCCATTTCAGTTCCGTGAGTTCATCGAGCAGGCCTGGTTCATCGCCAGCGTGACAATTTTGCCGACGGCATTGGTAGCCATCCCTTTCGGCGCCGTCGTCTCACTGCAGACCGGTTCGCTGATCAAGCAGTTGGGTGCAGAATCGTTCACTGGCGCTGCCAGCGTCCTGGCGGTGATCCAGCAGGGTAGCCCCCTGGTGACAGCGTTGCTGGTCGCCGGTGCGGCCGGATCGGCCGTGACGGCCGATCTCGGTTCTCGAACCATCCGTGAAGAGATCGACGCGATGGAAGTCCTCGGAATCAATCCGATTCAGCGCCTGGTGGTTCCGCGTGTCCTCGCGATGGTGCTGATCGCTGTTCTGCTCAACGGACTGGTGTCCGTCGTCGGTATCGCGGGTGGTTACTTCTTCAACGTGATCCTGCAGGGCGGTAACCCCGGTGCCTACATCTCGTCGTTCTCAGCTTTTGCGCAGCTACCGGACATTTGGAGCGGTGAGATCAAAGCCGCGGTGTTCGGTGTCATCGCTGGTGTGATCTCCGCGTACAAGGGACTCCACCCGTCCGGTGGCCCGAAGGGCGTCGGTGAGGCGGTGAACCAGGCCGTCGTCATCACGTTCCTGCTGTTGTTCTTCGCCAATCTGATTCTGACGATGGTGTACCTCCAGATCGTGCCGGCGAAGGGATCTTGACCTAAATGACCATCGCACGAGGCCGCGGCGATCAGTTCCTGCTGAAGAGTCGCAAAGTAGCCAGAATTCCAGTGAACGCGTTGGACCGCGCGGGCGAGCAGATGTCGTTCTACGCGCGCGCCATCGCGTGGACCCCGCGCACCCTGCATCGGTACCGGAAGGAGACGCTTCGACTACTCGCCGAAGTGACCTTCGGTAGCGGTGCGCTCGCAGTGATCGGCGGAACCATCGGCGTCATCGCGATGATGTCCGGATTCACCGGTGTCGTCGTCGGCCTCCAGGGCTTCGCCGCTCTGGAGCAGTTGGGTAGCTCGGTCCTGACCGGCTTCCTCTCCGCATACGTCAACACCCGTGAGATCGCTCCGATCGTTGCGGCTCTTGCGCTCTCGGCCACGGTTGGTTGTGGCTTCACCGCCCAACTCGGTGCCATGCGTATCTCCGAAGAGATCGACGCGCTCGAGGTCATGGCAGTTCCGTCGGTGCCGTTCCTGGTCACGACGCGCATGATCGCCGGTTTCGTCGCCGTCATCCCGCTGTACATCGTGGGTCTGCTTGCGGCGTACCTCGCCTCGAGAGTGATCAGCACGGTCTTCAACGGGCAGTCGACGGGTTCCTACGACCACTACTTCAACCTGTTCCTGCCACCGCAGGACGTGCTGTATTCGTTTGCGAAAGTCCTGGTATTCGCCTTCGTGCTGATCCTGATCCACTGCTACTACGGGTTCCATGCCTCAGGTGGTCCCGCAGGTGTCGGCGTGGCCGTCGGCCGCGCTGTTCGCGCCGCAATCGTGACGATCGCCGTTCTCGACTTCTTCCTCAGCCTCGCAATCTGGGGCACCACGACGACAGTGAGGGTGGCCGGATGATCGAGGCTCCGTCAGTCCTGCGCCGCCGTGTGCTCGGACTCGTGTTCTTCGTGGTGTTGGCATTGTTCCTGGCCTTCACCATCGGAACCTTCAACAAGACGTTCAAGGACGTCGTGAAGATCGACCTCGTGACCGACACAGTCGGAAATGCGTTGCCACCCAACGCGGACGTCAAGGTCCGTGGGCTGCTGGTCGGCGAGGTGCGATCCGCGTCGACGAAAGACGGCCAGGTCACCTCGGTCCTCGCGATCGAGCCGGACAAGGCTGATCTCATTCCGTCCAACGTCACGGCGCGTCTGCTCCCGAAGACGCTTTTCGGTGAGCGCTACGTCTCCCTGATCATTCCGGAGGGAACCACCGCGACCCCGATTTCCGCGGGAACGGTGATCCACCAGGACAAGAGCGGCAATGCTGTCGAGGTCGGCGACGTTCTGGACGGACTGCTCCCACTTCTGCAGGCGATTCCGCCGCAGGATCTGGCGAACACTCTCGGTTCTCTCGCGCAGGGTCTGACGGGACGCGGCGCCGAGCTCGGTCTGACGGTCGATCGTCTCGAGGAGATCTTCCGCGGCGTCAATACCGAACTGCCCGCGGTGCAAGAGGATCTGCGCAAGTTCGCGGACTTCTCCCAGACGTACTCGGACGCTGCGCCCGATCTGATCAACGCTCTCGACAATCTGCGGACCACGGGTAACACGGTGGTGCAGAAGCAGGACCAGTTGCGGACACTGCTGGCGTCGCTCACCGTGACATCGTCGGACACCGCAGCCTTCCTCGAAGCGAACTCGTCCTCGATCATCACGCTCGCTGCGGATTCGAAGGAAGCTCTCCAGCTTCTGGCCCAGTACTCTCCGACCTTCGGGTGCACGTTCAAGGGCTTCTCGGACACCGCTCCGGAAGCTGCCAAGATCCTGTCCACCGACGCGCCCAATCCTGGTGTGCGTGCGAGTATTCAGATCGTGAACCCCAAGGGTCGCTACCTGCCCAACCAGGACGAGCCACGGCTCGTCGACAACCGCGGCCCGGTTTGCTACGACAACGTCACCGAGCCCGGTCGTCCGTTCCCGCAGTACCCCGGCGGTTCGTACGGTGACGGTTCCTACCAGGTTCCTTCCCGCAATCCAGGTCCCGCCACCATGGAATTCCTGCCTGCACCCGAGGGCTCCGGACCTCAGTTGTTCTCGACCAACAACAGCGGTCCTGCGCAGCAGGCCGGCTACGCGGGCTCGAAACTCGAAGAGGATACGTTGAAGGTGATCTACGGACAGGCCAACGGTGTTGCGCCGGACGATGTTCCGGCGTGGACCACGATGGTCAGCGCTCCGGCATTCGCAGGTGCGGAGGTGAGCGTCCAATGAGAGGACTCGCAGCTCCGCTGACAAAGCTCATCATCTTCGTTGTGGTGACGGTCCTGGCGACAGGACTGCTGGCAGCCAGTATCGCCAACCTCGGCGGCGGTGGCGGCACCAAGTTCAACGCCGTCTTCTCCGACGTCACTTCGTTGAACGAGGGCGACGAGGTCCGCATTGCCGGTGTTCGTGTCGGCCAGGTCGAGAAGATTGCCATCGTCAACGACAACCAGGCCGAGGTCCAGTTCTCGGTGTCCGATCGTGATTGGTTGCCGGCCAGTTCCATCGCCACCATCCGGTTCCGCAACCTGGTGGGGCAGCGGTACATCTCGCTCTCGCAAGGTGAAGGCAGCCAAGGCAAGAAGATCACCGGCGGCGATACCCTGCCGCTGTCTCAGACGCGCCCGGCAGTCAACCTCACGACACTCTTCAACGGCTTCAAGCCGCTGTTCACCACCCTGAGCGCGGACGACGTCAACAAGCTGTCGTACCAGATCATCCAGGTCTTCCAAGGCGAATCGGGCACCATCAGTGAGCTCGTGCGCAACACCGCGAGCCTGACCAACACCGTCGCGGACAAGGACGCGGTCATCGGCGCGGTGATCAAGAACCTCAACGACGTTCTCGACACCGTCAACGCGAACGACAAGAACCTCGATTCACTTATCGTCAACACCCAGCAACTCGTCACCGGGTTGGCCAACGAGCGTGGGGTGGTCGGTTCGGCCGTCACCTCACTCGCCGGCCTGACCGACGCGACGGCAGACCTGCTCGAGCCGACGCGGCCGTCGATTCAGGGCTCGATCACGGCGCTCAACACATTGGCGACCACACTCAATCGTCGGAGTGACGACGTCAACGCGGTGCTCGAGACCTTGCCGGTCAAGCTCGAGAAGCTCGCACGCGTAGCGAGCTACGGTTCCTGGTTCCAGTTCTATCTGTGTGGAATCGACATCGTTGCCGGTCCAGGACAGTCTGCGTCGCTGAATCTGCCCACCGGCCTGCCGACGGTCAATCAGCCGATTTACACCAACGCGGCCACGCGATGCACTCAAGACGGTATGAGGGAGTTGCAAGGTCGATGAGTAAACGTCGCAGTCCGGCAATGGCCGGAGCCATCGGTATCTTCGTGGTGCTGCTGGCCACTTTGTCCGCGTTCTTCCTCGATTCGCTTCCGTTCGTGGGAGCAGGCTCGTCCTATTCCGCCGAGTTCTCCGAAGCCGCGGGTCTCAAGCCTGGTAACGAGGTTCGTATCGCCGGCGTGAAGGTCGGCAAGGTCACTTCTGTCGATCTCGACGGTGACCGTGTTCTCGTCGACTTCAAGGTCAGTGACGCGTGGGTGGGAGATCAAACCTCTGCGTCCATTCAGATCAAGACCATTCTGGGACAGAAGTACCTCGCACTAGATCCGCGCGGAACCGACAACCTCGATCCCAAGGATCGGATTCCGCTAGAGCGCACCACCTCTCCGTACGACGTCGTTCAGGCCTTCTCGGCCGCGGCGGACACAGTCGGCGACATCGACACCGACCAGTTGGCGAAGAGCATGGAGACGTTGTCCCAGGCATTTTCCGAGACACCTGGCGATGTCCGCGCTTCGCTCGACGGTGTCAGTCGGCTGTCGCAGACGATCGCGAGCCGCGATCAGGACTTGCAGAAGCTCTTCGCCGCCACCGGGAAGACGTCGCAGATTCTTGCTGACCGCAACAAGGAATTCACCCAGCTGATCCGAGACGGCGGACTTTTGGTGCAGGAACTCAACAATCGCCAGCAAGCGATTTCGCAGCTGCTCACCGGAACTCAGCGCGTCTCTCAGCAGCTCACCGGTCTCGTTCGTGACAACGAGGCGGCAATCGGGCCGGCGCTGACGCAGCTCAACGGCGTCATCGACATCTTGAAGGCCAACAACGAGAACTTGGACAAGGCACTGAAGCTCTACGAACCCTTCATTCGCTTGTACGCCAACGTGGTCGGCAACGGCCGTTGGTTCGACCAGGTCGTCGTGAACCTCCTTCCGCCGGGTCTGCCGGACATTCCGGGCTACCGTGACCCCGTTCGTACGTTGGGAGGCAACTGATGGCTGATACTGCCGAAGCCGGAAGCGGCTCCAAGAAGCGCTCGGTCGCGATCATCGCCGCTGTTCTGATCGGGTTACTCGTAATCGGTGGCGCGCTGTGGTGGGTGTTCACTCGCGCCGGTACCACCAAGATCACCGCCTACTTCGACAAGTCGGTGGGTATCTACGACGGCTCCGACGTTCGTGTTCTCGGTGTCAAGGTCGGCACCGTCGAATCCGTCGAACCCCAGGGAGATCAGGTCAAGGTCGAGCTGCGTGTCGATCGTGGGATCGACATTCCCGCGGGTGCCAGTGCCGCTCAGATCACGCCGTCGGTGGTTGCCGACCGCTACATCCAGCTGACACCGGTCTTCACCGGCGGCGACAAGATGGCCAGCGGTGCAGTAATTCCGATCGAGAAGACGGCGACGCCTGTCGAGGTCGACCAGTTGTACTCCAGCATCGACGAACTCGCGTCGGCTCTCGGTCCTGAAGGTGCCAACAAGAACGGAGCACTGTCCGATTTCGTCGAGACAGGTGCGGCCAACCTCGAGGGCAACGGTGAAGCGTTGGGAGACAGCATCACCAACCTCTCGGATGCCGCACGGACGCTCAACGATTCGCGTGACAACATCTCGCTCACCATCAAGAACCTGGATACTTTTGTGGGCGCTCTCGCGGCCAACGATCAGCAGGTGCGCCAGTTCAACACGCAGTTGTCGGACCTGACCGGATTCCTGGCAGGTGAGCGCGACGATCTCGGTGCCGCTCTGAACCAGCTCTCGATTGCTCTCGGCGACGTCGCGAAGTTCGTGGCCGACAACCGCGATCAGTTGGTCCAGACAACCGCAGGTCTCGTCGAACCGACACAGACATTGGCGAACAACAAGGAAGCCCTGGCCAACACGCTCACCATGCTTCCGCTGGCGATCTCCAACCTGGTCAACTCGTACGACGCCGAATCAGGTGTGCTGGCTTCACGTCTGGCGTTCCCTGATCTTCAGAACCCGGCCGGCGTGCTCTGCAAGTTGATGGACCTCGGCAAGCTGTTGCCCGGTGATCCGCGGTTCGAGGCATTGGGAAGGCAGATGCAACCGGCTATCGACCAGTGCGCAAACGTCGCTGCGATGACCGACGCAGCCAATCAGGCTGCAGGCCTGAACCTTCCCTTCGGCATCCTTGCCGGTTCCGAACGACAGATGCAGGTAGTTCCGGGCACTGTGCCCGGCGTCGTGTCACCGCGACTGACCAGTGGAAACGGGGAGGGCGAGTGAAGCGTTCATTGATAGTCGGCGCCGGACTGTGCGCCGTCCTGATCTCGGCAACAGCCTGCTCGTCCGAGGGGATCTACGCTGTCCCGCTTCCCGGCGGTCCTGATGTGGGTTCCGATCCGATGCACTTGACCATTCAGTTCGACGACGTGCTCGACTTGGTTCCGCAGTCCGCTGTGAAGGTCGACGGCGTTCCCGTCGGTCGCGTCGACGACGTGTCGGTCGGACCGGACGGATGGACCGCGGACGTCGGCATCATCCTCGACTCGTCGGTTGATCTGCCCGCCAACGCAATTGCCGCGGTCGAGCAGACCAACCTGCTCGGCGAGAAGTTCATCCAGCTGTCGGCCCCGCCGTCCGGACCGGACTCTGCGAAGCTGGCCGACGGTGACCTCATTCCGCTGGATCGCACTCGCCACGCCACGGAGATCGAGCAGGTTCTCGGCGCATTGTCGCTGCTGCTCAACGGCGGCGGTGTGGGCCAGTTGCAGCCCATCGTCGAAGAACTCGGTGCCGCGTTCGACGGTCGCGAAGGCAAGACGAGAAGTCTTCTGGAGCAGGCGAACACACTCATCGGTGGACTCAACGAGCAGCGTGACGACATCACACGCGCCCTCGACGGCCTGGATGTGCTCTCGACTCGCGTCAACGATCAGAACGAGAAGATCGGGAAGATTCTCGAGGAACTCCCCGTTGCGACACAGGTTCTCAACGAGCAGCGTCCGCAGCTGACGCAGATGCTCGCTCAGGTGGATCGACTCGGAACAGTGGGAACCGACGTCCTCACACAGTCCAAGGACGATCTGATCGCTGATCTTCAGGCTCTGCGTCCGACGCTGCAGGCGCTCGCAGACTCCGGTGACGACTTCGTGGGGGCACTTCCGTTCCTTCCGACGTTCCCGTTCCCGGACGGTGTCGAGAAGATTGCACAGGGTGGTTCCGTCAACCTCTTCCTGAGTGTCGACCTGCAGATCGGCAATACACTCTCGGGTCTCGGTGTCGGGCAGGGAGAACCGGAATACCGCCAGCCCAAGTTCGGCAATCCCAAGCCGGTGGTCGACCCCTCCAACCCGTACTACAACGGCAACGGACCGCGACCGGGCTGGCCGACAGTGTCACTGCTGCCGATCGCTCCGATCCTGCCGCAGGTTCCCGTTGTCGCCGGCCTTCCCGCCACAACAGCGGGTGACCCGGCAACGCCGGCGCCCGCGGCGAACCCACTCAACCCCATCCAGGGAATGCTGGAACAGTTCGGAATCGGCGGTGATGGACAGTGAGATCAGCTCTGGTCAGATGGCAGCTCGTCGGCTTTGTCGTGGTTGCGCTCCTGGGTCTCATCTACGTCGGCGCCAAGTACGTGCGCCTGGACAACCTCATGGGGTTCGGTCAGTACACGGTCAAGACCGAATTGGCCACGTCCGGTGGAATTTTCACCAACGCCGAGGTGACGTATCGCGGCGTGCCGGTCGGGCGAGTGGGCGACATGTCGTTGACCGAGGACGGAATTCAGGTCGACCTGAAGATCGACAACAGTGCTCCGGAGATTCCCGCGTCGGCCCGTGCCGTCGTGGCCAACCGCTCCGCCATCGGTGAGCAGTACGTCGACCTTCAGCCCGATACCGACCAGGGACCGTTTCTCGAGGACGGCTCGGTGATCGCGGTGGGGGACACCACAACTCCGATCCCGATCGAGGATGTGCTGACCAGTGCCAACGGCTTGGTCAAGTCCGTGCCCGTCGACGCGCTCCACACCGTCGCCGTCGAACTCGGTGCAGCGTTCAACGGCAAGGGCGAGGACATTCAGGTCCTGGCCGATTCGCTGTCCGGTCTCTCGCAGTCCGGGCTCGACACTCTGCCTCAGACGCTCGCGCTGATTCGGAACAGTGAGACGGTATTGACGACGCAGTCGGATCAGTCCTCCGCGATCAAGCAGTTCAGTACCGATCTCGATGCTGTCACGGCGCAGTTGCGGACCAGTGATCCGGACATCCGTCGCTTGATCGACAACGGCATCCCGGCCAGCGATCAGATCGGTGCCCTCATCAACGAGGCGGGCCCGAGCCTGACGACTGACCTGACCAATCTTGCCGCGACCACCAAGACGCTTGCGCCGCGAACGATCGCGCTGCAGCCGTTCCTGATCTTCCTTCCCGGTCTGGCCGCTGCCGCACCGACGGTTGCTCCCGGCGACGGAACGGTCCATCAGGGCTTGGTGCTGGAGACCAACAATCCGCTCTCGTGCACGGTGGGTTACGAAGGCACCATGGCGATCCTGGACGAGATGAAGCGTCAGAATCCCAATTTCGACGACACCCAGCAGGACTTCCCGCTCAACACCGCCGCGTCGTGTGAGACGCCGCTGGGCAGCGAGACGGGCGTCCGCAGTGCCAACCGCGTGGTGTACGCCGATCCCGACACGATCCAGCCTTGGGACTTCAAGCCGAAGGTCGATCCGGACAAGTTGAACCTCAACCCGATCGCGACGCAGTTGGCGCCGTTGCTCGGAGTGACACCGAAGTAGACCGATCCGAATGTGGTCGAGTTTGTGCAGTTCAGGCTACTGAGTTGTGGCAGTTGACGATTCGCGGCCAGAGGCTGGGCAAAACAGGTAAGTAGGGTAGTGAGTGTGATTCAGAGAAACAGTTCCCCGCAGTCCGGCGGGCCCGAGCAAGTCGAATCGGGAGCGCCGACAACCGGTAGACCGAAGGGGCTGACAGCGTCTCTGATTGCGGTCGGTGTCCTGCTTCTGGCGGCCGTGGTTGTGCTCGGTGTGTTCGGCGTCCCGTACGTTCGGGCGCTCACCACCGACCGCACCACCGCCGAGATGCGTGACGACGCGCTTATCGGTGCGCAGCAAGTCGCGATCAACCTCAACAACGCGGATTCGGCCAATCTCGACCAGTCGATCGAGAACATGCGTTCTTCGGTGACCGGTGACGAGATGACGACGTATCTGCAGACCGTTCAGGATTCCATCACAGACGAGTTGCGTAACTCGGGCTCGAAGGCTGACACCGAAGTCGTTCAGTCCGCGCTGACCGAGCTCAATACCGATGACCGGACCGCCACGGCACTGGTCGTCGTTCGAGTCACCACGACCCAGGGCAACCAGTTCGTCAAGAATCAGCTCGGCATGCGGCTGGGCATGGTCGAGGTCGACGGGGTCTGGAAGGCTCAGTCGGCTGATCCGATCGGCTCTCGGCTCGATCTCGGCTCCGGCACCCTGCCGGCCACCGACGGCTCCACGCCTGCTCCTGACGCAACGCCCGCACCCGGTTCGGGGACCGAGGCACCTGCCTCCGGTGCTCCCGCACCGACAACCGAGGGTGGTGATTCCGGTGGCCAGTAGTTCGTCGAACCTGCACACCGACATCCCTCGAAGGAGAAGCGCGTAATGCCACCCAAACGTCGTACCGGCGGACCGTCCTCCCCGCAGAACCGTCGGCCGAAGATCGCGGGAAGCGCTCGCTCGCTCAACGTCCCCGCGGGGACGTCCGATTCGGATCCGGTCGAGCCCACGATCGAACAGCCGGAAGAGGAAACACAGGAGGCTGTGAAGCCGGAGGTTGCGAAGCCGGAGGTTGCGAAGCCGACGCTCACGAAGGCAGAGTCCGGAGACATCGAGCCGCCGAAGACGGAAACCGACGCTCCGGAATCCACACCGGGCCCCGATCTGACCAAACCGGCGAAAACCGTCGCAGACGAGCCCAAGGCCCCTGCTACCTCGGAGACGGGCGCGGGGGAGTCGGCGACAACACCTACACAATCCAAGGCCGGTTGGCGCCTGGTCGCGATCCTGGGGGCCGCAGCGGTCATCGTCGCGATCCTCGCCGGCATCGCCTTCTTCAAAGTCGGCGCGAAGACGGACGACATCGCCTGGGTGGACAAAGGCGCCACGGCTGAGGTTCTTCGTGTGACGCCGTCGGCGTTGGCTGCAGTCTTCACGTTCTCTCCCGACACGTTCGACGCCGATTTCGACAAGGGTGTCCAGGGCCTGAACCAGTCGATGCGCGATCAGCTGACGCAGTACAAGGACACGCAGAAGGCCGGCGTCGAACAAACCCAGACGGCAACGACCGCTGATGTCCCGCTGATCGGGATCACACGGCTCGAGAAGGACCGAGCACAGTTGCTCGCCCAACTGAACGTCAGCTCGACGCAGAACGGCGTGGCGGCAGACTCTCGCTCCGGAATGGTCATCGTGAGTCTGGAGAAGCAGGACGGAAACTGGCTGATCTCGGAGATTCGCGACCAGTAGCTCGGAGATTCGCGACCAGTAGCACCCTGCGCACCAGCGCGAAGATCTGGATCGACGCACGATGTCGGTCCAGATTTTTCGTATGTGACGCCGCTGCTGGCTACACTCCCGGTGGCAGTGTTCGAATGCGCGTCACGAATGTTCGAATGCTGCGACACGCGCTCTCGCCCTTGACGGAGCGGTCCGCAAGGTCCACTCTGATCGGTGAACATGCACGGACGAGTGATCGGCAGTCTCACGTCAGTATCTGAATTCGACCCTCAGTTACACCCGACTCGACATTTCCAGAGTAAGGGTGTACTTTTGGACGTTGCGCTGGCTGCCTCCTGTCCACCCCTCGTCTCAACCGCTGCGAAGTCAAGTACTTCTTGCTTTCTGCGACGGGTTTCGTTCGGGTTGTAACCAGCGAAATTCGAAGCAGATACAGCGGCGGTCGCAACAGCACGGAGCGGCCCGCGTGAGGTGCTGGAAGGACGCATCTTGGCAGTCTCTAGCCAGACCAAGGCAGTTTCCGGAATCCCCGGAGCCCCGAAGAGGGTTTCGTTCGCGAAAGTTCGCGAACCCCTCGAAGTTCCCGGGCTTCTTGACGTACAGACAGATTCGTTCGAGTGGCTGATCGGCGCGCAGAGTTGGCGTGAACGAGCAGCGGCACTCGGCGACAATGCAGTGTCCGGTGGTCTCGAGGACATCCTCGCGGAGCTTTCTCCGATCGAGGATTTCAACGGCACTATGTCGCTGTCCTTCTCCGACCCTCGATTCGACGAGGTCAAGGCCTCGACGGACGAGTGCAAAGACAAGGACATGACCTACGCGGCGCCGTTGTTCGTCACCGCGGAGTTCATCAACAACAACACTGGTGAGATCAAGAGCCAGACGGTCTTCATGGGAGATTTCCCGATGATGACCGACAAGGGCACCTTCATCATCAACGGCACCGAGCGTGTGGTCGTCTCGCAGCTCGTGCGTTCCCCCGGTGTGTACTTCGACATGAGCGTCGACAAGAGCACCGAGAAGGATCTGCACAGCGTCAAGGTGATCCCGGGTCGCGGCGCATGGCTCGAGTTCGACGTCGACAAGCGCGACACCGTTGGTGTCCGTATCGACCGCAAGCGTCGTCAGCCTGTCACCGTCCTGCTCAAGGCACTCGGCTGGACCACCGAGCAGATCACGGAGCGCTTCGGCTTCTCCGAGATCCTCATGGCCACGCTGGAGAAGGACAACACCGCCGGCACCGATGAGGCGTTGCTCGACATCTACCGCAAGCTGCGTCCGGGCGAGCCCCCCACCAAGGAGAGCGCGCAGACCCTGCTGGAGAACCTGTTCTTCAAGGACAAGCGCTACGACCTCGCTCGCGTGGGTCGTTACAAGATCAACAAGAAGCTCGGCCTGAACGCGGGTCAGCCGATCGTTGCATCCACGCTCACCGAAGAAGACATCGTCGCCACCGTCGAGTACCTCGTGCGTCTGCACGCAGGTGACACCTCGATGACGGCTCCGGGCGGCGTCGAGGTTCCCGTCGAGGTCGACGACATCGACCACTTCGGCAACCGTCGTCTGCGTACCGTCGGCGAGCTCATCCAGAACCAGATCCGCGTGGGCCTGTCCCGCATGGAGCGTGTGGTTCGTGAGCGCATGACCACACAGGACGTCGAGGCAATCACGCCTCAGACGCTGATCAACATCCGTCCCGTCGTCGCTGCGATCAGGGAGTTCTTCGGAACCTCCCAGCTGTCGCAGTTCATGGACCAGAACAACCCGCTGTCGGGGCTGACGCACAAGCGTCGTCTGTCCGCCCTCGGCCCGGGTGGTCTGTCCCGTGAGCGCGCCGGCCTCGAGGTTCGCGACGTTCACCCGTCGCACTACGGCCGCATGTGCCCGATCGAGACCCCGGAAGGCCCGAACATCGGCCTGATCGGTTCGCTGTCGGTCTACGCCCGCGTCAACCCGTTCGGTTTCATCGAGACCCCGTACCGTCGCGTCGTCGACGGACAGGTGACCGACGAGGTCGACTACCTGACCGCTGACGAAGAAGACCGCCACGTGGTCGCGCAGGCCAACTCGGCCATCGACCGCGAGGGTCGCTTCACCGACTCGAAGATTCTCGTCCGCCGTAAGGGTGGCGAGGTCGAGTTCGTCGCGTCCTCCGACATCGACTACATGGACGTTTCGCCGCGTCAGATGGTGTCCGTCGCAACCGCGATGATTCCGTTCCTCGAGCACGACGATGCAAACCGTGCCCTGATGGGCGCGAACATGCAGCGTCAGGCTGTCCCGCTGGTTCGCAGCGAGGCACCTCTCGTCGGTACCGGCATGGAGCTGCGTGCAGCTGTGGATGCCGGCGACGTCATCATCACCGAGAAGACCGGTGTCGTGGAGGAGATCTCCGCGGACTACGTCACGGTGATGGCTGACGACGGAAGCCGCAAGACGTACCGGATGCGCAAGTTCGCGCGTTCCAACCAGGGCACGTGCGCCAACCAGCGTCCGATCGTGGACGAGGGACAGCGTGTCGAGGCCGGCCAGGTTCTGGCCGACGGTCCTTGCACCGAGAACGGTGAGATGGCGCTGGGTAAGAACTTGCTCGTCGCGATCATGCCGTGGGAAGGCCACAACTACGAGGACGCGATCATTCTGTCGCAGCGTCTCGTGGAAGAGGACGTCCTGACCTCGATTCACATCGAGGAGCACGAGATCGATGCCCGCGACACCAAGCTCGGTGCCGAGGAAATCACTCGCGACATCCCGAACGTCTCCGACGAGGTCCTCGCCGACCTCGACGAGCGCGGCATCATCCGTATCGGTGCCGAGGTTCGTGACGGCGACGTGCTGGTCGGAAAGGTCACGCCGAAGGGCGAGACCGAGCTGACCCCCGAAGAGCGCCTCCTTCGCGCCATCTTCGGTGAGAAGGCTCGCGAGGTTCGTGACACGTCCCTCAAGGTTCCTCACGGTGAGACCGGCAAGGTCATCGGAATCCGCGTGTTCTCACGTGACGAAGACGACGATCTGCCTCCCGGTGTCAACGAGCTGGTCCGCGTCTACGTGGCACAGAAGCGCAAGATCCAGGACGGCGACAAGCTCGCCGGCCGCCACGGTAACAAGGGCGTCATCGGCAAGATCCTGCCGCAGGAAGACATGCCGTTCCTCTCGGACGGCACGCCTGTCGACATCATCTTGAACACGCACGGCGTCCCGCGTCGTATGAACATCGGTCAGGTCTTGGAGACCCACCTCGGGTGGATCGGCAAGACCGGCTGGAACGTTCAGATCGCGTCCGACGGCTCTCGTCCCGACTGGGCTGCGACCCTGCCGGAAGAGATGCTGTCCGCTCCGGCCGACTCGAACATCGCCACCCCGGTGTTCGACGGTGCGAAGGAAGACGAGCTCACCGGTCTCCTCGGCGCGACGCTGCCGAACCGTGACGGCGAGCAGATGGTCGGACCCGACGGAAAGGCCACCTTGTTCGACGGCCGCTCCGGCGAGCCGTTCCCGTACCCGGTCTCGGTCGGTTACATGTACATCATCAAGCTGCACCACTTGGTCGACGACAAGATCCACGCTCGTTCGACCGGTCCGTACTCGATGATCACGCAGCAGCCTCTCGGTGGTAAGGCCCAGTTCGGTGGCCAGCGCTTCGGTGAGATGGAGTGCTGGGCGATGCAGGCCTACGGCGCGGCTTACACGCTGCAGGAACTGCTGACCATCAAGTCTGACGACGTGGTCGGTCGAGTCAAGGTGTACGAAGCCATCGTCAAGGGCGAGAACATCCCCGAACCCGGCATCCCCGAGTCGTTCAAGGTGCTCCTCAAGGAGCTCCAGTCGCTCTGCCTCAACGTGGAGGTGCTGTCCTCGGACGGCGCGGCCATCACGATGGCGGACGGCGACGACGAGGACTTGGAGCGGGCCGCAGCGAACCTGGGCATCAACCTGTCCAGGAACGAAGCTGCGACGGTCGACGACCTCGCGAACTAGGTTTCGGTCCCCGGGTTGCTCTTGAAAGAGCGGCCCGGGGGCGTAGTTCACATTTGAATTGGCAGTCAGGTTGCCGGGTGACCGGCAACCGTAACCCCAACGGGGAAAGGAAGTTACGTGCTCGACGTCAACTTCTTCGATGAACTCCGCATTGGCTTGGCCAGTGCAGAGGACATCCGCAATTGGTCCTACGGCGAGGTCAAGAAGCCGGAGACCATCAACTACCGCACGCTCAAGCCCGAGAAGGACGGCCTCTTCTGCGAGAAGATCTTCGGCCCCACTCGGGACTGGGAGTGCTACTGCGGTAAGTACAAGCGTGTCCGCTTCAAGGGCATCATCTGTGAGCGCTGTGGCGTCGAGGTCACTCGCGCCAAGGTTCGTCGTGAGCGCATGGGTCACATCGAACTGGCCGCACCGGTCACGCACATCTGGTACTTCAAGGGTGTTCCGAGCCGTCTCGGTTACCTGCTCGACCTGGCTCCGAAGGATCTCGAAAAGATCATCTACTTCGCTGCCTACGTCATCGTCGGTGTCGACGAGGAGCTCCGTCACAACGAGCTGTCCACCCTCGAAGCCGAGATGCAGGTCGAGAAGAAGACCGTCGCAGATCAGCGCGACGCCGATCTCGAGGCACGTGCGCAGAAGCTCGAAGCCGACATCGCCGAGCTCGAGGCAGAGGGCGCGAAGTCCGATGTCCGCCGCAAGGTCAAGGACGGCGGCGAGCGCGAAATGCGTCAGCTCCGTGACCGCGCGCAGCGTGAGCTGGATCGTCTCGACGAGATCTGGACCACCTTCACCAAGCTGAGCGTCAAGCAGCTCATCATCGACGAGCTCCTGTACCGCGAGCTGGTCGACCGTTACGGCGAGTACTTCACGGGTGCGATGGGCGCAGAGTCCATCCAGATCCTGATGCAGAACTTCGACCTCGACGCCGAGGCAGAGTCTCTCCGCGAGACCATCCGCAGCGGCAAGGGCCAGAAGAAGCTGCGTGCACTCAAGCGCCTCAAGGTGGTTGCGGCATTCCAGACCAACGGCAACTCGCCGATGGGCATGGTCCTCAACGCTGTTCCGGTGATCCCGCCGGAGCTTCGCCCGATGGTTCAGCTCGACGGTGGACGTTTCGCGACGTCCGACCTCAACGACCTGTACCGCCGCGTCATCAACCGCAACAACCGCCTCAAGCGACTGATCGACCTCGGTGCTCCCGAGATCATCGTCAACAACGAGAAGCGGATGCTGCAGGAGTCGGTCGACGCCCTGTTCGACAACGGTCGTCGTGGACGTCCGGTCACCGGACCGGGTAACCGCCCGCTGAAGTCCCTGAGCGATCTGCTCAAGGGCAAGCAGGGTCGCTTCCGTCAGAACCTGCTCGGTAAGCGCGTCGACTACTCGGGTCGTTCCGTCATCGTCGTCGGTCCTCAGCTCAAGCTGCACCAGTGTGGTCTGCCCAAGCTGATGGCTCTCGAGCTGTTCAAGCCGTTCGTGATGAAGCGTCTGGTCGATCTGAACCACGCGCAGAACATCAAGTCGGCAAAGCGCATGGTCGAGCGCAAGCGCGTCCAGGTGTGGGACGTCCTCGAAGAGGTCATCGCCGAGCACCCCGTGCTGCTCAACCGTGCACCTACGCTGCACCGTCTGGGTATCCAGGCATTCGAGCCGCAGCTCGTCGAGGGCAAGGCCATTCAGCTCCACCCGCTGGTGTGTGAGGCCTTCAACGCCGACTTCGACGGTGACCAGATGGCTGTTCACCTCCCGCTGTCGGCAGAGGCTCAGGCCGAGGCACGCATCCTGATGCTGTCCTCGAACAACATCCTCTCGCCTGCTTCGGGTCGCCCGCTCGCCATGCCGCGTCTGGACATGGTCACGGGTCTGTTCCACCTGACCCGTCTCGACGAGGGTGTCACCGGTGAGCTCGTTGCTCCGACCAACGACGAGGCAGAGCAGGGCGTGTACTCCTCGCCCGCCGAGGCTCAGATGGCAGTCGATCGCGGCGCGCTCTCGGTTCAGGCTCAGATCAAGGTGCGTCTGACGCAGCAGCGTCCGCCGCGCGACCTCGAGAACGAACTGTTCCCCGAGGGCTGGAACTACGGTGACGGCTGGACCGCCACCACGACACTCGGCCGTGTGCTCTTCAACGAGCTGCTTCCGGCGGACTACCCGTTCGTCAACGAGCAGATGCCGAAGAAGCGCCAGGCGACGATCATCAACGATCTCGCCGAGCGGTACCCGATGATCGTGGTTGCTCAGACCGTCGACAAGCTCAAGGACGTCGGGTTCTACTGGGCCACCCGTTCGGGTGTCACGGTCTCGATCTCCGACGTGCTCGTGCCGCCGGAGAAGCCTGCCATCATCGAGGACTTCGAGGCTCAGGCCGACAAGATCGAGAAGCAGTACCAGCGTGGTGCTCTGGACAAGAAGGAGCGCAACAGCGCTCTGGTCACCATTTGGCAGGAAGCGACCGACAAGGTCGGCAAGGCCATGGAGGCTCACTTCCCCGACAGCAACCCGATCCCGATGATCGTGAAGTCCGGCGCAGCCGGCAACATGACTCAGGTTCGCTCGCTCGCCGGTATGAAGGGCCTGGTGACAAACCCGAAGGGTGAGTTCATCCCGCGTCCGATCAAGTCTTCCTTCAAGGAAGGCCTGACCGTTCTCGAGTACTTCATCAACACGCACGGTGCTCGTAAGGGTCTGGCCGATACCGCACTCCGCACCGCCGACTCGGGTTACCTGACCCGTCGTCTGGTGGACGTTTCGCAGGACGTCATCGTCCGCGAGGTCGACTGTGGAACAGAGCGCGGCATCGTCACCACGATCGCTGAGAAGCAGGCCGACGGCACGATGATCCGCGATGCTCACGTGGAGACCAGCACGTACGCCCGTACCTTGGCGGCCGATGCAGTCGACGCGAACGGCACCGTCATCGTCGAGCGTGGCCACGATCTCGGTGACCCCGCGATCGATGCTCTGCTCGAAGCCGGCATCACGACGGTCAAGGTCCGCTCGGTCCTGACCTGCACCACCGGCACCGGCGTTTGCGCCACTTGCTACGGCCGCTCGATGGCCACCGGCAAGCTGGTCGACATCGGTGAGGCTGTCGGTATCGTCGCCGCACAGTCGATCGGTGAGCCCGGTACCCAGCTGACCATGCGTACCTTCCACCAGGGTGGTGTCGCAGGAGATGACATCACCGGCGGTCTGCCGCGTGTCCAGGAGCTGTTCGAGGCACGTGTGCCCAAGGGCAAGGCTCCTATCGCGGACGTCACCGGTCGGGTACAGCTCGAAGACGGCGATCGTTTCTACAAGATCACCATCGTTCCGGACGACGGCGGCGAAGAGGTTGTCTACGACAAGCTCAGCAAGCGTCAGCGTCTGCGTGTCTTCAAGCACGCCGACGGTCGCGAAAGCCTCTTGGCTGACGGTGACCACGTCGAGGTCGGACAGCAGCTCATGGAAGGTGCTGCCGATCCCCACGAGGTCCTGCGAGTCATGGGTCCGCGTCAGGTTCAGATCCACTTGGTCAACGAGGTCCAGGAGGTGTACCGGAGCCAGGGTGTGTCGATCCACGACAAGCACATCGAGGTCATCGTGCGCCAGATGCTTCGTCGCGTGACGATCATCGATTCCGGTGCCACCGAGTTCCTGCCCGGTTCGCTCACCGAGCGCGCCGAGTTCGAGTCGGCAAACCGCCGCGTTGTCGCCGAGGGTGGCGAGCCCGCAGCCGGCCGTCCGGTGCTCATGGGTATCACGAAGGCGTCGCTCGCGACGGATTCGTGGCTGTCCGCGGCATCGTTCCAGGAGACCACTCGTGTCTTGACCGACGCGGCTATCAACTGCCGCTCGGACAAGCTGATCGGTCTGAAGGAAAATGTCATCATCGGCAAGCTGATCCCTGCCGGTACCGGTATCAACCGTTACCGCAACATCCAGGTTCAGCCCACCGAAGAGGCACGCGCCGCTGCTTACGCAGTGCCGTCGTACGACGACCAGTACTACAGCCCGGACGGCTTCGGCCAGAACACCGGTGCTGCAGTTCCGCTGGACGACTACGGCTTCAGCAACGACTACCGCTAAGCGTTAGTTCGTAGAAAATCCCCCCACTTCGAAAGAGGTGGGGGGATTTTTCATGTCAGGAGTGGGACGTTTTCAGGAGTTGCTGCCGCTGAGGTCCGGGATGACGATCTCCTGGACGGCCCACTTGTTGCCGTCGGGGTCGGCGAAGTAGATGAATCTGCCCCAGGCCTGGTCGTCGATCGGGCTGATGTCGATGCCGCGGCTCTTGAACTCGCGCTCAGCCTCTTCGATGTCCTTGACCACTACCTGCATGCCGACGACGGAACCGGGCTCGGCGTCGGTGATTCCCTTGCCGATGCAGATCGAGCAGGCCGAACCGGGTGGGGTCAGCTGGACGAATCGCAGGTCTTCGCTGACCGTGTGATCGTGGTCGGCGTTGAATCCGAGGCGGACGTAGAAGTCCTTGGCGCGGTCGATGTCGGTGACGGGAATGGCGACCAGTTCGAGCTTGATGTCCATGACGTGCCCTTCATGTGATGGTGAATTCCGGCGACAGGTCCAGTGTTGCGGGTATTGCGGTCAGAAACGGTCCTCGTTCGGCGTCCGGATGAAACTTTCCGAATTCCGTGTTGCTCCGAGGGTGCTTCTCTCACTGCTCGACCGATCCCGAACCAGGAGCGGATACCCCGACTCCGCAGCTCTGACGCATTCCGTCGAACGTGCCGCGCACGCCGACGCTCTCGGCTACCACCGGTTCTGGGTGGCCGAGCATCACGCGGTGCCCGGGATCGGGAGCGGGTCGCCGGCAGTACTGCTTGCCGCGATCGGCGCGCATACGCGCGATATCAGACTCGGCAGCGGTGGGGTCATGCTGCCGAATCACCAACCGCTGATCGTCGCCGAGCAGTTCTTGATGCTGGAGGCTCTGTACCCGGGGCGAATCGATCTCGGCCTCGGCCGATCGCTGGGATTCACGGAGCCCGTACGTCAGGCACTACGACGCAGCAAGGACGCTCCGGACACGTTTGTGTCGGACCTGGACGAGGTGAGGCGTTATCTGGACGGTTCCGCCGCAGTGACGGCACGGCCGGCGTCGCAGTCTGGAGTCCCGATCTTCGTGCTGGCGACGCGCACAGGTCTGAAAGTGGCAGCGCAGCTGGGGCTTCCGGTGGTCGTGGGTGGGCCGATACTGGGAATCGGTAGCACCGATCGGGTGGAGGCGTTGGACGAGTACCGCCGAGCTTTCCGGGCCACCGACGCTCATCCCGAACCCTATGTGGTGGTTTCTCTCGAAGTGGCGGTTGCCGATTCCACCGACGCGGCGCGTGAGTTGCTGATCCCGGAGGCGTACGCGCTCGCAGAATCGTCACGGACGGGGGAGTTTCCGCCGCTCGCGTCGCTGGACAAGATCAGGCTTGCCCCGCGCAGTGATCGAAACGCCAGGCGGATCGAGTCGTTCATGGCGTCGGCGCTGCACGGGACGCCCGTCGAGGTGAAACAGCAACTTCACGATCTCGCCGAACGGACCGGTGCCGACGAAGTGTTGGCGTCGACATCGACGTACGACCGTGACGCGCTTGCACTTTCGGACCGCCTGCTACGTGAGGTGCTTTAGCGGTGTCGTTGATCTAACGGGGCACGTGAAACTCGAGCAGAGTGGCGACGGAGTCGTCGAGTTCGGTCCACGGCACCGGTACGGAGAGGACGGCGATCGCCGAAGTGGGGAACTTGTCGCGGATACGTTGGGCCGCTTCGGAGTTTTCGTTCGATGCGAGATCGAGTGCAGTCCAAGGAATTCCGGGTTCGTGTCCGACGATCAGGAGCGTCTTGACGTGGTCGGACGTGGTTCGCGCAGCTGCAATGACGTCTGCGGGTGAGCCGCCGTAGATGGACTTCTCGAACCCGGCGGGAGCTTCGATTCCCGTCGAGGCAAGGGTTTCGACGGTCCGCCGGGAGGTGGAGCACAGAACGGCGTCGACGGGCGGGACGTTTTCGCGGATCCATTCGCCGCCGATGCGGGCCTCGCGCAGGCCCCGTTCGGCGAGCGGACGCTCGTGATCACGGATGCCCTCGGGGTAGCTGGACTTGCCGTGTCGCATGAGGACGAGGGTGCGGTGGTCGGCCATGCGTTCACGGTATCCGCTTTGTGCCCGTCAGTCCGGTTACTCTGGATGGTCAGGACCTTGAAGGAGGTTTTCGATGGCCGGTAAGAAGCTCGATCGAACTAATGCCCGAACTGCACTCGAGGTGGTACGCGAAAGCCCCACCATCGCTTTCATCACCGTTGCCCCGGCAGTGGTCGTGTTCGGCGTGGTGTGGTGGCTCTTCGGTTTCTGGGCCGCGATTCTTCTTGCGTTGGTGTTCGGTGTCGCGGCTGTCGCGACCCAGAAACTGCGTTAGAGGGCGCTCACCTGCGCAACTGCGCGGAGCGCTTCGCCGACCAGGAACCAGACCGTGACGGTCTTGTCGTCGACGCGGCTGCGCAGGACGACGTCGTCGCTGGAGACGATGGGGGAGAGGTACTCGATCAGTGCTCGATGCGGAACTGTCCGTAGTTCGGTGCGAGCGCTGAGGACCTCTTCGACCGCCTGCCAGTAGACGGCGTTGTTGACGTGGTCGAACGGGTCGATATCCGTGGCGCGCAGAGCGAACGGCGTGTCCAGGACACCCGCGCCGTCCGCCTCCGGTGCGTTCTCGGCGAGTACCCGCTTCCACTTCAGGCGATGCTCGTCGGTGGATTCCTCCAGTGGCCGCATGAAGTCGTCACTCATCCGCGTGGGCATGCCCGACTCGGCGCTGATGTTGATCCAGAAGCCTTCGGTTTCCATCAGCGCGCCGTTGCTGCCGTCGAAGCGCACACGCATGTTCGCCCACCTCGTGGAGAAGCCGGAGCACCAGCGAGTCATCGTCAACTCTTCCGGCCAGATCGCCGGGCGTACGACGTCGACGACCGTACGACGCACTATCCAGAGCGGATGGGTGTCGATGGCTCCCGCGGCCTCGATGTTGTCGTTGCCGATGTCCTGCAGGTAGCGGGCGACGGCGTCGAGCCTGACCTGCTTGGCGACGTCGATGTCGCCGGTGCGGACCGGGCGGGACTTGACGAAGATCGGTCCTCGGTCCGGCTGTTGCGCGAGCGTGAGATCTGGGTTCACGTGAGATTCCTGTTCGCTGGAGTGAGCCGATTCTGTCAGGCTTTTCAGCGAGTGGCGATTATCTGCTTTCCGCAGCCGGAGCCGTCGACCATTCGTGCCACGGCGACGGCGGTGTCGGCAAGGGGATGAACGGAGTCGATCACCGGGGTGATGTCACCTGCGTCGATCATCTGCGTCAGGACCTCCAGATCGTCGGCGTTCTCCGAAGCGATGAAGGTGCCCATTTTCTGAGATATGAACGGAGACAAGCACTGTGCGCGTATTTGGCGATCGGTTCCGCCGAGCCACCGTCCGCCGTTCTCGCCGCCGACGATCACCAGCGTTCCGGTGCGTGTGAGCGCCCGTCGAAGATCTCGCAGTCGGCGGTTGCCGCCGGTGTCGATGATGACGTCGTACCGATGCGATCCGTCGGTGGCGTCGTCGACGCGGTAGTCGAGAACCTCGTCGGCACCGATGGAGCGGACGGTATCGGTTTTCGAGGTGCTGCACACGCCGGTGACGTGAGCGCCCATGGCTTTTGCCACCTGCACCGCGTAGATCCCGACGCCACCGGATGCGCCGAGTACGAGGACGGATTGGCCCGCCTGCACGCGGCCGTGGTCGCGCACGGCTTGCAACGCTGTGAGGGCGGAGACCGGCACCGCTGCTGCTTGTGCGAACGACAACCGGGCAGGTTTTGCGGCAATCTTCGTCTCGAGTGCGCGTGCGTACTCCGCGAACGAACCGACCGCGATCCCGTATACCTCCTGGCCGACTGCCACGCGGGTCACCGAACTGCCGACGGCCTCGACTCGGCCGGATACGTCCAGTCCGCGTACCCGGTTCCTAGGTCTGCGCAGCCCGAAACCCGCGAGGCGCAACGGATATGGCAGTCCGGCCATGAGATGCCATGCCCCGCGGTCGACGGACGCGGCCTCGACGCGTATCAGCACTTCGTTGTCGGCGACAGTGGGGCGCGGAATGTGGTCGACGTAGAGAACGTCGGCCTCGCCGTAGCGATCCTGTACGACGGCGGTCATCAGTTCCTTCGGCATGCGAGTCTCCGTTCGTCGAATACTTACAGCGTAAGTATTGCACTTACGGTGTAAGTTCTGTCAACGTGGAGAAGCGCGCAAGATTGACCCGAGACGACGTCGTACACGCTGCTGTCGCGCTTGCCGATTCCGTCGGAATCGATTCGATGACCATGCGGAAGCTGGGCACCGAACTGGGCGTCGAAGCGATGTCTCTGTACAACCATGTTTCGGACAAGGGGGATCTGCTCGACGGAATGGTCGATGCGGTCTTCGCGGAGATCGATCTGCCGACGCCGGGACGCCCGTGGCGCACGGAACTTCATGTGCGAGCGGTATCGACAAGGGAAGTGTTGGGGAGGCACCCGTGGGCAACTCCGTTGATGGAGTCCCGAACGACGCCTGGTCCCGCGACCCTGCGCCACCACGATGCCGTCATCGGAACGCTACGCGCCGCCGACTTTCCCGTCGCCCTTGCTGCGCATGCCTTTTCGATCATGGATGCGTACATCTACGGCTTCGTGCTGCAAGAAGTGAGCTTGCCGTTCGAAACAGCGCAGGAAACGACGGAACTGGCGAAGGCGATCATGGGCTCGTTCGAGAGCGGTCAGTATCCGCACCTGGCCGAGTTGACCACCGAGCACGTCCTTGCTCCGGGATACAGCTACGCCGCCGAATTCGCTTTCGGTCTCGATCTGATTCTCGACGGACTCGAACGTCTGCACATCGGGAGCGAACGATGATCTGACGTGAGTACCGGGTTAAAGTCGAGAAAACCGGGTTACCGGTCCAGACTTCAGATGTCCCGAAGAGGAGCTTTCTGTGCGCGCCATGGTGGTTACGGAACTGTCCGGTCCCGAAGGAATTGTCGCGCAAGAGGTTCCCGAGCCCGCAGCCGAAGGTCTTGTTCTCATCGATGTGAAGGCAAGTGGCGTCTGCTTTCCGGACCTGCTCATCACCTACGGCAAGTATCAGATCCGCCCGGAACCGCCGTTCATTCCCGGCGCGGAGATCTCGGGCGTCGTGGTCTCCGCGCCGGAAGGGTCGAGTTTCGCTCCGGGCGATCGTGTTCTCGCGGCCGCGTATCTGGGTGGGTATGCAGAGCGGATTGCCGTCAACCCGGCGCAGGTACTCCGAATTCCGGACGGACTCGCCTTCGACGAGGCGGCCTCGCTGATCATCAACTATCAGACGATGGAGTTCGCGCTCGCTCGCCGCGCGAAGATCGTCGCGGGGGAGACTGTCGTCGTGCTCGGCGCTGCAGGCGGAGTCGGAACGGCAACCATCCAGCTGGCCAAGGCGCACGGTGCCCGGGTGATCGCCGTGGTACGACGCGAGGGCGTCGATGACTTCTTGCGTGAGCTCGGTGCCGACGAGGTGGTCGCGCTGGCTCCGGGATGGGGAGAGCGGATTCGGGAACTGACCGACGGCGTCGGCGCTCAGATCGTGGTGGATCCGGTGGGCGGCGATGCGTTCGACGACGCGGTCCGGGTTCTGGCACCCGAAGGACGACTCGTGGTGATCGGATTCGCCGGCGGCGGTATTCCCGAGATAAAGGTGAACCGGGTGCTGTTTCGCAATATCAGCATTGTCGGCGCGGCATGGGGTGAGTTCACGCGTACCAATCCCGAGGCGGTAGCCGAGATACACGCATCGCTGGTAGAACACGTCCGAAACGGCTTGCGTCCGCTGGTCAAGGCACGGTATCCGCTTGCCGACGCAGCAGTTGCCCTGGCTGATCTCGAAAGCGGCAAAGTTCTCGGAAAGGCCATCTTGCTGCAGGAATGATTCTTCGCAACGTGATGGTGGTCACCAAATAATAAGTTGCAACATGTTTTCATTTGGGCAATAGTTGCAACCGCACTACCATTTGCCAGGTGATCGCTTCCGATTCTGATGACCTGTATGGAGCACTCGACGAGTTGTTCACTCGCCTGATGAGCGCCGGTGATTCGGAGTCGATCGATGCGTTGATCGAACTGGATCTCTCGTTCTCTCAGGTGCGTGTGCTGTTCGTACTTGCACAACGTGATGCGGCGATCCCGATCAACGAGGTTGCCGACGAGCTTCGGCTCTCGGTGGCAGCTACGGGGCGTAACATCGATCAGCTCGTGAACATGGGTCTGGTCGATCGCCGTGAAGACGAGCGGGACCGACGCGTCAAGCGGGTTTCCTTGTCGGAGGCCGGTCGTAAGGTGACGACCAACCACATCGAGTGCAAGCGCGGCCAGCTTCGCGAATTCGCGTCGCGTGTTCCTGAGCCAGAGCGGATTCGTTTGTTCGAGGCTCTCAAGCCCATTCTCGCGGGTGACTATCTGCGAGCACTTAACCAGGAGACTTCGCGATGACATCGCCGAACGCGCCGGCACCGGCGTCCGACAAACTTGACGGGGCGGTCCTCAAGATCGCTTCCGTGGTGGTGCTCGGCGCCATCATGTCGATTCTCGACGTAACCGTGGTGAGCGTCGCGCTCACCACCTTTGCCGAGGACTTCGAAACTTCGTACGCCACCGTCGCGTGGACGATGACGGCCTACACCCTCGCTTTGGCGACGGTCATTCCGGTTACCGGTTGGGCTGCCGACCGTTTCGGCACCAAGCGCCTCTACATGACGGCCCTGGTGCTCTTCGTGCTCGGTTCGGTCGCTTGTGCGATGGCGTGGGACATCACCTCGCTCATCGGCTTCCGCGTGCTCCAGGGTCTCGGCGGCGGCATGTTGATGCCGCTCGGTATGACGATCATGACCCGGGCCGCCGGTCCGGACCGTGTCGGTCGTGTCATGGCAGTTCTCGGTATCCCGATGCTGCTCGGTCCTATCGGCGGCCCGATTCTCGGTGGTTGGCTGATCGAGGCCGCGAGCTGGCACTGGATCTTCCTGATCAACTTGCCGATCGGCATCATCGCTCTGGCTGCTGCGTTCATCATTCTGCCGTCCGACAAGGCGAAGCCTTCGGAGTCCTTCGACTTCCTCGGCATGATCCTGCTGTCGCCCGGCCTGGCGCTGTTCCTGTTCGGTGTGTCGTCCATCCCTGAGGTGGGAACCGTCGCGTCGGCTCGGGTTCTGGTGTCGGCCGGTATCGGTCTGGCGCTGATCATCGCCTTCGTGTTCCACGCGCTCAACAAGGATCACCCGCTGATCGACCTGCACCTGTTCAAGAACCGTCAGTTGACCACCGCCGTCATCACGACGTCGCTGTTCATCGTCGCGTTCATGGGCGCCGGGTTGCTGTTCCCGAGC
The DNA here is from genome assembly GCF_030208925.1 of Rhodococcus sp. MEB032. Taxonomy (NCBI): domain Bacteria; kingdom Bacillati; phylum Actinomycetota; class Actinomycetes; order Mycobacteriales; family Nocardiaceae; genus Rhodococcus; species Rhodococcus sp. MEB032. Next base: position 145,049 of record NZ_JARVSY010000009.1, read on the forward strand.
TACTTCATCCAGGTCGGCGGTCACACCACGCTCGCGGCCGGATTGTTGATGGCTCCGCAGGGTCTGGGCGCTATGGTCACCATGCCGATCGCTGGTCGACTGGTCGACAAGATCGGCCCGGGCAAGATCGTCCTGACCGGTTTGCCGCTGATTCTCATCGGTTTGGGTGTGTTCACACAGGTTGCCTCGGATTCCCCGACGTGGCTGCTGATGGGCGCCTTGTTCGTCATGGGCCTCGGTATGGGTTGCACCATGATGCCGCTGATGACCGCAGCTATCGTGACGCTCTCCAACGAGCAGATCGCTCGCGGCTCCACTCTGATGAACATCGTTCAGCAGACCGCAGGTTCGATCGGTACCGCCGTGATGTCGGTGGTCTTGACCAACCAGCTTCTCGATCGTGGCCTCGATACGACGATGGTCGGTGCGGCCTCGCACATTCCGACCGAGCCGGGAAGTCCGCAGGAGTCTGCTGCGAATTCGATTCTCAGTGCGGCGTCGGACGCTTTCGGCAACACCTTCCTCGTTGCCACTGTGCTGATCGTCCTGACCCTCATCCCGGCGTTCTTCCTGCCGCGGAGCAAGACCACCAGGCCGGTGGCCGAGGGCGAGACGGCAACGCCGATCGTTATGCACTGACCGCTTTTCGGTAGATCGTTCGTCCAGGTGAGGGCGGCACACATCTTGTGTGCCGCCCTCACCTTTTTGCCGTGGAATACAGCTGGATGGTTGAATGTTTGATCAGTTACATGCAAACGCATGGATCTAGTTCGCGGAGGAGCAACCATGCAGTTCGGAATCTTCACGGTCGGTGACGTCACCACTGATCCCACGACGGGGGCGACCCCGACAGAGCACGAGCGCATCAAGGCCATGACGACCATCGCCAAGCACGCCGAGGAAGTCGGTCTCGACGTCTTCGCGACCGGCGAGCATCACAACAAGCCGTTCGTGCCGTCATCTCCGACCACGATGCTCGGATACATCGCGGCCCAGACCGAGAAGATCACGCTCTCCACGTCCACGACGCTGATCACCACCAATGACCCGGTGAAGATCGCCGAGGATTACGCGATGCTTCAACACCTCGCCGAGGGGCGCGTCGATCTGATGATGGGTCGCGGAAACACCGCGCCTGTGTACCCGTGGTTCGGCAAGGACATTCGCGCCGGTATCCCGTTGGCGCTCGAGAACTATCAACTTCTTCGCCGGCTCTGGGACGAGGAGGTCGTGAACTGGCAAGGGGAGTACCGCACTCCACTCCAGGGATTCACGTCCACACCGCGCCCGCTGGACGGCGTCGCGCCGTTCGTGTGGCACGGCTCGATCCGCAGCCCCGAGATCGCGGAGATCGCGGCGTATCACGGCGACGGATTCTTCGCGAACAACATCTTCTGGCCGAAAGAGCACTACATCGAGCTGATCAATCTTTACCGCCGGCGTTACGAGCATTACGGCCACGGGTCCGCGGATCAGGCGATCGTCGGTCTCGGTGGTCAGGTCTTCATGCGCAAGAACAGTCAGGACGCGGTCAAGGAATTCCGTCCGTATTTCGACAATGCTCCGGTGTACGGCCACGGGCCCTCACTCGAAGAGTTCACCGAGCAGACGCCGCTGACCGTCGGTTCCCCTGAACAGGTCATCGAGAAGACGTTGGCGTTTGCCGATTTCTTCGGCGACTACCAGCGCCAGCTGTTCCTGATGGATCACGCCGGGCTGCCGCTCAAGACGGTGCTCGAGCAGCTCGATCTGCTCGGTGAGGAAGTTGTTCCGGTTCTGCGCCGTGAGTTCGCGGCCAGGCGGCCAGCACATGTGCCGGACAACCCGCCCACTCACGCGTCGATGAAGGCGGCTCGTGAGGCAAGCAGTGTCACTGCCTGACGAGCAACCGCCTGAGGTTCCGGTCAGCACCACCGAACTCGCCACCGACGCCTGGGAAGCCTTGTTTCGCGCCCAGGTGTCGGTGATGCGGCGGCTCTCTGCCGATGACGTCTGGGATCAGGTGTCGATGCGCGAGTACGACGTGCTGTTCACGCTGAGTCTTGCGCCGAGTAGTTCCCTTCGCTTGCATGACCTGAATCGGGAGATATTGCTGAGCCAGCCTTCGCTCAGTCGCCTGGTGGAACGGTTGGAGGGCGAAGGTCTGGTAACGAGAAGTGTTGATCCACAGGATCGCCGCGGGACGATCGTGCAACTCACCGAAACGGGTGCAGCGCTGCAGAAATCAGTGGGTCGCCGTCATGCCGCGAGCATCCGCCGCCACGTCGGACCGGCCCTGGACGCGGATGAACTTCGACTGTTGGCCGAATTGTGCACGCGTCTGCGTCTCGCGCAGTCATGACTGGAGGCAGGATGGACGATATGAGCAACCTCGAAGCGCAGCCCGTCGAGCAGGAATGCGAAGGCCATCCGGCGGAGAGCGAGATTCAGATCCTCACCCCGCGCGACGTACCGCTCGGTGGCCCGCGGGCCATGCGAGTGCGACGCACCCTCCCGCAACGCGAGCGTTCGCTGATCGGGGGATGGTGTTTTGCAGATCATTACGGTCCGGATGACGTCGGCTCAGGACCGGGCATGCATGTGCCGCCGCATCCGCATACCGGTTTGCAGACGGTGAGTTGGCTGTTCACCGGAGAGATCGAGCACCGTGACAGCATCGGTTCCCATGCGATGGTGCGGCCGGGTGAACTGAATCTGATGACGGCCGGGAGTGGGATCGCGCACTCCGAGGTGTCGACGCCGAATACGAAGGTTCTGCACGGGATGCAGTTGTGGGTGGCCCTGCCGGATGCGGCGCGCGATACCGCACCCGCGTTCGTTCACTATCGACCGGAGCCGGTGACCACCGATGGTGTCACGCTCAGTGTGTTCCTCGGTTCGCTCGCCGGTGAAACGTCTCCGGTGTCTACCTTCACCGAATTACTCGGTGCCGAGGTGATTCTCGATCCTGGGGCCGAGATCGCCCTCGATGTCGATCGTTCACATGAGCACGGCGTGATCGTCGATCAAGGATCGGTTGTTCTGCGTGGTACCACTGTCGGCTGGGCCGAGTTGGGTTATCAAGCACCGGGTTTCGGAAAACTGACTTTGCGCAATCCGGGATCCGAACCGGCTCGACTGCTACTTCTCGGCGGGAAACCGTTGGGCGAGCAGGTCATCATGTGGTGGAACTTCATGGGCCGTACACACGCAGAGATCGTCGAGTATCGACGCAAGTGGCAGGCCGAGCTTGCCTCCGGATTCGACGGCAGCGTCCCGGACCGGCGTTTCGGCGTCGTGCCGGGATACGACGGTCCGGCGCTCCCGGCACCCGAGTTGCCGAACAGTACGTTGCGGCCCCGAGGCTAGTCGTTGCTCTTGCTGCTACCGGCCGCGAGCGTCGTTTCGATCAGGCTTGTTCGATGTCCTGGTGAGCCTTCGCGAGCATGATGTAGCCGGCGCCGTTGGCGGTGATACCGGCCTTTTCGCCTTCGGAGAGTTCACGTTTGACCTTGGCGGGCACGCCGGCGACCAGTGATCCAGGTGGGATTTGCATCCCCTGAGACACGACGGCGCCGGCTGCAATCAGTGACCCCGAGCCGATGTGTGCGCCGTTGAGCACCACGGCACCCATGCCGACGAGAACGTCGTCTTCGACGGTGCACCCGTGCAGCACTGCGTTGTGGCCGACCGAGATTCGTTCGCCCAGCACTGCGGGGAACGTCGGGTCGGCGTGCACGGTGCAGTTGTCCTGAATGTTGGTGTCAGCGCCGATGGAGATCGATTCTGCGTCGCCGCGGATAACCGCGCCGTACCAGATGCTGGCTCCCGCAGCGATGGTCACCGCGCCGACAACGGTGGCGTTGGGTGCGATGAACGCACTTTCGTCGATCTGCGGGGTGTTACCGAGAACGGTGGCGATGATCGGGTTGGTCATGGTTCTCCTGTGCGTTGGAATGACGTGCTCTGACGGTACCTGGACTACTTCGCTGTGGGTTTTCGATTCATGACGACTGTGCCGACGCCCGCGGTCACCACCAGTGCGATGGCCACGAGTGTGAACGCGTCGCGCGTTTGCCCGATCACGAGGACTCCGGCCAGTGCGGCCGCTGCGGGTTCGAGGGCGATGAGGACGGCAAAGACTTTCTTGGCTAGAGAGCGCAGCGCCCACATTTCCAAGCTGTACGGGATGACGGACGAGAGGACGGCGACGGCTGCGCCTGCGGCGAGCATCGTCGGATCCAGCAGTTCACTTCCTCCCGAGACGACGCCGAAGGGCAGCGTCAATACGGCCGCGACGATGCTTGCGCCTGCCAACCCGTCGGCGCTCGGGAGCGTCGCGGCCAGGTGGGAACCGGCCACGATGTATCCGGCCCACGCAGTAGCGGCGATCAACGCGAACATCACCCCGATCGGGTCCAAGCCGGATTCGCCGTGATCGCCCAACCCGAGCAGCAACACTCCGCCGAAGGCGAGCAGCACCCATGCTCCGTCGGCCCACCGACGAGACAGAACTGCGGCCAGGGTGAGCGGTCCGAGGAACTCGATGGTGACGGCCGTTCCGATGGGCACCGTGTCGAGGGCGAGGTAGAAGGCGCCGTTCATCACGGCGAGGGCGATGCCCAGCGCGAAGATGCCTTTGCGCTGCCGGTTCGACCATCTGCTCCATCGCGGGCGGACGATGACGCCGAGGATGATCGCGGCGATCGTCAGCCGCAGCGTCGTGGCTCCGGCCGGCCCGATCTGCGAGAACAGTGTCGTCGCGAATGCCGCTCCGAACTGGAGCGACAGTATCGACGTGAGGACTGCTCCGACCGGCAGTAGCTGACTGCCGGCCTTCATTCTCCGGTGAACTCGGGACTTCGACGCTCGAGCATCGCGGCGACGGCTTCGTGGTGATCTCGGGTGTGGTGGGCGATCGACTGCATGGCGGCCGAGAGTTCGAGCAAGCTCTCGAGGCTCTGGTGCTGGCCCTCGCGGAGGAGCTTTTTGGTCATGCGGAGTACCTGCGGGGGATTGGCGGCTACTCGAGCTGCCAAAGCGTGCGCAGCGGAAAGCAATTCCTCGGGCTCGGTCACCTGCGAGACCAGACCCCAGTCGAGTGCCTTCGCAGCATCGATCGGTTCACCGGTGAACGCCATCTCGGCCGCGCGGGCGTTGCCGATCGCGCGGGGGAGCAGCCACGCTCCGCCGTCGCCGGGAATGAGTCCTACCTTGACGAAACTCTCGGCGAAGACTGCGGCGGTCGAGGCGATGCGGAGGTCGCACATGAGTGAGAGGTCGCAGCCCGCTCCGATGGCCGGGCCGTTGACCGCCGCGATGGTCGGCACCTCACACGTGTACAGCGCGAGCGGGATGCGTTGGATGCCGTGCCGGTAGCCCTGGCGGATCTCGCCGGGTGCGCCACCGAACATGCCCTCCTTGTCTCGCATGTGCTTGACGTTGCCGCCGGAGGAGAAGGCCGATCCGGCCCCCGTCAGAATGACCGTGCGCACACTCTGATCTCGGTTGACCGCGGTGACTGCGTCTTCGAGGGCCTCGATCATGTCGATCTCGGAGATCGCATTGCGGGTGTCCGGGCGATTGAGGGTCCACGTGACCACATCGCCGGTTCGCGAGATCAGTACGGCGTCGCTCATGGGTGCTCCTGGTTGTCGATGGCAGTTGAGCTCAGTCTCTCACCACAGGATTTCGCAATAACAATCATTCGTGCTTGATTTTTATGGATGTGAGTGTGATGCTGGTCGCATGGCCGAACTTCAGACGTTCATCGATGACTTGCGGGCCGAAGGCGAGAGCCTCGACGCCCTGGTTGCGGATCTGCCCGAGGAGAAATGGGCGACAATGACGCCTGCGGAAGGGTGGACCATCGCACATCAGATCGGGCACCTGCACTGGACGGACAGTGCAGCGATCCTGGCGATCACCGACCCGGACGGGTTCGCGGAGCAGTTGAAGGCGGCGTTCGTGAACCCGGCAGGGTTTGTCGACGACGGTGCTGCCGAACAGGCGGCCCGCCAGCCGGCGGAGTTGCTCGCCGATTGGCGAGCGGGGCGCACCGCTCTCGTCGAGGCGCTCACCGCCGCCCCGGCCGGAACCAAGTTCCCCTGGTACGGCCCGCCCATGGGCGGTGTCTCCATGGCTACCGCGCGACTGATGGAGACGTGGGCGCACGGGCAGGACGTTGCCGACGCACTCGGCGTCGAACGCGCTCCGACGGCGCGCATCAAGAACATCGCTCACCTGGGTGTGCGGACGCGAAACTTCGCGTACTCGGTCAACGAGAAGACGCCGCCCGCCGACGATTTCCGGGTTGAGTTGACCGCGCCGGACGGGTCGCTCTGGACCTGGGGGCCGGAAGATGCGCCGCAGAAGGTCACCGGGCCGGCGTTGGACTTCTGCTTGCTGGTCACCCAGCGTGCCAATCGCGCCGATCTCGATCTGGTCGCCGTGGGTGCCGATGCGGACGAGTGGCTCGGGTTCGCGCAGGCCTTTGCCGGACCCAGCGGTGAGGGACGAGCCGCCGTCGGATCCAGCGGTGAGGGACGAGCATCGAAGGTGGGCAAATGAGTTCGGTACGGATTGGTAACTGCTCCGGGTTCTACGGCGACCGCGTCTCGGCGATGCGCGAGATGCTCGAGGGCGGCGAACTCGACTACCTGACCGGCGACTACCTGGCCGAACTGACGATGTTGATCCTCGGGCGGGATCGGATGAAGGACCCGTCGCTCGGCTACGCGAAGACGTTCCTGCGGCAGGTGGAGGACACGCTCGGCCTTGCGCTCGACAAGGGGGTGAAGATCGTCGCGAATGCAGGCGGTCTCAATCCCGCCGGACTGGCCGACGCGTTGCGCGAGGTCAACACCAAGCTGGGGTTGAACGCGAAGATCGCCCACGTCGAGGGCGACGATTTGATCTCTCGGGCAGACGAACTCGGACTCGGCTCCCCACTGACGGCCAATGCGTACCTCGGCGCCTGGGGCATCGTCGAAGCATTGTCGGCCGACGCCGATGTCGTGGTCACCGGACGGGTCACCGATGCGTCGGTGATCGTCGGTCCGGCCGCTCACCATTTCGGTTGGAAGCGAGATGATTTCGATCAGCTTGCCGGTGCTGTCGCGGCGGGCCACGTCATCGAGTGCGGAACCCAGGCCACCGGCGGCAACTACGCGTTCTTCACAGAGATTCCCAATCTGGGCCGGCCTGGCTTCCCGATCGCCGAGATCAACGCGGACGGAACCTCGGTCATCACCAAGCACGCCGGAACGGACGGCGAGGTGAGCGTCGGCACGGTGACGGCGCAGCTGCTGTACGAGATCACCGGTGGACGCTATGCAGGCCCGGACGTGACGACCCGCATCGACAACGCAGTGCTCACCCAGGAAGGCCCGGACCGGGTGTTGATCAGCGGCGTCACGGGCGAGGCTCCGCCGCCGCAGTACAAGGTCTCCCTGAACACGCTGGCCGGGTTCCGTAACGAGGCCACCTTCATCCTCACGGGTCTCGACATCGAGGCCAAGGCCGATCTGGCGAAGACTCAGCTCGAATCCTGGCTGACGAAGAAGCCCGCCGAACTGGTCTGGACTCTCGCTCGCACGGATCATCCGGATTCCGACACCGAGGAAACCGCGAGTGCGTTGCTGCGCTGCGTGGTTCGCGATTCCGACCCCAAGGTGATCGGTCGCCCTTTCTCCGCGGTTGCGGTGGAAATGGCACTTGCCAGCTACCCCGGCTTCTCGCTGACGGCTCCGCCGAGCAACGGCCAACCGTACGGAGTGTTCACCCCCGGCTACGTCGACGCGGGATCGGTGCCGCACGTGGCCGTACTGCCGGACGGCACGCGCGTGGACATCGCTCCGTCCACGTTGACGCAGGACCTCGAACCCGTCGGCGAACCGGAGCGTCCGGAGCCGTTGCCGCCACAGACGTCGCTTTCAGTACCACTCGGCACGATCGCCGGTGCCCGTAGCGGCGACAAGGGCGGAAATGCCAACGTCGGCGTCTGGGTTCGCACGGACGATCAGTGGAAGTGGTTGGCGCACACACTGACCGTCGAGATGCTCAAGGAACTGCTACCGGAAGCAGCAGACCTGAACGTCACTCGCTACCAGCTTCCGCACCTTCGTGCCGTCAACTTCGTGATCGAGGGAATTCTCGGTCAGGGTGTCGCCTCGCAGGCGCGGTTCGATCCGCAGGCCAAGGGAATTGGTGAATGGCTGCGTTCGCGCCACATCGACATCCCGATTTCGCTACTCCCCGTAACTGACGAGAAAGAGGATTCACGGTGACCGTGTGGACCACACCGGAAAGGCTTGCGCTTCGCGAGACCGTACGCGGATTCGTGAACCAGGAGATTCTGCCGCATCTGACGCAGTGGGAGCGAGACGGCGAGATTCCGCGCGAATTGCACCGCAAGGCAGGCGCTCTCGGACTCCTCGGGGCCAGCGCACCCGAATCGGCCGGTGGTGAGGGCGGCGACGCCGTCGACTCCATCGTGATCTGTGAGGAGATGCATCAGGCAGGTGCGTCGGGCGGGCTGTTCGCATCGCTCTTCACCTGCGGCATCGCGGTGCCGCACCTGATCGCGGCCGGCGACGAGGCGCAGATCGAGAAGTGGGTCAAGCCGACCCTGCGCGGCGACAAGATCGGCTCGCTCGCCATCACCGAGCCCGGCGGAGGCAGCGACGTCGGGCACCTGACAACTACAGCCAAGCGCGACGGCGATCATTACGTCGTGAACGGCGCCAAGACGTTCATCACCTCCGGCGTTCGAGCGGACTTCGTCGTTACAGCGGTGCGCACCGGTGGTCCCGGCGCGGGTGGTGTATCACTGCTCGTGATCGAGAAGGGCACACCGGGATTCACCGTCTCGCGCAAACTCGAGAAGATGGGCTGGCGCGCATCCGATACCGCGGAACTCTCCTTTGTCGACGCCCGGGTTCCGGTGGAGAATCTGGTCGGTGCAGAGAACAGCGGCTTCGCGCAGATCGCCCAGGCATTTGTCTCCGAGCGGGTAGCGCTCGCCGCGCAGGCGTATGCCAGTGCAGAACGTTGCCTGGAGCTGACGCTCGAATGGTGCCGCGCCCGTGAGACTTTCGGTCGCCCCCTGATCAGTCGGCAGGCCGTCCAGAACACCGTCACCGAGATGGCCCGCAAGATCGACGTCGCCAAGGTGTACACGCACTCGGTGATCGAGCGGTACATGGCCGGTGACGGCGATCTGATCGCCGAGGTGTGCTTTGCGAAGAACACGGCAGTCGAGACGGGCGAATGGGTTGCGAACCAAGCTGTTCAGCTGTTCGGCGGCCTCGGATACATGCAGGAAAGCGAAGTGGAGAGGCAGTACCGGGACATGCGAATTCTGGGAATCGGTGGCGGAACCACCGAAATCCTCACCGGCCTCGCGGCCAAGCGATTGGGGTATCAGTCATGAGTGTCATCCGGTCAACACTGGACACCAATTCCGAGGTGTACAAGACCGCAACTTCGACCATGAACACCAAGCTCGCCGAGATCGAGGTCGAGCACGCCAAGGCGTTGGCGGGTGGCGGCGAGAAGTACACCGAGCGGCACCACAAGCGGGGAAAGCTCCTGGCACGCGAGCGGATCGAACTCCTGCTCGATCAGGATTCACCGTTCCTCGAACTGTGTCCCCTCGCTGCGTGGGGGAGTGACTTCCCGGTCGGCGCCAGCACCGTGGTCGGTATCGGCGTCGTCGAAGGTGTCGAATGCCTGATCGTCGCCAACGATCCCACCGTGCGCGGCGGCGCCAGCAACCCGTGGACGCTGCGTAAGGGTTTCCGCGCCAACGACATCGCCATGCAGAACCGACTCCCGGTGATCTCCCTCGTAGAGTCCGGCGGCGCAGACTTGCCGACGCAGAAAGAGGTGTTCATCCCGGGCGGGCGTATGTTCCGTGACCTCACTCAGCTGTCCGCAGCCGGAATCCCCACCATTGCACTGGTCTTCGGTAACTCGACGGCCGGCGGTGCGTACATCCCGGGCATGTCCGACCACGTCGTGATGATCAAGGAACGCTCCAAGGTGTTCCTCGCAGGCCCGCCGCTGGTCAAGATGGCCACCGGTGAGGAATCCGACGACGAGGCACTCGGCGGCGCCGAAATGCACGCTCGCAAGTCCGGGTTGGCCGACTACTTCGCCGCCGACGAGCAGGACGCGATCCGCATCGGGCGCTCGATCGTCAAGCGGCTCAACTGGACCAAGAAGGGGCCGGCGCCGCGCGCGGAGATCATCGAACCGCTCGAGGATCCGGAAGAGTTGCTCGGCATCGTTCCGGCCGACCTGAAGATCCCGTTCGATCCGCGTGAGGTCATCGCCCGTATCGTCGACGGTTCCGACTTCGACGAGTTCAAGCCGCTCTACGGTTCCTCCCTCGTGACCGGGTGGGCAGAGCTCAACGGCTACCCGATCGGCATCCTGGCGAACGCACGTGGAGTGCTCTTCAGTGAGGAATCACAGAAGGCCACGCAGTTCATCCAGCTCGCCAATCGTTCCAACACGCCGTTGCTGTTCCTGCACAACACCACCGGCTACATGGTGGGTAAGGAATACGAGGAGGGCGGCATGATCAAGCACGGATCGATGATGATCAATGCGGTTGCCAACTCCAAAGTTCCGCACATCTCGATCCTGCTCGGAGCGTCGTACGGCGCCGGTCACTACGGCATGTGCGGACGGGCGTTCGATCCGCGATTCCTCTTTGCCTGGCCCAGTTCCAAGTCCGCCGTCATGGGCGGTGCGCAGCTCGCCGGCGTCATCTCCATCGTGGGACGCGCTGCTGCCGAGGCGCGCGGCCAGGTCTTCGACGAGCAGGCCGACGCCGGCATGCGCGCGATGATCGAGAACCAGATCGAGGCCGAGTCACTTCCGATGTTCCTGTCGGGTCGTCTGTACGACGACGGCGTCATCGATCCCCGAGACACCCGCACCGTGGTGGGAATGTGCCTGTCGGCCATCGCCACCGCCCCGATCGAAGGCACCGAGAACTTCGGCGTCTTCCGTATGTGAGGCACGCCGTGACAATCACTTCAGTACTGGTCGCCAATCGTGGCGAAATCGCCCGCCGTGTCTTTGCAACCTGCCGCAAGAACGGAATCGGCACGGTCGCGGTATTTTCCGACGCAGATGCCGACAGCCCGCACGTCGCCGAAGCCGATGCTTCGGTTCGCCTACCGGGTAACACGCCTGCCGAGACCTACTTGCGGGGTGAGCTCGTCATCGCCGCCGCCAAGGCTTCGGGCGCCGACGCGATTCACCCCGGATACGGATTCCTCTCCGAGAACGCGGAGTTCGCGCGCAGCGTCATCGACGCGGGACTGACGTGGATCGGCCCGCCCGTCGAATCCATCGAGCTCATGGGGTCGAAGGTCGAGTCCAAGAAGATCATGGACGCCGCCGGAGTGCCGGTGCTCTCCGAACTCGATCCCGCCGCGGTGACCGAGGCTCATCTGCCGGTGCTGATCAAGGCGTCGGCGGGCGGCGGCGGACGCGGAATGCGTGTCGTTCGTGAATTGTCGGCGCTGGACGGCGAACTGGAAGCGGCGCGGCGTGAGGCGCAGTCCGCTTTCGGCGACCCGACAGTCTTCTGTGAGCGTTACCTCGAGACCGGTCGGCACATCGAGGTTCAGGTCATGGCCGACCGCCACGGTGCGGTGTGGGCGGTGGGGGAGCGCGAGTGCTCGATCCAGCGTCGGCATCAGAAGGTGGTCGAAGAGGCCCCGTCGCCGCTCGTGCAACGCATCCCCGCCATGCGCGACAAGCTGTTCGACGCCTCGCGGCTCGCAGCCAACGCCATCGGTTACGAGGGGGCAGGAACCGTTGAATTCCTGGCTGACGAAAAAGGCGACTTCTTCTTCCTGGAAATGAACACGCGTTTGCAGGTGGAGCATCCGGTCACCGAGTGCACCACTGGACTCGATCTGGTGGAACTGCAATTGCAGGTCGCTTCAGGTGAAGCACTTCCGGACGATCAGCCGGAGATCCGTGGGCATTCGATCGAAGTGCGCCTGTACGCCGAGGACCCCGCCAAGAACTGGCAGCCGCAGAGCGGAACCGTCCACCACATCGAGTTGCCCGGTGACCCGCAAGAATTCAGTGTTCTGCGTGAGCAGGGCGTTCGCCTCGACTCCGGCGTCGTCGACGGCAGTGTTGTCGGCGTCCACTACGACCCGATGTTGGCCAAGGTCATCTCGTACGCGCCGACGCGGACCGCAGCTGCCCGGCTGCTCGCATCGACGCTGGCGCGCACCAGGATTCACGGGCTGCGCACCAACCGCGACCTGCTCGTCAACGTCCTGGCCCACCCCGCCTTCATTGCCGGAGACACCGACACTGCCTTCTTCGAGACTCACGACCTCGAGAAGCTGTCTACGCCCTTGGCCGATACCGACGCCGAAAGACTCTCGGCGCTGGCGGCGGCACTTGCCGATGCCGCGCACAACCGGGCGTCGGCCCGCGTCATCGGCCGCTTGCCCAGCGGGTGGCGCAACCTCCCGTCGCAGCCGCAGAGCAAGAGCTATTCCACTGCGTCGGGCGACTACGACGTCCGCTACTCCCTGAGCCGAAGCGGCGTGCTGAGTGCAGAAGGCTTCGACGACGTGCGCCTGGTATCGGCAACTGCGACCCGGGTAGTGCTCGAGCAGAGCGGAGTACAGCGCTCGTTCGACGTTGCGGCCTACGGGAGTGAGATTTTTGTCGACTCCTCGCTCGGACCCGTCGCGTTGACGGCAGCACCGCGCTTCGTGGATCCGTCGGCAGAAGTCGCCGCCGGTTCGTTGCTCGCTCCGATGCCGGGATCGGTCATCCGCCTCGGTGCCGCACTCGGTGACACCGTCACCGCCGGCCAGCCGATTCTGTGGCTGGAGGCCATGAAGATGGAACACACCGTCACCGCGCCGACTGCCGGTGTCCTGGTGGAACTTCCGGTCGCCGTCGGCCAGCAGGTCGAGGTCGGATCGGTACTCGCACGTGTGGAAGAACCCGCTACAGAAGAGGAAGCATGATGAGTTTCATCGAAACCGAAGAGCAGAAGGAACTGCGGGCATCCGTTTCCAAACTGGGTGAGCGCTTCAACTACGTCGACTACGTGCTGCCCAAGGCGCGAAAGGGGGAGCCGCTCACCGAATTGTGGAACGAGGCGGGCAAACTCGGATTCCTGGGCGTCAACCTGCCGGAGGAATACGGCGGCGGCGGTGCAGGCATCTACGAACTCGCGCTGGTGCAGGAGGAATTGGCGGCGCAGGGTGCCGGTCTGCTCCTGGTTGTCGTATCCCCGGCCATCTGCGGCACCATCATCGGCAAGTACGGCACGGCGGAGCAGAAGCAGCAGTGGCTACCCAGCCTCGCCGACGGCTCCAAGATCATGGCGTTCGGAATCACCGAGGCCGACGCTGGTTCCAACTCTCATCAGATCACCACGACGGCACGCAGGGATGGCGACGACTGGATCCTGAGCGGCAACAAGATCTACATCTCGGGTGTCGATCAGGCTGACGCGGTCCTCGTCGTTGCGCGGACCGAGGACTCCAAGACGGGCAAGCTCAAGCCCGCTCTGTTCATCGTCCCCACGGATTCTCCCGGATTCGTGAAGACGCAGATGGAGATGGACATCATCGAACCGGACCACCAGTTCATCCTCTTCCTCGACGACGTCCGTCTGCCGGCCGACGCTCTGGTCGGCGAAGCCGATGCCGCCCTGATGCAGTTGTTCGCCGGCCTCAACCCCGAGCGCATCCTGGGTGCGTCGATGGCCATCGGCATGGGCCGTTACGCCCTGAACGCCGCAGTGAAGTTCGCCAACGAGCGCACGGTGTGGAAGACGCCGATCGGTGCGCACCAAGGCATTTCGCATCCACTCGCGCAGGTGAAGATCGAACTCGAGCTCGCCAAGCTGATGATGCAGAAGGCCGCGGTGCTCTACGACAGCGGTGACGATTTCGGTGCTGCCGAAGCCGCGAACATGGCCAAGTACGCCGCCGCCGAAGCCAGCATCAAGGCGCTCGATCAGGCGATCCAGACGCATGGCGGCGCAGGACTGACGAAGGAATACGGACTGGCCGCCATGCTCGGTGCGGCTCGTATCGCCCGTGTCGCGCCGGTGAGCCGCGAGATGATCCTCAACTTCGTCTCACAGCATTCCCTCGGTCTGCCACGGTCCTACTAGGAAGAGGCGACTCATGACGGATCAGGACAAGCCATACGTACGGTACGAAGTATCGGGCGGTGCTGCCACGATCACTCTCGACTCACCCCACAACCGCAACGCGATTTCGACGCGGTTGGTCACGGAGTTGCAGGCTGGGTTGACGTCGGCTGCCGCCGATCCGGCAGTTCGAGCGGTGGTACTCACCCACACCGGTGGAACATTCTGTGCGGGAGCCGATCTCAGTGAGGCCTCCGGTTCGTCCGCATCACCGGAGGACGCCGTCAAGGAGCGAGGACGGGGGATGCTGACACTCTTGCGCAGCATTCTCGAGCTTCCCAAGCCGGTGATCGGGCGGATCGACGGTCACGTCCGGGCCGGAGGCATGGGTCTTGTCGGGGCGTGCGACATCGTCGTCGCCGGACCGGCGAGCACCTTCGCGGTGACGGAATCACGGTTGGGTTTGGCAGCGTCCATCATTTCGCTCACGGTCCTACCGAGGCTCGACCAGCGATCTGCGAGCCGCTATCTGCTCACCGGCGAGAAGTTCGGCCAGCACGAGGCCGAATCCATCGGACTCGTCACCTCCGCGTCGCAGGACACGGAGGAGTCGATCACCGAACTGCTCGGCACCTTGCGCCAATGTTCACCGCAGGGACTTGCCGAATCGAAGTGGATCACGACGCGTTCGGTCCTGGCTGGATTCGACCGGGACGGCGAGGAGATGATCGCGCAGTCGGCTCGGCTGTTTTCCTCTGACGAGGCTCGTGAGGGCATGATGTCTTTCTTGCAGAAGCGTCCAGCGGCCTGGGCGCAGTAGAAACTGCGCAGCTGGGACACAGAAGCGCTGGAACACAGAAGTAGAAGGGATGGCGGCGCGATGACTCGAGAGCCCAAGCAGGACCGAAGTCGAGTCACGCGCTCCCACCTGCTCGAAGTGACTGTGGAGTGTCTCGCCGAACTCGGGTGGAGCGCAACGACGATGAGCGTCGTCGCGCAGCGTGCCGGGGTGTCCAGAGGCGCCATGCAGCATCACTTCCCGACCCGCGAGGACCTCATCACCGCGGCGCTCGAGGTGATGTTCGACGCCCGGATGGATCAGGCACGAAAGGAATCGACCGACCTTCCGGTGGGTGCCGGACGAACCGAGGCGATCATTTCGCGGTTGGTGGAGTACTACACCGGGACTCTGTTCAAAGCAGCACTGCAGGTGTGGACGGCCGCTGCCTCCGACCCCGACCTGCGTGCCCGCGTACTGCCCCTCGAGGAACGATTCGGGCGCATCGCGCACCGCATGGCCGTCGAGAGTCTGGGTGTCGACGACTCCGACCCGGTGACGCACCGCTTGGTACAGGCGACCCTGGACCTGGCCCGCGGGCTGGGGCTGGCTGATGTCTTGACAGACGACTCGCGCCGACGCACCGAGGTGGTCAAACAGTGGGCGGCGCAATTGGATTCCACACTTGTTCGGGTACCGGTGGCAACTCCCTGAATCGGTAGCGGCGGGGCCGGCGCCGGTGCTCTCGACGCGCACGTGGCGTGTGTCGGGGGCCACCGAGAAGTACAGTCGGCTCCATGGCCGCACGCACTCTCACTTCGATCGGGACTTCGGTATTGGTCTCGGCTGCCGTGCTCTCGGCCGTGGTCGGCTGCAGCTCCGGCGACGGGTCCGTCGATCAGCCGGGCGACGGTGCGGGTTCGCAGGCACTCGCACCTACGGATCCGGGCCCGATGTTCGCCGAATGCGGCTCTGTGACCGACGAGGAAGTTGTCAACGCCTTCAATCTCGGCACTTTTGCGACGACGACGCGCAACGGCGTCGGTTGCCAGTGGGAAGTCGCCGGTTCGAACGGTCCGAGCGTCAGTTTCTCCTGGTACCGCGGTAGCCCGATCGGCCGCGAACGGGCCGGGTCCGACCTGCTCGGACGTCCTGCCGACGACATCACGATCGGTGGACACCAGGGCTTCATCGCGTCCACGGCAGGTTCGTTGTGCGAGTTGGGTATCGCGTTCGGCGGAGACTTCGTGCACTGGTCGATCACCTACGGTTTGCTGCCACCGACCGCGGATCCATGCACGGTGGCGCGGGATCTGATGGAAAAAACAGTTTCGAGGGCACAGTGAAGTTCGAGGGCGCCGTGAAGCGCATAAGGATCGGACTCGCCTTGGCGGGGTCGCTGGTTCTGCTGACAGGCTGCGGCTCGGTGGTCACCGGGACTCCCCGTGCGGAGGGCAGCTACGGCGGTAGTGACAGCCAGGAATTCGCGAACGTCCTCCAAGAATGCGAAGCCGTCACCGACGAGCAGATCGCCGGTGCCGTGGGTGCCGACGCCGTCGGGCGTGGGTTCTTCGGCGCTATCTGCCGTTGGGACGGCATCGGGACCGCGGGTCCGATCAAGATCACCTTCAACTGGTTCGAGACGGGCACCCTCGATCACGAGCGCGCTGCATTCGAGCACCTGGGATACGTGGTGGCGAAAATCGACATCAACGGCAGTGGCGGGTACCAGGTTCGCCAGCCGGCCGATCCGCAGAGCTGCGGGGTGAGCGCGAGCGCACCGGCCGGGGGAGTGTTCGGTTGGTGGGTCACCGAGCCGCAAGGCGGCGCGGATCCGTGCGAGGCTGCGGCAAAGCTCGGCGCGTTGACGTTGAACCGCAGCATCTGATCGCGACCGGTCCGGCTGCGTGGTCTGAGTGTGCAGCCAGAGTGTCTGGTCAGAGCGTGAGGTCACTATCACCGTGGCCTCACTTTGACCTCGTGGCGCGCCGACAGGTATCGTTATGGGTCGTGTCCGGCATGCCCGGGCCGATCTGTGTGCCTAGCTAGGTATTGCCGTGCGCGCGTTCGAGCAGAAACTGCTGATGAACGAGCATCCGGCTGCCTGTGTGGGGGTATGCGACACGCCCGACCTCGGGGGCAGTGCGCGGCATGAAAGTGCTGAGTACAGACTCTGAGGTGGGTGAGGAGCAGCAGCTCTCTTGCTCCAACTGCTAGATCCCTAATTTCAGAACAGCCACGTTTTCGAACGGCCCGAGTTCGCTCGAGCAGTCTGTTCGTCACAAGAAAGCCGGTAAATGCCAACCATCAACCAGCTGGTCCGCAAGGGTCGCCGCGACAAGACCGCCAAGGTCAAGACGGCAGCCCTCAAGGGCAGCCCGCAGCGTCGTGGCGTGTGCACTCGCGTGTACACCACCACCCCCAAGAAGCCGAACTCCGCGCTCCGTAAGGTCGCACGTGTTCGCCTCACGACTTCGGTCGAGGTCACCGCGTACATCCCCGGTGAAGGTCACAACCTTCAGGAGCACTCCATGGTGCTCGTCCGTGGCGGTCGTGTGAAGGACCTCCCGGGTGTCCGTTACAAGATCATCCGCGGCTCCCTCGACACCCAGGGTGTCAAGGGTCGCAAGCAGGCACGCAGCCGCTACGGCGCCAAGAAGGAGAAGAGCTAATGCCACGTAAGGGCCCCGCTCCGAAGCGCCCGCTCATCAACGACCCGGTTTACGGTTCCCCGTTGGTGACGCAGCTCGTCAACAAGATCCTGCTGGACGGCAAGAAGTCCACCGCAGAGCGAATCGTGTACCAGGCTCTCGAGCAGGCACGCGAGAAGACCGGCACCGATCCGGTCGTCACCCTCAAGCGCGCCCTGGACAACGTCAAGCCTGCACTCGAGGTTCGTAGCCGCCGCGTCGGTGGCGCTACCTACCAGGTGCCGGTCGAGGTTCGCCCCGGTCGTTCCACCACGCTGGCACTGCGCTGGCTGGTCACCTTCTCGCGTGCACGTCGTGAGAAGACCATGGTCGAGCGTCTCGCCAACGAGCTCCTCGATGCCAGCAATGGCCTCGGTGCAGCTGTGAAGCGTCGCGAAGACACTCACAAGATGGCCGAAGCCAACAAGGCATTCGCCCACTACCGCTGGTGATGTAAAGCGTCGGAGCAACTGCCATCGGGTGGGGCTCCGACGCTTGTCGCCGTTGGCGGCCTGATCATCGCGACGGATTCCGGACGCAGGTGGCCAGGTTCGCCTCGGCAGAGACATAATTGAAAGACCATGGCCCTGACGGTGGAACACACCGATAAGGCCGACACCCGAAAACCAAGCAACGAGCGGGGAAGAAACCTGTGGCACAGGAAGTGCTGACTGACCTGAACAAGGTCCGCAACATCGGCATCATGGCGCACATCGATGCCGGCAAGACCACCACCACCGAGCGCATCCTGTTCTACACCGGTGTCAATTACAAGATCGGTGAGACGCACGACGGTGCGTCGACGACGGACTGGATGGAGCAGGAGAAGGAACGCGGCATCACGATCACGTCTGCCGCCGTGACTTGCTTCTGGAACAACAACCAGATCAACATCATCGACACCCCCGGCCACGTCGACTTCACGGTCGAGGTGGAGCGGTCGCTGCGCGTGCTCGACGGCGCAGTTGCTGTCTTCGACGGTAAAGAGGGTGTCGAGCCGCAGTCCGAGCAGGTTTGGCGTCAGGCTGCCAAGTACGACGTTCCGCGCATCTGCTTCGTCAACAAGATGGACAAGATGGGCGCGGACTTCTACTTCACAGTCCAGACCATCATCGACCGCTTGGGTGCGAAGCCGCTCGTTCTCCAGCTGCCCATCGGCGCTGAGGACGACTTCGACGGCGTCGTCGACCTGGTCGAGATGAAGGCCATCACCTGGCGCGGCGTGGTCCCGACGGGAACCGCTCCGACCATCGAGGAGATCCCCGCGGATCTCGTCGAGAAGGCTGCCGAGTACCGCGAGAAGCTGCTCGAGACGGTTGCAGAGTCCGACGAAGCTCTCATGGAGAAGTACTTCGGCGGCGAAGAGCTCACCATCGAGGAGATCAAGGGCGCCATCCGCAAGATGACGGTCGCCTCCGAGCTGTACCCGGTTCTCTGTGGCTCCGCGTTCAAGAACAAGGGCGTTCAGCCCATGCTCGACGCTGTCATCGACTACCTTCCGAACCCGCTGGACATCGGCGAGGTTATCGGCCACAAGCTCGGTGACGAAGAAGTAGAGATCACTCGCAAGCCGAGCAAGGACGAGCCGTTCTCGGCTCTCGCCTTCAAGATCGCTGCTCACCCGTTCTTCGGCAAGCTGACCTTCGTCCGCGTGTACTCGGGTCGTATCGATCCGGGTGCTCAGGTGCTCAACGCAACCAAGGGCAAGAAGGAGCGCATCGGAAAGCTCTTCCAGATGCACGCCAACAAGGAGAACCCGGTAGACGAGGCCGTAGCCGGCCACATCTACGCAATGATCGGCCTCAAGGACACCACCACCGGTGACACCTTGTGCGATCAGGCGAGCCCCATCGTCCTCGAGTCGATGTCGTTCCCCGCGCCGGTCATCCAGGTCTCCATCGAGCCCAAGACCAAGTCCGACCAGGAAAAGCTGGGCGTCGCGATCCAGAAGCTCGCCGAAGAGGACCCGACCTTCTCGGTCGAGCTCGACGAAGAGACCGGTCAGACCGTCATCGGCGGTATGGGCGAGCTCCACCTCGACATCCTCGTCGACCGCATGCGTCGCGAGTTCAAGGTCGAGGCGAACGTCGGTAAGCCGCAGGTTGCGTACCGCGAGACCATCACCAAGAAGGTCGAGAAGCACGACTACACCCACAAGAAGCAGACGGGTGGCTCGGGCCAGTTCGCAAAGGTCATCATCGCTCTGGAGCCTTTCGTGGGCGAAGACGGTGCTACCTACGAGTTCGAGAACAAGGTCTCCGGCGGACGTATCCCGCGCGAGTACATCCCCTCCGTGGATGCCGGTGCGCAGGACGCGATGCAGTACGGTGTTCTCGCCGGCTACCCGCTCGTGAACCTGAAGCTGTCGCTGCTCGATGGTGCTTACCACGACGTCGACTCCTCGGAAATGGCGTTCAAGGTTGCCGGTTCGCAGGCACTGAAGGAAGCCGCCCGCAAGGCCGGCCCCGTCATTCTCGAGCCGCTCATGGCTGTCGAGGTCACAACGCCCGAGGAGTACATGGGCGACGTGATCGGCGACCTCAACTCCCGCCGTGGCCAGATCCAGGCCATGGAGGAACGCAGTGGTGCCCGTGTCGTGAAGGCGCTGGTTCCGCTCTCGGAGATGTTCGGTTACATCGGTGACCTGCGGTCGAAGACCCAGGGCCGAGCGAACTTCTCCATGGTGTTCGATTCCTACGCAGAGGTTCCCGCGAACGTCTCGAAGGAAATCATCGCCAAGGCGACGGGCGAGTAAGCACAGCGAGCTCCCCAGCCCGCGCCGGCAAGTAACCTCGGTTTCTTCCGGCACGAAGCACGACCTAGTAACAACCAACCGCACTGCTGCATACGGCAAGCAACAACAGTCCAGGAGGACACAAAGTGGCGAAGGCGAAGTTCGAGCGGACGAAGCCGCACGTGAACATCGGCACCATTGGTCACGTCGACCACGGCAAGACCACGACGACGGCGGCCATCACCAAGGTTCTCGCGGATGCATTCCCCGACCTGAACGAGGCTTCGGCCTTCGATCAGATCGACAAGGCTCCCGAGGAAAAGGCTCGTGGCATCACGATCAACATCTCGCATGTTGAGTACCAGACGGAAAAGCGCCACTACGCGCACGTCGATGCACCGGGTCACGCCGACTACATCAAGAACATGATCACCGGCGCAGCTCAGATGGACGGCGCTATCCTCGTCGTCGCAGCTACCGACGGCCCGATGCCCCAGACGCGCGAGCATGTCCTGCTCGCTCGCCAGGTTGGCGTTCCTTACATCCTCGTCGCCCTGAACAAGGCCGACATGGTTGACGACGACGAGATCCTCGAGCTCGTCGAGATGGAGGTCCGCGAACTGCTGGCCGCTCAGGAATTCGACGAGGAAGCCCCCGTCATTCCGATCTCGGCACTCAAGGCACTCGAGGGTGACCCGAAGTGGACGCAGTCCATTCTCGACCTGATGGCTGCTGTCGACGAGTCCATCCCGGACCCGATTCGTGAGACCGAGAAGCCCTTCCTCATGCCCGTCGAGGACGTCTTCACGATCACCGGCCGTGGCACCGTTGTCACCGGTCGTATCGAGCGTGGCGTTGTCAACGTCAACGAAGAGGTCGAGATCGTCGGCATCAAGGAAACCTCGACCAAGACCACGGTCACGGGTATCGAGATGTTCCGCAAGCTGCTCGACTCGGGCCAGGCCGGCGACAACGTCGGACTGCTCGTTCGTGGCATCAAGCGCGAAGATGTCGAGCGTGGACAGGTTGTCGTCAAGCCGGGCACCACGACTCCCCACACGGAGTTCGAGGGCCAGGCATACATCCTGTCGAAGGACGAGGGCGGCCGCCACACCCCGTTCTTCAACAACTACCGCCCGCAGTTCTACTTCCGTACCACGGACGTTACGGGCGTCGTGACGCTGCCTGAGGGCACCGAGATGGTCATGCCCGGTGACAACACCGAGATGTCCGTCAAGCTGATCCAGCCTGTCGCCATGGACGAGGGCCTGCGCTTCGCAATTCGCGAAGGCGGCCGTACGGTCGGCGCCGGCAAGGTTGCCAAGATCATCAAGTGAGACTCTTGTCTCGCTAGCTGATTCACAGCACTGAAAAGGCGCTCATTCCCTTCGGGGAGTGAGCGCCTTTTCTGTGTCTGTGATCGAGTGGCCTGTGATCGAGTGTTCGGTGATCGGGTGCCTGCGTGCTTCTTACTTACTTGTTGGCTTCCACCCTGTCGAGGTGCAGCAGAACCTGTACTGCGACGGTTGAGCCGTCGAGGCTGCGCCTGGTTGCGCCGGCGATGCGTTCGGCCGAAGCGGTGAATCCGGCGACGTCGATCGACGGATCTGCAGTGACGACAATCGACAGCGTCGGCAGTCCGCGATCGACCGTCGCTTTGCTCTTGGTGCTCCGCACGCCGGTCAGCTGAGCGAGTTCGGCCGCTACGCCGTCTGCGACGGGTCCGAGATCCACGCTGACGTCGGTACCGGATTCGTTGTGCCGCAATGTGACTGCGCTTGTACGGCGCCGGCGAAGGTTCAGGTACAACAGCCCGAAACCGGCGAAGACACAGAGGACGAAGGTGCCCGACAGTACCCAGTGCCACCACGGCTCCTCCGGAAGGCCGAAGAGGACCTCCCGATCGAGGCGTGACACCCAGGTTCGAATCAGCGACGCGCCCGCGTCCCACGCGATGGCGTATGCGCCCGCCGCGAGGAGTGCGATTCCGACGATGAGGACGATGATCCGATCGACCGCGGAGATCCAACGGTTCACGAGGCGTCCTTTCGTCGTACTACAGTTTCTCGCACGACAACCGAAAGTTGCAGTGGCCGCTGCAGTATCGCGAGGTGGGGCCGAACCGCCGCGTCGACGGCTGCGGCAAGTTCAACTCGATCGCCACCGGTCGATTCGATGTGGACCTTGACGTGTTTACGGTCGACGCTGGTGTGAGCCGAGCCGACGCCGGGAACGACCGCTGCGTGGCTACTGCACAGACGTGCAATGTCAGTCGGCCGCATCCACACCGTCGATGCGCTCGGGTTCCCGAGTGGGACATGGGTTTTCGCACGGCGTTTGATCGCCGACATTATCAGGACAACACCCGCGACAACGGCAGCGATCGCCACCGGAAGTAGCCACGGTTGCCAGTGCAGACGAGACGTCCACTCCACGGAGTTTCGGATCCAGGGTGCCGATTCGAAAGTTTCACGGTTGATGAACCATTCGCGCGAGACGACGAAGGCGAGTGCGAGTAGACCACACGCGATGACGACGGCCGAAACCGCGGCCGCCGGGTTCGCAGAGGGGACCCGCGGCGGAATCGGATCCGAGAGTGCCTGCTGTGCCGGGCCCTCCGCGATCTCGACGCCGGAAACACAGGAGTCGTCAGAACCCTCGGTTGCCGCGATCATCACGTTCATGTCGTGGAGTGGAAGCCCGGTCAGCGATTCGACGCTGCGTCCGACTTCCGTTCGCACCCGGCCGGTCAACTCGGTGACCGAACACGGCCAGGACACGGCGAGGAAGAGATTGATGGCGACGGCGTCGCTACCCATCGAGATGTCGGCTCGCGGAAGGTCGCGTCCGGTCAGGCGAGTCAAGCCACCGGACTGGCGGACCACCCCCGGGACGTTCACCGCTGCGGCCGTGGCGATCTTGGCCATCGCACGGTCCTTGATGACCAAGGAGCCGCGTAGGCCAGGATCGTCCGCTGCGCTGGGATCGGACGGCTCAGCCACGGCCACGGCTTCGGAGGATCGCGCCGAGGTCGAGATGTCCGTCGCGGTGTGCTCCGATCGCCATACCGGCGGCGCCGAGCAGGACTGCGAAGACGAAACCGCTGAACCCACCCATGATTCCGGCGAGTGCGAGGAGCAGACCGACCAGCAGTCCGACGGTGGTGCTGTTCATGTCAGTTCCCTTCTCGAATGTTCGGTGCAATGTCTGTGACGGTGGCAGGCTCGGTGACTGCATTTTCGGCATCAACGGGTAGATATCCCGCGGTCGACAGGTCGCCGACGGTCACGTTCACCGGTACGTCGACCAATCTCGCCACCACCGCTCGTACGCGTTCGGCGACGCTGCGAACGTCTGCCGGATAGTGAACGGAAATGTGTACAGCACAAGAGTTTTCGTCGACGACGACGCCGGTGATGCGGCGTCCGGGGAGGTAGGTTCCCACTTCGCCGAACTGTCCTCCGTGCAGATCTGCCACTTCCGGGATGGCAAGAACCGCGTCGGCGACTACCTCGGCCGCGTCGATCTCGCGGCCGGCGTCGGCGGTACTCACTGAACCCTCGGCTTGGCTTCCGGATCGGTACTGCCGCCGCTCTCTGCATCCTCGAAGAGCATGACGTCGAAGACGGTGATGTTGACCTCGGTGACCTCGAGACCCGTCATGCTTTCCACTGCGGCAATGACGTTGCGGCGGATACCTACCGCCAGTTCGTGGAGTGCGACGCCGTACTCGGCGACAATGCCGATGTCGATGGCGGCTTGTTTCTCGCCTACCTCCACCGCCACGCCCTGGGCATGGTTGACGCGGGCGCCCGGTATGCGGTCGCGAAGTGCCCCCACCGCACGCGCTGTGCCCCCGCCGACGTCGTACACGCCGTTGATCTCGCGGGTCGCGATACCGGCGATCTTGGCGACCACGGCGTCGGCGATGATCGTCTTACCCTGGGTGCTGACTAGTTCCGCGCCACCGTCGGCGCCGAATCGGACGCTGTTCTTTTCACTGGAATCGCTGGTCATGGGGGCTCCCTGCTCATGTGTCAGTGCGTGCGTCTGAAGTACCTCCAACTGTAGTGACTGGTAGGTGACCATGCGGGATGCACCACACCTACTCCGGCATTTGGTATGGCAGAGTCGGAGGCAAATAGTGACGGCGTTCATAGTGAGCGCTGCAAGTGACATGGGTCGGACAGGGTGGTACGTGGTGGCACGGATAGTGATCGTGGGTGCGGGTTTGTCGGGACTGCGGACCGTCGAGGAACTGCGACGAGCGGGTTTCGAAGGTGAATTGACGCTCGCGGGTGGAGAAACGCATCTGCCCTACGACAGGCCTCCGTTGTCGAAGGAAGTGATCCGCGGCGACAAGGACGAGACGACCTTGCGTCCGGCCGAGTTCTACGTCGAGAACAAGGTCGATCTCAAGCTCGGTTCGCCGGCAACCTCGGTGGACACGGTCGCCAAGTCGGTGGCGTTCGCCGACGGATCCACCCTGGACTACGACGAGTTGGTCATCGCGACCGGACTGACTCCGCGTCGCATCGCCGGCCTTCCGGAGTTGTCCGGAGTGCACGTTCTGCGCTCCATCGAGGAAGCGTTGGCCCTCCGCGCCGACCTTGCTCCCGGTAAGCGTGCGCTGATCGTCGGGGCCGGCTTCATCGGCTGCGAACTGGCCGCGAGCATGAAGTCTCACGGCGTCGACGTCGTGTTGCTCGAACCACAGCCGACGCCGCTGGCGTCGGTGCTCGGCCCCACCGTCGGCGCCCTCGTCGAACGTCTGCATCGGAACGAGGGCATCGACGTCCGAGTCGGTACGGGCTTGACCTCGCTGTCCGGCGACGGAGCGGTTGCCGCTGCGACCTTGAGCGACGGTTCGGAAATCCCGGTCGACGTGGTCGCGATCGGAGTCGGTTCGGTGCCGGTCACGGGATGGCTCGACGGTTCGGGGATCGAACTCGACAACGGAGTGCTCTGCGACGGCGTCGGCCGCACCAGCACCGAACACGTCTGGGCGGTCGGCGACGTCGCGTCCTGGCAGATCGGAGATCGACGCAAGCGTGTCGAACACTGGACCAATGCTGGGGACCAGGCCAAGATCCTGGCGGGAGCGATCACCGGAACGGGTGATCCGGATGCGCCGGCGCAGGTTCCGTACTTCTGGAGCGATCAGTACGACGTCAAGATCCAGGCATTGGGGACCGTCGCACCCACGGACACCGTTCACATCGTGAAGGACGACGGCCGAAAGTTCGTCGCATACTACGAGCGCGACGGTGTGCTGGCAGCTGTCGTCGGCGGCGGTAGCGCGGGAGCTGTGATGAAGATGCGCGCGAAGATCGCAGCCGGCACGCCCATCTCGGACGTGTTGGAGTCCACACCGGCCTGAACGGATGAGGCAGGACCGGTACCGAGACGATAGATTTGTGCGGTGATCGTTGCACTCATCGACTCGGGACTGGGCCTGCTCCCTACCTCTGCGTGGCTCAGACGCCTGCGCCCGGATCTCGATCTTGTGCTGTCCCTCGATCCGGACGGCGCCCCCTGGGGGCCCAAGCCCGAGCCGTGGGTCGTCGACCGGGTACTCGGTGCGGTGCGGCGGAGCCTCGATCGTGGGGCTCAGGTCATCGTTCTTCCATGCAATACCGCGAGCGTCACCGCTCTCCCACACGTCCGCGAACTGGTCGGACCGGGTGTGCCGGTCATCGGAACGGTGCCCGCGATCAAGCCCGCGGCCGCCGCGTGCGATTCAGTGGCGATCTGGGCTACCGCCGCGACGACTGCCAGCCGGTACCAAGCCGATCTGATCGAACAGTTCGGCA
This sequence comes from Rhodococcus sp. MEB032, assembly GCF_030208925.1. Lineage (NCBI taxonomy): Bacteria > Bacillati > Actinomycetota > Actinomycetes > Mycobacteriales > Nocardiaceae > Rhodococcus > Rhodococcus sp. MEB032. The sequence goes on from NZ_JARVSY010000009.1 coordinate 171,204, forward strand.
ACGGCGCCAAGGTCGTCGGGGTGCCGTGCCACGGCCTGGCCGATTCGATAGACCTCGGTGATCGTGCAGCCGCACTTGCAGCCATCGAATCCGCAGTGGCCCGGACGCCGGACGACGTCAACGGCGTTGTCCTCGGCTGCACGCACTACCCACTGCTCGCGGACGAAATCGCAGCGCGGCTACCCGCCGGCGTCACACTCTTCGACAGTGCCGAAGCCGTTGCACGACAGACCCTGCGGCGGATCGACGGGCTCGGTGACGCGGGTGAAGGATCGGGAACCGTCGAGGTTTTCGTGAGTGGACGTCCGGGCGCGCTACCGCCCAGCGCCGAAGCCTTCGACGCCGGGCGGTTGTTGGGCGCGATCAAAGCCTGATCCAGCCTGCAGCCAGCCATTCATCAATGGGCAGCTTCTCCGCTCCGTCAATGGGCGGCTACTCCGCTCTGTCAATGGGCGGCTACTCCGCTCCGTCAATGTGCGGCTACGCCGCCGTGACCCCCGTGATGCATCCGCGCACTCATCACCGGCATCGCACTCACCGCGACCACAACGGTCAGGACCCCGACCACCCAGGCCGTCCACGACGCACCGCGTAGAGCGTCGAAGCTCATGACCCAGGGTGAAATGAACATCAAGACGCCGAAAACGCCCATCGCGTAATCCGCCATGGCCATGTCCGGACGTGCCATGTGCGCCAGACCCGACAGTGCAACCAGGACACCCAGGACGACGAGTGACCACATTGCCCGATCGGTGGTGTCGAGCCACATCGGCGAGAGAGCCGCAAAGACGCCGAGAACCACCGCGACGGCATCTTGCATTCGATTCCACGACTTCATGACGAGACCTCCAAAGACGAGAGTGTGTCCACCTGTAGTACACGCCCGCGGCAGATCGAGATCAACTCTCCGCCAATTGCATTCGCGTTGCAGTTAGAGGCGATGTGGAGGCTCGAATATCAAGATTTGTGACTATTCGTCCGGATTGCCACGAGCCCGCGCGGAGCGCTGGCCGCGATATGTCCCGAGAGTGCCATGAGGGTGAGAGTGGTGAATGCGATAGCGGCGGTGATCATGGGTGGTCCTTTCACTGACTGTCCTCGAGTGTCGTCTGCCGACCTGTGGCCGAGCAGGGCACACGGTGTGAGGACGCTGAGAGAATCGAAGAGTCCGCACAGACGACCCGTGAGAAGGTTCTGGGGTGACGCAATCGAGTGCCCAGGACGTGATCGAACAGTTGGCCGACCTCGCGGATCCCGCGGATGCCGTCCAGCTACAGAAGTTCTTCAAGACAGCGCCGGGGGAGTACGGCGAGGGTGACGTCTTCATCGGCGTGCGAGTACCGAAGACGCGTTCGGTGGTGAAGAAGCATGTCGGTCTCGAGTTGTCTCAGGTACGCCTCCTTCTCGACAGCGACGTCCACGAGCATCGCTTGGCCGGTCTGTTGATCCTTGTTGCTCGATTCGAAAAGGTCAGTCGCCCAAAATTTTTCGACGACGAGAGTCGCTCCCGCATCGCCGACTTCTATCTCAGCGCTGTCGAGGACGGGCGGGTGAACAATTGGGATCTCGTGGATTCGTCCGCCGGACAGATCCTCGGCGGCTGGCTGTACGACCGAGATCGCCGGCTGATCTTCGAGCTTTCCGATTCGGGTGACCTGTGGCGACGACGGGTGGCGCTGCTGACGACTTACGGATTCATCACTCGCGGCGACGGGTCGACCACGCTCGAGCTTGCCGCGCGGGTGCTGGGTGATCGACGAGACCTGACCCAGAAAGCGATGGGCTGGATGCTCCGCGAGGTGGGCAAGCGGGTGGACCGGGATTTGTTGACCGGTTTCCTCGCGAAGAATGCAGCAGACATGGGACGCACGGCACTGAGCTACGCGTGCGAACACCTGACCGCAGACGAGCGAGCGCACTTCCGGGCGGCCCGCTAGCGAAGTACCGCTCGGTAGGTTGTGGGACGATTCTCGGTATGCCCGCCACCCGTGTCGAGGCGTCTCGAATTGTGACGATCGGTTCACTGATCGCTGCCGGCGTCGCAGCTCTGTGTTATCTCGTGTACTCCGTTCGAGCCGTCGAACCCGTTGATTTTCTCGTCTACCGCTACGCTGCCCAGGCGTTCGCAGCGGGATCGAACATCTACGAGGGCAATCTGTCCGGCCCGTTGATCGTCGAAGAGGGTATGCCGTTCACCTACACCCCATTCGCGGTGATCTTCCTCTGGCCGACTGTCCTCTTCGACTGGTGGACTGCCTATCTGCTGTGGTCGGGATTGTGCATCGCGGCGTTGGTGTGGACGGTTGCGAGGTTCACTCCCGCTCGCGTCCCCAAGCGGCCGCTCGTCATGGCGGCATTGGTCCTGGCCGTGTCGGTGACGCCCATCGTCAGTGCGCACATCTCATTCGGCCAGGTGAACTTGGTGCTGATGGTGCTCGTACTGCTCGACGTGACTCGCCGAGAGGATTCGAGATTCGGCCGGTGGTTTCCGCGAGGACTGCTGATTGGCGTCGCGGCCGCGATCAAGCTGACTCCGGCTCTCTTCATCGTCTACTTCGTCGTCACGAAGCAGTGGCGACTCGCGATCTGGAGTTCGATCGGATTTGCCGCGGCGACCGCCGTCGCAGCAGTGGTGGACCCGGCCGTCAGCTGGACCTTCTGGTCGGACGTCGTCTGGAACCTCAGCGACCGGGTGGATTTGAGCGGGCAGGCGATCGCGAGTGCCGGCAACAGTTCGCTGCAGGGCGGACTTGCCGCGCTGGGCCCATGGACAGCGTCTCTGGCGATGCCGTCGACCGTGCTGTGCGCGGGGGTAGCGCTATGGATCGCCCGAGATGTCTATCGCGTCGGGCGAGCGGTCGATGCGGCGTTGGTGATCGGATTGAGCGCGCCGATTCTTTCGCCGATCAGCTGGATTCACCACTGGGTGTATCTCGTGCCTGCTGCCGTCACGGTTCTCTTTCGGCTTCGATCGCCGCTGCAGTTCGGTGCGGCCGCTCTGGGGTTGGCCATCGTCTACTGCGGGCCGAGTATGGGACAGCAGTTCATCGAGACGTTGCCGCTCCTGCTGCCGTTCGGGTTGCTCCTTCGTGAGGGTTTCCTGATCGTGACCCTCGCACTGATTCTTGCGCTGTGGCGGTTGCCCACAACGGCGCCGGTGTGGGTTTCGCGGCGGGACTCGGAAGATGACTCGGGAGACTCCGAACATGACAAAGCCCCCGATTCCGCAGGGAATCAGGGGCCGTCATGCATCGAGGCAGGGTTCAGAACTCGATCTTCAGGTGATCGGTGATCGGCTTCGCCTGGCAACCGAGGATGTAGCCGTTCGCCACGTCCTCGGCGTCGAGGATTTCGGAGTTGTCCATCTGAACTTCGCCTTCGGTGACGGTGCAGGCACACGACCCGCACTCGCCTTCCTGGCAGGAGTACGGCACGTCGAGGCCCTTGGCGAGCATGATGTCGACGAGCGTCTGCTTGCGCGGCCAGACGAGGGTGTGGGTTTCACCGTCCAGTTCGACCTCGACGGTTGCGGCGTCGGCTGCTTCCTCGTCGGAGACCTCGGCTACCTCGACGTCACGGAACGGGTCACCCGCGAGTGAATTGAAGACCTCGGCGTGAACCTGCGTGCGGGGCATGCCGGCCTCTGCCAGTGCCTTGTGGACGGCGTCCATGAAGGGGCCTGGACCGCACATGAAGGCCTCGTACGCGACAAATGGCTTGGCCAGTGTCGCCAACTGTGAGACGGCGGGGAGTCCCTGCACGGTTTCGATCCAGTGGACAACGGTGAGGCGGCCGGGGTGTTGCGCTGCCAATTCGCGAAGTTCGGCGCCGAAGATGACGGACTTCTCGTCGCGGTTCGCGTAGATCAGCACGACGTTGCCGCTGCCCTGCGTGAGGGCGGACTTGAGGATCGAGATCACCGGAGTGATACCGCTGCCTGCACCGAAGAGCAGGAAGTCGTGATCGAGCGACTTGGGCGTGAAGACACCTGACGGCGGCAGCACTTCGATGGTGTCGCCGACCTGGAGCTTGTCGCACAACCAGTTGGAGCCGTAGCCGTCGACGGTTCGCTTGACGGTCACCTTGGGGGCGTCGTCGGTGAAGGGTGAACTGGCCAGCGAGTAGCAGCGTGCGACCGAGCCGGTCTGATCACTCGGGATGCGCAGGGTCAGGAATTGACCTGGCTTGTAGTCGAACTTGTCCTTCAGTTCTGCGGGAATCTCGAACACCAGCGACCGGGCGTCGGAAGTCTCTTCGATGACTCCGGACACGGTGAGTACCGCCGATCGCGAGCTGTGCGGTACCTCGACTGTCGTCATCGCGAAGCTAGTCCTCTCGTGAAGCTGGGTAAAGCGCAGGTCAGTGAAGTGCAACATCTAGAACGTGTTCTAGTTCAATGTTAGCAGTGATGAAAAGCTACTGGGGATCGTAGTCGCCGAGCAACACGTTCCCGATCAGCGGGAACCACGGCGGTCTGATCCAGCCGTCCTGGCAGTCCGGGGTGGCGTCGACCTGCCCGAACGGGCGGTTCGTGAGCGGCGTCCGGGCGGTTGAGCTGCCGAAGTCTGTGCACGGGCTGTTTGTCGGTACACAGTGGGAACCAGGTGAGACGCCGGTCACAAAGATTCGGCTCGAATCCCTCCCGCAGTCACATTCGTGCACATCCCTGAGGAGATACCGATGGCTATCGAGCTCAACCAGATCTGGGACTTTCCCATCAAGGAGTTCCACCCCTTCCCTCGCGCCCTGATGGGTGTGGGCGCTCACGACATCATCGGGGTGGAGGCCAAGAACCTCGGCTTCAAGCGCACCCTTCTGATGACGACCGGTCTGCGCGGTTCGGGCATCATCGAGGAACTCGTCGGCAAGATCGAGTACCAGGGTGTCGAGGTCGTGCTCTACGACAAGGTCGAGTCGAATCCCAAGGACTACAACGTCATGGAGGCCGCGGCTCTCTACCAGAAGGAGAAGTGCGACTCGATCATCTCGATCGGCGGTGGTTCGAGCCACGACGCCGCCAAGGGCGCTCGCGTCGTGATCGCACACGACGGTCGCAACATCAACGAGTTCGAGGGCTTCGCCAAGTCCACCAACAAGGAGAACCCGCCCCATATCGCCGTATCCACCACGGCCGGAACGGGTTCCGAGACGTCGTGGGCGTACGTCATCACCGACACGTCGGACATGAACAACCCACACAAGTGGGTGGGCTTCGACGAGGCGACCATCGTCACCCTGGCGATCGACGATCCGCTGCTCTACTACACCTGCCCTCAGCATTTCACCGCGTACTGCGGCTTCGACGTACTCGCGCACGGCAGTGAGCCTTTCGTGTCTCGTCTCGATTTCGCGCCTTCGCTCGGTAACGCGATCTACTCGGTCGAGTTGGTCGCGAAGAACCTGCGCGAGGCCGTCTTCGAGCCGCGCAACCTCAAGGCCCGCGAGGGAATGATGAACGCGCAGTACATTGCCGGGCAGGCCTTCAACTCCGGTGGCCTCGGCATCGTTCACTCGATCTCGCACGCGGTCAGTGCCTTCTTCGACAGCCACCACGGTCTGAACAACGCAATCGCGTTGCCGCGTGTGTGGGAGTACAACCTGCCTTCGCGCTACGAGCGCTACGCCCAGTTGGCCGGCGCACTCGGTGTCGACACTCGCAACCTCACCACGGTTCAGGCCGCAGATGCTGCCGTCGAGGCTGCCATCCGTCTGGCCAAGGACGTCGGTATCCCCGACAACTTCGGTCAGGTTCGCACCGACTCGTACGCGAAGAACCAGATGAACACCAAGAAGTACGAGGGCCGTGGTGATGTCATCAAGGGTGACGAGAAGACTGTGCGCGCCATCTCCGAGCACATTCAGGACGACTGGTGCACCCCGGGCAATCCCCGTGAGGTCACCGTGGAGTCGATGATCCCGGTTGTCGATCACGCGATCAACAAGTCGTACTTCTAGCAGGGCCTTCGGCCCCGTGCGCCTTTTTGGTAGCCCGCACTACCAAAAAGGCGCACATGGGCTGTGCCCCTATCGAAAGGTATTCCATGTCCGGTCGCAGTTTCTCCAGCGGAATCGAAGTGAAAGATGCTCTGCGAGAGCAGGACTACATTGCCGATGACGAGTTCGCGGTAGTCGTTCATCTGGCGACGGCGTTGGGGCGTCCGCTCCTGCTCGAAGGTCCGGCCGGTGTCGGCAAGACGGAACTGGCGAAGTCTCTGGCTGCGATCGGGGGCCGCAAACTGGTGCGATTGCAGTGCTACGAAGGGCTGGACGACAATCGCGCCCTGTACGAATGGGACTACGCGAAGCAACTCCTGCACGTGCAGATGCTCCGCGACCGGATCAGCGATCAGGTTTCCGAATTCGACAGCGTCGCCGAAGCGTCCAAGTTTCTGGCCGATCAGGATTTCGGTTTGTACTCCGAGAACTTCCTGTCCGTACGACCGCTGCTCGAAGCAATCCTCTCACCCGATCCGGTAGTGCTTCTGGTCGACGAGGTAGACCGCACCGAGGAATCGATGGAAGCACTGCTCCTCGAAATTCTCGCCGAACAGCAGATCACCATTCCCGAGGTCGGTACGTTCGTTGCCCGCTCGCAGCCCTGGGTCATCCTGACGTCCAACGACACCCGCGAGCTCTCACCCGCACTCAAGCGTCGTTGTCTGCATTACCATCTCGGCTATCCGACATCGGAGCGTGAACGCGAGATCGTCACGGCCCGAGCGCCGGAGGTGGATTCGGCTACGGCCACCGAGGTTGTCGAATTGGCTCGCATCTTGCGTGATCTCCCGCTGCGCAAGAGCCCGTCCATCTCGGAGGTCATCGACGCGGCCAGAGCGGCAACAGTGCTCGCGGCCGGCGGATTCGACACCGCTTCCGACGCCAAGGTGCGCGACATCCTGCTCACGGCGTTGCTCAAGTACTCGTCCGATGTGACGCTGGCCAAGGAACGATTCGACGGAAAGCGTCTCGAATCACCGTCGCGTGACGGCGGCGAGCCGATCGAGCGGTCCACGGTGGCAAGCAAACCCGCCAACACGACGACGGCCGTGTTCCGGGGCACGGGTGGACGTGACCCTCATCAACAGGGAATCCGCGGCGGCAGCGGAATCCGTTCGACGCGATGACGACGCTCGGTGGCCTTGCCGTGTGGCAACCGTCGTTTGTTCTCGACGTGGTGTCCGCGAGTTTCGGCCGATTGCTGAGGGCGGCCGGAGTTTCCGCGTCACCGGCCGAGGTCATCGAGGTTCGGCGTGTTCTCGCGATGGTCGGCGCTTCGGATCGTGAGACGTTGCGAGCATGTCTTCGGGCAGTGTGCGCCAAGTACTCTTACGAGCAGGCCGGTTTCGATCGGGCGTTCGACGCGCTGTTCCGGCCGGCCGCAGGCAAAGCGCACGGCGAGCGGATGGGTTCGCGCGCCGAGGTGGCGGACGGTCTGCCCACCGCGCTGGGGATCGACGAGGATCAAGAAGTTGGTCGGTACGCCGAGTACAACGAGCGTGCGGCCGAGGTCGGCGACTACTTCGACACTCCGGAAGCGGAGAAGGGCTTCAACCCGCACAAGGACGACGACGATGTGTCGATGACGTCGAGCGATGCCGAACTGTCGGTCGATACCGGTTCGGAGACCGGTCGACGCGGAGTCAGTTACACGGTCGACGTGGACCGTGCAGCATCGGCGGTGGTCGGTGACCTGAGCACCAGTGTTGCTGCAGCAGTGGTCGGCTCGCTGTCCTGGGACGATCCGACGTCGATCCTCGCCTGGTTGGATGCCTACGACCCGAGCAAAGCGTATGCAGATGTCTCCGACGACGGGCCGTTGACGCAAGCACAATTGAACCGGCTCGTCGAGGCGGTCGAAGCGTTCGTGCAAGCACTCTCGGCAGCTGCACTCGCCGAAACCGCTCCCGATGCGCCCGACAGTGAATCTGCCGCGGGCGCAACGCACAACGACATCGAACTCGCGTGCCACGAAGTGCTTCGGCGGATGAGAGGACCGTCCAGACCGCGGCCCCGTGAGCGCTCTCGTGGGCATCTCGACATGCGGCGCACGGTGCGTTCGAGCCTGCGCACCGACGGGATACCCTTCCATCTCGTCGTGAAAGCTCCTCGCCCCGATCGTGTTCGACTACTTCTCATCGCCGACGTGTCGCTGTCCGTGCGCCCCATCACCGCGTTCACTCTGCGCTTGGCTCAGGCAATGCATCGCCGAGCAGATCGTTGTGAAGTCCTCGCCTTCGTCGATCGTCCGGTCGACGTGACCGACACCCTTCTCGCCAGTAGTGGTGACGGCGCACTGGCCGCGGTACTCGCGCACCCGGGTCTGGATCTGGAAGCCAGCAGCGATTACGGGCGGGTGCTCACAGAATTGTTGGACGAGCACGGAAACACCTTGAACTCACGGACGTCTGTCATCATCGTGGGCGACGGTCGGTGCAACGGGTTGCCCCCGCAGGCGGACAAGCTCGAGGAACTCCGCCGAAAGGTCCACCGTCTGGCCTGGATCACGCCTGAACCACAGCGTTACTGGAACCAGGCATCGTGCGCGATGCCGGAGTATTCGGAGATCTGCGACGAGGTTGTTGTTGCCCGAGATGCCGCGCAACTGATGGCAAAGGCCGCCGAGCTGGGGCACGCACTTCGCTGATGTCAGTGCACTTCACCGATGTCACTGCGCGATCTGTCGTGAACTAGTTTGATCTCATGTCCGAAATCAGGGGATCGATCTGGCGACCGATCGCGGCGCTGACAGTGCTCGGCGCCGTGTGTGGGGTTGTGGCGCTCGGCGTGTTTCAGTGGTGGTGGAAGTCGTTGGCGTCACCGCACATTCTCACCGGAGGATCTTATCGGGAGCCGTTTTCCGAACCGACATACACCGGACCCATATTCATGGACCTCTTTCCGGCAGAACCTGCCCCGTGGTTGTACTCGGGACTGGTCCTCGGACCGACGGTGGTCGGCGTGCTCGCCGGGATCGTGTTCGTGGTCTTCGTCCGGTGTAATCGTGCGCAGAACCGCGCGAGTACACCGGACGAATCATCAGAGCGCTAGCAACGCGCGCGAGCGCAGGCGGGGGTCTGCCAACGGACGTAGCGCCAAGCGCAGCAGGACCAAGACGTTGTCGTCGCCGGCAATCCTGTTGACTTTCAACGTATTGCACTCGACACACTGGTGAACGAGCATCCATTCACCGTCTTGACGGACCGACAGGCACAGCGCCGCCATGGCACCTCGGCACTGTTGTGCTCGGTCGCCCGGAACGCGACCGTCCACGTGGCGGCTGGCCAGACAGTTCGGGCAGTGGTTCCGATGAGCGGTACCCGGCGCCGCAGTGGAGATGTCCAAACGGCATGTGAGACAACGGAAGCTCGATCCTTGTTCTCCGCCGATTCCGTGCAGTACGTGCTTGGCCCGTTGCGGTGCCCGCCGCGCGCGGGTGCTGGGATTCCTACGTGGCATCTGATTCCCCCTCACAAGTCGCCGAAGGCTTCGAGCGGGAAGGGCGGTTGCGCGAGCGGTCGCACTGCCATTCTCATCAACAACAACTGGTTGTCGTCTCGGCTGACGGGGTTGGAGGTGAGCTCGAGGCACTGTGCGCAGCGGTGGATGATCATCCAATCGCCACTGCGCAGTACTGCGATCGAAATGGGAGCCATCCGCATTCCGCAGTCCGACGGTCCACCTTCCACCTGGTCGAACAGGTGTCGGGAATGCAGGCAACTGGGGCAGTGGTTTCGGCGATCACCATCGGGGCCGTAGGTCATGACTGTGAGTCCGCACTGAATGCACGAGAAGGTGTCGGTTTTCGAGATGGAATTGTGTGATTGAGGCACTGGAGAACTCCTAGCTGAGTGAACAAAGCAGTAGGAGCAGGCCGAGGGGGCCTCGCGGCTGTCAGTCCGACGTTTCGAGGATCAGCATGTGACCCTCGAGGTTGCCGGCAGTGCAGGGGCGGGAGGCGCGCTCGGCGCGGGCTGGGTCATAAACACCTTCTGAATCGGTTCTACGGGCCACTCTGGCCGCAACCGAAAGTACAGCGGGACCTTCTCGCCGCGCCATTCATTTTCCCGAGACGCCTTACCTGCCCGAACGGGTAGGTAAGCGCCTCTCCTTCGGTGGGTGTGCCCCGACTGCTGTCCGCGTAGGCTCGGGGCCAGCGATTGTAAGGTGGATCACACCAGTTTGTGCACGTGGGAGTTGATGCGCTGAGAGCGACGGATGCGAAATCCCGACCGGAGATCTCAGAGCAGCGAGAGGAGAGTGGGGTCGTGTCCGTGGCATACCCGGATGCTGTGAACCACGGTGTTCATCGCCGCGGCACTGCTGCTCGACTGGTCAAATTTCACGCCCCCGAGATCGTCTTCGGTATCGGTTCCCTGGTCGAGGCAGCACACGCGACTCTGAGGTTCGGCGGGTTCCGGCCATTCCTGGTCACCGATCCCGGTCTGATCGACGCGGGGTGGGTCAGCGAACTCGAAGACCATCTCACGGAGCAGGGATTGACGGCGACGGTGTGGTCAGGGCTGACGCCCAATCCCAAGGACTTCGAGATCGCGGCCGGTTTCGAGGTGTACCAGGAAGGCGAGTGTGACGTCATCATCGCGCTCGGCGGCGGTTCGGTCATCGACGCGGCTAAAGGTGTAGCCGTCCTCGCTGCCAACGGTGGCAACATACTCGACTACGAGGGGGTAGATCAGGCGACCAAACCGATCCCGCCGTTGGTGATGGTTCCCACCACGTCCGGCACGGGCGCGGACGTGTCGCAGTTCTGCATCGTCACGGACACGACCCGCGGCACCAAGATCACCATCATCGGCCGGGCGCTGGTTCCAGATGTGACGGTCATCGATCCGCGGTTGCTCACGACGATGCCCGAGTGGCTCAATGCGGCAACAGGATTGGACGCACTGACGCACGGAATCGAAGCCTTCGTCTCACTGGCGCACAATCCGTTGACCGATCATCACGCGCTCCGCGCTGTCGGCCTCGTGACCGAGAATCTGGTGCACACGATCCAGGACCCGATGGAGATGGAAGCTCGATCGGTGATGGCGCAGGCGAGCCTCGAGGCCGGGTTGGCGTTCACCAACGCGATACTCGGAGCCGCGCACGCCATGAGCCATCAGGTGGGCGGCATGCTCGACCTTCCGCACGGCGTCATCAACGGAATTCTCTTGCCCCACGTCATCCGGTTCAATTCCACCACGGACGCCGCCCCCTTTGTCGCCATCGCTGCGGCACTGAGTCTTCCCGAGCAGCGCGGCACCCCGGAGGAAGCAGCGCTGGCGGTGGCCGACCGTGTCGAACGTCTCGCCCGGGAGGTCGGTGTGCCGAAGGGGCTGGGGGAGTTGGGTGTTCGAGAGGAAGACCTCAGTCGACTTGCCAGCTTCGCGTTACTCGACGCCTGCATGTCCACCAATCCCAGGGAAGCGACGCAGGAACAGATGGTGGCGTTGTTCCGAGGTGCCTTGTGAAGATGGACGCTGTGAAGATGGACGCTGTGAAGAGGGCCGCTGTGAATTGGTGCAGGCGATGACCGCGGACCTGTCCCGGCTCACCGGATTACGATCGGGTAAGAGTTCGTTCTACCCGCAGTATCGCGGTGCGGCCGAGCGCCTCGAACGCGTCGTGCATGCCTTGGAGTTGATCTCGCGGGCTTTGGTGCGCACCGTCGAGGGGCCGGAAACCCTCGTCTGCGCGGTCGCGGAAGCTGCCCGTGCGCATCTGAGTGCCAACTGGATAGTCTTCGCCTTGGCTGACGGAACTTTGCCCGACGCCGGACCACGGCGACTGGTTCTCGGCCCGGACGCCACCCCTTTTCTGGTCGACAACGTCGAGGGGCCGCCACTTCCGGAGGATGTCGTCGAATGCCTCGACGACATCCGGTACGGAAGAATCGAATCCAACTCGGTGATCGACGCGCACTACGCGTTTGTGCCGATCGTGCTCGGTGGCGGCGTGGTAGGTGCCTTTGCGGCCTGGACGCCGGCCAACCGAACCCTCGACACGACGGACGGAGCCGTGCTCAGCATTCTGGCCAGCCAGACTGCTGTGGCTCTGCAGAATTCGGCGCTCTATCAGCGCGGACAACTACTGCTCGAGCGTGCCGAAGATGCGTATGCGGAGGCCAATCGTACTGCAGCCGACCTTGCGGTGCGCAACAGCGAATTGGAGTCCACTCAGCGTCAACTCGGAGTGGCGCACCGGCACCAAGTGGTCGACGACGAACGTCACCGGATCGCCCGCGAACTGCACGACAGTGTGACACAGGCGGTGTTGTCGGCCGGCATGCAGATCGAGGTCTGCCGGAGTGACATCCCGGAGGCTGAACGCAGTGAAAGACTGGACTTGGCAAAGGATTTGACCAGGAGGGCGGTCGAGCAGCTTCGTTCGGCGATCTACGCGCTCAATCATTCGTCGGACGCGGACCGGACGTCGTTGCCCGAGATGCTCGAGCAGCTCGGCGTGGTTCACATGCCGGACGAGTTGGCGGTGAGCGTTCGCGTCGGCGGTACCCCGACCGAACTTCCGGGCGATGCCGAACACGCTCTTCTCCGGATCGCGGGGGAAGCGCTCTTCAATGCAGCGGTCCATGCTCACGCGAATCGGGCGGTGCTTCGTCTGACCTATCGGGCGGACTCCGTGTTGCTGTCGGTCTCCGACGACGGTGACGGCGACCCTGCGCGAATGCGTCTGATCCTCAAACTCGCAGCCACCAACGACGTCGACGGCCGCCATCGCGGTCTCGCGAACATGCAGGCGCGAACACTCGAGTTGGGTGGTGCGCTCGAAGTACGGCGCGCGCGGATCGGTGGGATTCAGATTCTCGTGCGACTACCACTGCCGTTCGACTCGGGCATGGAAAACCTTTGCTCCACCACTGAAATCGAGAGCGAGGAATCATGACTACTGCGCGTCCCGTCATCACCCGCGGAGCATCGCCGGTTCTGGGATTGGTTCGAATCGTCCTGGTCGACGACCATGCAATTCTGCGGCAAGGGCTCCGCTCGGTTCTCGAGCGCGAAAGCGATCTCGAGATCGTGGGGGAGGCGTCGTCCCTCGCCGAGGCACTCGCCGTGGTCGACAAGGTCGGCCCGGACATCGTCCTGATGGATCTCAAACTCTCCGCCAGTTCGGACTACGAGGGACTGACCCTGTGTGGCCAGCTGTCCTCGGCGCATCCCGGCCTCGGACTGTTGGTTCTCACCACGTTTCTCGACGATCAACTGGTGGTGCGAGCGGTGCACGCGGGTGCTCGCGGCTATGTCGTCAAAGACGTCGACACCACCGAATTGGTGCGTGCGATCAGGGCGGTCTCGCGGGGTGAGAGTGCGTTCGATTCGCGCAGCGCGTCAGCTGTCGTGCGATCGCTCAACGGGCAGTCGTCGTCGAAAGAACGATTGACCGATCGCGAACTCGAAGTGCTCAGACTCCTCGCAAACGGCTTGTCCAACATCAAGATCGGTGAGAGATTGTTCATCTCACCGACCACCGTCAAGTTTCACGTCAGCAACATCATGCGCAAACTCGAGGTGAGCCGTCGAGCAGAGGCCGTCTATGCCGCGAGTAAGCAAGGTCTGATCTAGCTCTGCTCGGAGACCGTCCAGGCGCGCAGCGCTTGATGCTGTAGGAGGAGCACGCTCGAACGAGTTGTGCGCAGAGTCGACGCGGTCATCTCGGCAGTCAGACCCACTGCGATTCGTAGTACCAGAACCTCACGTTGGTCGTCGGTCAGGCGACGCGGGCGTTTGAATTGTCCGTCGATGTTGCGTGACTGGGGAATTGACGCAATTCGTCGAGAGGCCAACTCGTACGCGAAGGTCTCGATGCGTGTGTCGGCCGAGATCGTGTCGGACATTCGTGTGACGACGTCCAGGGTGCATTGGTGGGCGAGATCGTCGGCGAATGTCGCGACGGGCGTCCCGAGGAGTCTGGCGCGATAGTAGAGAACGACGCGAGGGTGCAACCGGGCCAGTAGTTTCGACAGTGCATGGTGATCACCGGCGAATGCCTCGGCGGCGGTGCGATTCAGGGAAATCGATCGTTCACAGGTTTCGGGTGAAGTGGTACGCGCGAAGGGTGGAGTCGGTGAAGTGTTCGCGCCCCTGATCGACAGCTTCATCAGCAACTCCTCGATTACACCGCACCTGACCATGCTGGAACGAGAATTGAGGTACCCCGCCGAAATTGCGGGTAAACCTGAAGTTACCTGCCAGGTGTCCGGTCTTTTCGCCGGGAGCGCCAGTCCGCGAGCATTCGCGGCATTTCCGCGGCCATGAAGTCGAAGAAGTCGCGCAGATCTGCCATACGATCGCCGGCGGTTGTTCCTTCACCGAGGACTCGTATGCCCTCGTCCGCAACTGCCGAGACCTGGTAGAGCGAGGACTGTTTCGTGACAAACGCGTCGGCCCACATGTCGACGCTGACGCAGTAGTGCTGACGCCGCGATCCGGGGACGGCCACACGCTCGATCAATCCGACTTGCTGGAGGTATCTGACGGCTCCGGAAATGGCGGCGGGGCTCACTCCCAACCGAGATCCGAGATCTCCTGGCGTGGACGAGGGTGTCTCGCTGGTCATCAACGCGGCCCAGACGCGGGCGGGCATCGGCGGAAAACCCATGTCGCTCAGTACGAGTGAGAGTCGCTCGACATAGTGTCGGCTCTCGTCCGGTGCAACGGTGTGGCTGGTGTCGGTCATCGGAACCCTTCGATCTTTCCGTCTTTTCTATCTTCACACATTTGTGAAATCGGCGTACGGTCAAATTCATGGGTGCGGCAATTTCAGTGAAAAGCCTCGTCAAGACCTTCGGTACCACCCGCGCGCTGGACGGCCTCGACCTCGACGTCTCGACGGGTGAAGTGCACGGATTCCTGGGGCCGAACGGTTCCGGAAAGTCCACCACTATTCGGGTGCTCCTCGGCCTGCTCCGCTCGGACTCCGGAGACGCAACCGTTCTCGGCGGCGATCCGTGGCGAGACGCTGTTACTTTGCATCGACGTCTCGCCTATGTGCCTGGCGACGTGAATCTGTGGCCCAACCTCACCGGCGGTGAGGCTATCGATCTGTTGGCGGGCCTGCGCGGTGGCTTGGACCGAAAACGCCGCAGCGAGTTGCTCGATCGCTTCGAATTGGACCCGACCAAGAAGGCGCGTACGTACTCGAAAGGTAACCGGCAGAAGGTTGCACTCGTGGCCGCGTTCTCGTCCGACGTCGACCTTTACGTCCTCGACGAACCCACATCGGGGCTCGACCCGTTGATGGAGGCGGTATTCCAGGACTGCGTCGAGGAGGTGGCTCACGCCGGAAAGACGGTACTGCTGTCGAGCCATATCCTCGCCGAGGTCGAAGCGCTGTGCGATCGTGTGAGCATCATCCGCGACGGGCGGACGGTGGAAGAGGGAACACTGTCCGAACTCAGGCATCTCACGCGCACGTCCGTCGCGGCGGAGACGCAGCGTCCGATCGGTGGACTCGACGGACTCGGCGGTGTCCACGACGCGGTGATCGACGGTAACCACGTCACCTGCGAAGTCGACAGCGCGCAACTCGGACCACTCATGACGTACTTGGTCGGATTCGGAATCGTGGCGCTCACTTCCACTCCGCCGACTCTCGAAGAACTTTTCTTGCGGCATTACGGTGACGAACGGGCCAGGGAGACTTCGGTACACCTGCGAGCCGAGACCGGAGTACGGCCGTGACCGTTGTTGTCGAGGCCGCTCCACCGGTACCGGCCTCGGCAAGTCAATTCACCGGCACACGCCGACTGGTTCGGCTGGCTTTGCGGCGGGACCGAATTCAGCTCTCCGTGTGGGTTATCTCCATCGTCTTGTTCATGCTGCTGGTTGTCGCCAGTGTGACCGGGCTGTACTCGACACCCGAGGAATTACGAAACATCGCAGTCAGTTCCGCGGTATCGCCGGTCGCGCTGGCGACCAACGGGATCGTGTCCGGTGATTCGCAGGGCGCGATAGTCGCCAGTCAGTCGGTGCTCGTGTTCGCGTTGGTGGCCGCATTGATGAGCACCCTTGCGGTGGTTCGCCATACGCGACAGAACGAGGAGACCGGCCGAGCCGAGATGATCGGTGCAGCGGTGGTAGGTCGACGAGCGCTCCTGACCTCCGCACTGATCGTAACGGTCGGTGCGAACGTCGTTCTTGCACTGGGAATTGCACTGGGATCGATCGCCGTCGGTTTGCCTGTCGTCGGTTCGTTCGCGTTGGGCGCCTCGATAGGTGGGACCGGAATCGCGTTTGCCGGAGTGGCAGCCGTGACGGCGCAGATCACCGACGGTGCTCGTACGGCCAACGGCCTGGCGGGTGCCGCGATCGGCGTTGCGTTCATGCTGCGCGCGATCGGCGACGTGAACAGTACGGTCGTCGACGACGGAACTCGCGTGGTCAGTGGCTGGTTGTCGTGGCTCTCGCCGATCGGATGGGCACAACAGATCAGACCTTTCGACGACGACGCCTGGTGGATCCTGTTGTTGCTGATCGGATTCGCGGCTGTGCACGTGGTGGTGGCTTTTGTTCTCATCGGCCATCGCGATCAGGGAGCGGGACTCGTTCAGCCCCGACCCGGCCCGCCAGTCGCGGCATCGTGGCTACCGTCGGCTTGGGGCCTGGCGTGGCGCATGCAGCGAATGACGATGTTCTGGTGGATCTTTGCCGTTGTCATACTCGGGTTCGCGTACGGCGCTGTGGGCAACGAGATCGACGCGATGGTGGGATCGTCGCAGCAGACCGCGGAGATGTTCGCGAAACTTGGCGGCGGCGGATCGGATCTGGTGGATTCCTACTTGGCCACTGCTCTGGGGCTCACGTCGATAGTCATCGCGGCGTACTCGGTCCAGAGTCTTCTCCGGATGCGGGGCGAGGAAACTTCGGGACGGCTCGAACCGTTGCTGGCAACGTCTTTGTCGCGGTGGAGGTGGATGCTTTCCCACCTGGGTGTGGTTGTGGGCGGCGTGATCCTCGCGCACGTCTTGATGGGTGCCTTCACCGGTTTTGCCTTCGGGCTCGTCACGGACGACATCGGCGGCAACACACTTCGCATGACTGGCGCCGCGTTGGCCTATCTGCCTGCGGTGCTCGTAGTCGTGGGGTTGGTGTCGTTGGCTTTCGGACTGTTTCCGACGTACGCGTCGGCGCTCTCCTGGGGAATCTTGGCGGCATGCATCGTGCTCGGGCAACTCGGCACGTTGCTGAAGCTTCCGCAGGTAGTGCTGGATCTGTCGCCCTACACTCACGTGCCGGGTGCCCCTGCCGAGCCGGTGACAGTTCTGCCACTGCTGGCAATGATCGTTGTGGCAGTAGCACTTTCGACAGCATCACTTGTTGCGTTCCGTGCTCGCGACCTCCAGGTGTAGGAGAGCTGAACTCAACTAAGAATTCGACGAAGCTGGCGAGCCCGAGCAGCAAGTCGTCCGGTCGAGTCGAATAGTTCGGATTCGTCAACACAGAGAGTGTCCGTCGCCCAGGCAGTCCCGTGGCGTAGGCGATACCACGGTGACAGCGTTCGGGGATCTGCCGTGAGGTGCTCCGGTGTGAAATGCGCGGTGAACTCGATGGTCGGTATGGCCACGGGCATCGTCAGTGTCGCGAACAGTCCGGGCGGAAGCGCGTCGAGAAGGACCGCGGCACGCTCTTGGGCCGTGAAATCGAGGTCTGTGAGCAGGCGGATCCAGACGTCGAATTCAGGGGAGTCGCCACCGGCGAACGGCCTCGCGGAATTGATCGGCCGGATGTCGAGGTGCTGGGCGAACGGCACAAAATCCACCGGGATCTCCAGCGGCGGCAGGGTTGACGGGTCGGCCGGAGCCGGTTCGGCGACAGGGGCGGACATTGTTGTAGCTCCTATGTCGCGGGCCAACCGAACGAGAGCGAATCCCGAACCGGTCAGCGTGACGTGGCAACTGACGGTCCGCCCGCCCCGCATCTCGCCGACAGTCAACTCGGCCGGCCCAGGAGGAACGGGGCGGTCCAGATGCGCCGTGACTGCCAGCGGTTCGGCTCCGGACGCGTCGACCGCCACCCGCAGCATCCGTGCAATTGCGAGTCCGCCCTGGATGCCGTCGAAACTCCGCCAACTGGAGTCGAATTCGGTGTGATGACGCGCTGCGTCGGTCGACGGAGCGGCCGCCACTGATGCCTGACTAGTAATTGCCATAGTCAGCACCCTAGATGCTGACTATGGCTATGGCAAGCTAGGGTTTATTCGGGAGTGCTGGACGACCCACCGAAGAGCATGTAGATGAGGATCTGAAGAATGCCGAGAGGATTGATCTCGCCGAGGCTGCTCATGTGTGAGGAACTCCTGATTGCAGGGATGGGTATTGTTGCGTCGCAACGTCACTGAAAGTACGGCAATTCGGACGGTGTGGTGCGAAATTTACCGATAATTCACTGTCCGCGAGTCGAGCGGCAGTGCAGGTAGGCGTCAGTGACCACGTCGAGAACGCGATTGCCGTGTGCATCGACCAATTTCGCTGTGATGGTCACCAATCCTCGCGCGCGATTGTCGAACATGACGTTGTCGACGGTGACCTTTCCGCTCAGGGTGTCACCGGGGCGAAGTGGACGGAGGAAGCTCACGTCGCGCATGGTTTTCCCGGCGATCACGTTCCACTGGTCGTAGAGACTGGCGACCACCAACTTCTGGCAGATCGACAGGGTGTGCAGCCCGCTGGCGATCAACCCGCCGAAGACGCCGGACTCGGCGGCTTCCTTGTCGACGTGAAACCACTGGGGATCCCACTGAGTTGCGAACTCGACGATTTCCTCTTCGGTCACCGAATACGAACCCAATGGGATCACTTGGCCGATCTCGAGATCCTCGGCGAACACTGCGCGTTTGTGAAGGGCGGCCGAATCGTTCATGGTTGTGAAAATCTCCTGCGTGTTCCGGGTGTACTCGGAACATACTCTCGCAGTGTGTTCGAGTCGGTCTCCGGTGTCGTCGGGCAATGCAGGGTCACTAGAATCGCCACATGGTCGACGACGCGAAAATCGAGCCGAGGGCGCTGGTAGGAAAGTGGCACTTCGAGCGGGACATCGTCGACCGCCTTTCTGGTTCCACCAAGCATGTATTCGGCGAGACCACTATCTCCGACGCCGGTGACGGTCGGATGCGCTGGTACGAGAGCGGCACGCTGCGTGACGGCGACCTGGAATTACCCGTGTTCCGAACTCTGTTCGTTGCCGAGCGCGGCCTCGAGTGGGCCGTGACATTCGAAGACGGCAGAGAGTTCCACGACTGGGCGCCGGGGGAGGAAGTCGAGCACCTGTGCGGTGCGGATACCTACCGCGGGCGAATCGACGTCACTGCCGGAGATCGATCGACCTGGACTGTCGTCTGGACCGTGACGGGGCCGAGCAAGGACTACACGATGACCACGCATCTCACCCGGCCCTGATCACATCGCTCGCCAGTTACTCGACGCCGATCGTCACCTCGGTGGACTTCACGAATACCGTTGCGGCTTGGCCTGGTTCAAGATCGAGATCCAGTGCGGCATCGCGGGTGATCGACGAGGTCACAATCTGATTCCCGCCGTCCAACTTCACCTTGACCGTCGCCATGACGGTGCCGAGGTTGACCTCGGTTATGGTGCCGGTGAGTTGATTTCGTGTGGACAGTCGCATCGCTGAACTCCTGTGCTCTCGGGTGGGTGTTCTTCGACCATAATGCGATGGTCGCGTATCTACCCAGCGATTCCGCAGGTGCGGACATGCGGGCGCCGCCGGTGCGCGAATATTGTCGGGCGGTGGAGGTAGATTCCGGTCATGACTGAACCCGTGAAAGGCCCGGCGTCGTATTTTCCGTCGATCGAGAAGAAGTACGGTCGGCCTATCGGTGAATGGCAAGAGCTGATCAGAAGCTCAGACCTCACGAAGCACATGGAATTGGTCAACTGGTTGAAGTCGGAGCACGGTATGGGTCATGGGCACGCGAATGCGCTTGTCGCCCATACGCTGAAAGAAGGGTAGTTCTTTTCAGGCGGCCGATGCGTCCAGCACCAACCAGCCGCCGTGATGCTCGAATACCTCGAACGGCACACGGCTCTGCCGGCCGACCGCACGCAGTGACTCGAGATCGAAAGTGCGGATGTGGCCGTGGCACGCGGTGGCTTCGTCTTCGAAGGGGACGGCAAGGACGACCCGTTGACGCGCGATCCGGAGTGCTTGCGCGATCACGGCCTCGCCGACTGCGTCGTCGACGTGTTCGAGGAGATGAATCGCGGTGACGGTGTCGGCGCTGTTGTCCGGTGCCGGTACTTCACCCGCGTCGCAGATCACCGTGTCGATCGTGATGCCGAGTTCGGGGGCAACCGCGTCGAGCAGGATCATCGTTCCGGGCAGGATGTCCGTGGCGGTCACGTCCATTCCGGCGCGCGCGAGCCGCAGGGGCAGGAAACCGAAGCAGGAACCCAGATCGAGCACGGAACCGCGGACCAGCTCTTCGGCTTTGTCGTGAATCGGCGCGAAATCTGCAGTGCCGTCCAGTAGTTCGGCAAGGGAGTTCCGGTAGTAGGTGGTCCAGGATTCGAGAGCGCCGTCCACGGTGGAGCGAACCAGGCCGACCATCGTCAACTCGAATTCGTCCTGACCGAACTCCGCGTCCTGGATCGACGAGGTGACTCCGGCGACGAGTCGCTCACTCAGATCGGCGGGAGTGAGGGAGTGCCTGACGTGGAGGCGACCGCCTCGGCGATCGAGCGAGATCGGACCGGACTCGACGCGTTCGACGGTGACATGCCCGAACGACCACAAGCCCGGCGTCGACGGCGCCAGGGAATCCAGGACGGGTTCGTTCGTGATGGTGGACATGATCGCCTTTCTCAGGTGGTGATGCTTTCTCAGGTGCTGATACCGGTCCGCAGGGACTGCGTACCTGTTTTCAAGAGTTCCGGTAGCTCGAGTGAATCGTCGGTGAGCCACTGCTCGTACGCCGACATCGCGACCCCGAGCAGAAGATAGCCGACCGTGCGTGGGCCGTGATCGCTCGGCTCGAGATTCATTCGGCGTGCGACGTAGTCGGCGACCACCTGTCGCCAACCTTCGTACATCACCACAGAGTATGCCTGAAGCGTCGGAACTTCGAGGATCAATTCCATCCGTTTGCGATGTACCGCAGTCTCTTCCGGTGGGAAGGTGTTGAACGTCAACAATGCGGATTCGAGTGCGTCGACCAACGGAATATCAGCGGGCAGTGAATCCAGGTGCTCGCGCATCTCGTCGAGATGTCCGTCGAAGTCTCCCCAGGGGACGGCGTTCTTGGACGGGAAGTAGCGAAAGAAGGTCCGACGCGCGATGCCGGCGGCGTCGGCTATCTGGTCGACGCTCACCTCGTTGAAGCCGACTGTCGAGAACAGTTCGATCCCGATCGTGCTGATTCCCTCCTTCGTTGTGGAGGGGCGACGACCTATCCGAGCGGACGGTTTCTTGCGGCTACGCATACTTTTTTCGCTCCATGTGTGTCATTCTGCACTCGATGCCATTACAGTGGTGAACCGAGTCACAGTGAAGTCCCACTAGTGACCACCAACTCCCAGGTTGGAAGTCTGATCTACAGACTTCCAGACGGAGTGCGACCGCAGGAGGAATCCATGTCAGATCGTGACAACAAGGCGCTCGAGAACGACCTCGTCGAGGAGTCCCTCGTGGAGGAAGTTTCCATCGACGGCATGTGCGGCGTGTACTGACCGTGTCTGCTTTGGATCTCGATGCGGGGTGGAAACTCCACCCGCAGGTAGCGCTTCGCCCCGAACCTTTCGGGGCGTTGCTCTACCACTTCGGAACACGCAAGCTGTCGTTCCTGAAGAACACGACCATCGTTGCGGTGGTCAAGGCGTTGCCAGACCATCCTGATGTCCGGTCCGCACTACGTGCGCAAGGCATCGAAGATGACGCGGCTCCCCAATATGCCCGCGCGCTGAGCACTCTCGCCGACTCGCACATGATCGTGCCTGTCTGAGCCAGACGCTCGCCCCCACGTGCGGAACAGCCCTTCCGCACGTTCGCCCGCTTCATTTCTTCGCGAGGACACAGCCATGACCTCAGTTCTTGAACAGCCCTCCCCGCCCGCCAAGGTGGGTCGCCTCGTCGATCAGTTCGAACTCGGACTCGACGCCCCCATCTGCCTGACGTGGGAACTCACCTACGCCTGCAACCTGTCCTGCGTGCACTGCCTTTCGTCGTCGGGTCGTCGTGACCCCAACGAGCTGAGCACCGAACAGTGCAAGTCCATCATCGACGAGCTGCAGCGTATGCAGGTTTTCTACGTCAACATCGGTGGCGGCGAGCCGACGGTACGCTCCGACTTCTGGGAGCTCGTCGACTACGCGACCGACCACCAGGTTGGTGTGAAGTTCTCCACCAACGGCGTGAAGATCGACAAGAAGGTCGCGGCGCGCCTCGCAGCCAGTGACTACGTCGACGTGCAGATTTCCATCGACGGTGCCACCGCTGAGGTCAATGACGCTGTGCGCGGGCCTGGTTCGTTCGCGATGGCCGAGCGCGCTCTCGCGAACCTGAAGGAAGCCGGCTTCAAGGACGCCAAGATTTCGGTGGTCGTCACGCGGCACAACGTCAGTCAGCTCGACGAGTTCAAGGCTCTCGCGGACAAGTACGACGCGACCCTGCGCATCACTCGACTGCGTCCTTCGGGCCGCGGCGCCGACGTGTGGGACGACCTGCACCCGCGTCCGGAGCAGCAGCGTGAGCTCTACAACTGGCTGGTCGCCAATGGCGAAGGCGTCCTGACGGGCGACTCGTTCTTCCACCTCTCCGCCTTCGGCGATGCACTGCCCGGTCTCAATCTCTGTGGCGCGGGCCGCGTCGTGTGCCTGATCGACCCGGTCGGTGACGTGTACGCATGCCCCTTCGCGATTCACGAGCAGTTCCTCGCCGGAAACATCGTGAAAGACGGTGGATTCCAGGAAGTCTGGCAGCACTCGGACCTGTTCGAGGAGCTGCGCTCGCCCCAAACCGGTGGCGCCTGCAGCAAGTGCAACCACTACGACTCCTGCCGCGGCGGCTGCATGGCGGCCAAGTTCTTCACCGGACTGCCGATGGACGGACCTGACCCCGAGTGCGTCATCGGTAACGGTGAAATGGCACTGGCGTCGGCGGGCGAGGTCCCGAAGTCCAGTGTCGACCACTCCCGTTCCGGTCAACGTAAGACCCCACGCGCATCGGTGCCACTGACACTGATGATGCGTCCGCCCGCCAAGATTTGTGACGAAAACCCGCTTGCGGGAATGCAGTAACTACTGCGCGATACCGACAGTGCGGCGAAAGCTGCACCCCAGAGAGGTCAGTTCAATGGCTAAGAATGCTTTCTTCGAGACGGTGGCAGAAGCACAGCGCCGTGCGAAGAAGAGGTTGCCCAAGTCCGTGTACGCGGCGTTGGTGGCGGGATCCGAGAAAGGGCTGACGGTCGACGACAACGTCGCGGCATTCAGCGAATTGGGTTTCGCTCCCCACGCTGCCGGGCTGTCGGACAAGCGCGAGATGTCCACCACCATTATGGGCCAGGACATTTCGTTGCCCGTCATGATTTCACCGACCGGTGTGCAGGCAGTGCACCCCGACGGTGAAGTAGCGGTAGCCCGTGCGGCTGCAGCACGGGGAACAGCCATCGGACTGAGTTCTTTTGCCAGCAAGTCCATCGAAGAAGTTGCCGCGGCCAACCCGCAGGTCTTCTTCCAGATGTATTGGGTCGGTAGCCGCGACGTGCTCCTGCAGCGTATGGAGCGCGCTCGCGCTGCCGGTGCCAAGGGCCTGATCATCACCACCGACTGGTCCTTCTCGTACGGTCGCGACTGGGGCAGCCCGTCCATCCCCGAAAAGATGGACCTCAAGGCGATGTTCCAGTTCGCACCCGAGGGAATCATGCGCCCGAAGTGGTTGCTCGAGTTCGCCAAGACCGGCAAGATCCCGGACCTGACCACCCCCAACCTCGCGGCTCCCGGCCAGCCTGCACCGACGTTCTTCGGCGCATACGGCGAGTGGATGCAGACTCCGCTTCCGACGTGGGAAGACATCGCCTGGCTTCGTGAGCAGTGGGGTGGACCGTTCATGCTCAAGGGCATCATGCGCATCGACGACGCCAAGCGAGCTGTCGACGCCGGTGTCTCCGCTATCTCGGTCTCCAACCACGGTGGTAACAACCTCGACGGCACCCCGGCGCCGATCCGTGTGCTCCCGGGCATTGCCGAGGCCGTGGGCGATCAGGTGGAAGTTGTTCTCGACGGCGGCATTCGACGCGGCGGCGACGTCGTCAAGGCGCTCGCACTCGGAGCCAAGGCCGTCATGCTCGGGCGCGCCTACCTGTGGGGCCTCTCGGCCAACGGCCAGGCCGGTGTCGAGAACGTGCTCGACCTCATGCGGATGGGCATCGACTCGGGGCTGATGGGCCTCGGCCACTCGTCCATCACCGAACTGAGCCCGGCGGACCTGGTGATTCCGGAAGGCTTCACACGCACATTGGGTGCCAGCTGAGATTACGGCTCCGATAGAGCTGTGAGTTGACACTCGACGAACACACGACCCTGGCCGGACGCCTCGTCCGGTCCAGGGTTGTTTTCGGTCCGCACGAGACCAATCTTGCTGTGGGACGCTCGCTTTCCGATCGGCACCGTGCGTACTACCAGCGCCGCGCCGAGGGCGGAACCGGGATCGTCGTCACCGAAGTGGCCTCGGTATCGGAGAACGACTGGCCGTACGAGCGGGCGCCGTTGGCGTCGCAATGTGGCCCGGGGTGGCAGTCGATCGCGGCTGCATGTGCTCCGTACGGAACGCTGGTTCTGGCCGGGCTCGGTCATACCGGCATGCAGGGATCGAGCGCATACTCCCAGTCGGTGCTGTGGGGACCGTCAAGAGTGCCCGACCCGGCGACGCGTGAGTTGCCGATGGCAATGGGGCAGCCGGAAATCGACCAGCTGATAGTCGGCTTCCGTGAGGCGTCGGCGCTGGCCGTCGCTTCGGGAATGGACGGAGTGGAACTCGATGCCGGTCCTCGAAGCATTCTGCGACAATTCCTTTCGGGTCTGACCAACACTCGGCAAGACCGATACGGTAGCGATCGCGTTGCTCTTGTTCGCGAGGTCATCTCGGCAGTGCGCGAGGAAGTCGGGTCGGATCACGTTGTCTCCCTGCGGTTGTCCTGTGACGAGGAAGCTCCATGGGCGGGCCTGACGCCCGATCTTGCCATCGGTATCGCGCGTGAAGTGTCTCCGTTCCTCGATCTCCTTGTCGTCGTTCGTGGCGGACTCTATTCGTCTGACCGGTACCGCCCCGATTTTCACTGCCCGCCGAACTTCAACCTCGATCTGTGCCGTGAGATCAAGGCCGCTCTGTCGATTCCTGTTGTCGTGCAGGGGAGCGTCGTGGACATCGCCGACGCTCACGCGGCGCTGGAAGTAGGTGAGTTCGTCGAGATGACCCGGGCCCAGATCGCAGACCCGGACCTGGTTGTGAAAGCCGCGCGCGGCGATCGTCCCCGGCCGTGTGTGCTCTGCAATCAGGCGTGCCTCGTGCGTGATCCTCGCAATCCTGTCGTGACGTGCGTCGGGAATCCGAGCGCGGGTTTCGAGACGGTGGACCCCGATGAGCGAGAGCAGATTTCGACACCGGGAGCCGTGCTGGTCGTGGGGGGTGGCCCCGCTGGGATGGAAGCCGCACGGATCTCGGCGGTGGCGGGGCACTCGGTCACACTCGTCGAGAGTTCATCGCAGTTCGGCGGCATGATCCGAACTTTTGCGCGAGGTGACGGCCGTAGCCGGTTCGCACTCCTCGCGCAGTGGTTGGAGGACGAATGCCGTCGTAGCGGCGTGACGATGCGGACCGGGGCGGCGCTCGACGCCCAAGACCTGGGTGACGCACGCAGCCGGGGCGAGTTTGTTGTCGTTGCCACCGGTAGTGCTGCGAGGCCACCGACGTATCCGGTCGACGATTCGGTTCGATGGTTGGATGCGTCGGAAGCCTTCGAGAAGTTGAGCACCGTGGGGCCGGGTCCGGTCGCGCTGATCGATCCCCTCGGTGGACCGATCGCGGTGGCGCTCGCAGAAGCACTCGCGGCCCATGGCATCTCCGTCTCGATTGTGACTCCCGACAGCATCGTCGGTTCGAGGCTCGGTGCGAGTGGGGATCTGGTCGGCGCCAACACGCGCATCCAGCAGGCCGGGATCACCAGGGTGCTCGCGTCACGTGTCACCGAAATCGCTCGAGGGGCCGTCTGCGTCGAACACGTCCATACCGGCGAGCGGTCACAGCTCGAGTGCGAAGTGGTGATCGACTGCTCGCCTCGTCTGCCGAACGAAACGCTGAAGGAAGAGGCCGACATTCAGGTGGGCGACTCGGTTGCCCCGAGAACTGTTCTCGAATCCATCCGCGAAGGGCGCTTTGCAGGGTTTACTACTAGAACGAGTTTCAATTCTGCAGAGAGGGCTATCTCATGACACAGGGTTCAGTTCGTTCGCTCGAAGGTCGCGTTGCTTTCATCACCGGCGCAGCGCGCGGTCAAGGACGTGCGCACGCGGTCAAGATGGCGCGCGAGGGAGCAGCGATCATCGCGGTCGACGTATGCGCGTCGGTGGCGTCGGACAATTCCTACGACGCAGCAACTTCCGAGGACTTTGCCGAGACGATACGTCTGGTGGAAGCGGAGGGCGGGAAGATCCTCGCCCGCGAGGTCGATGTCCGTGACGGCGCAGCGCTCACCGCGGTGGTCAAGGACGGCGTCGAACAGTTCGGACGACTCGACATCGTGGTCGCCAACGCCGGGGTCTGCAACTGGAATCGATTCTGGGAAATGTCGGACGAGCAGTGGGAAACCCTGATCGACATCAACCTGACCGGAGTCTGGAAAACCCTCAAGGCCTCGGTGCCGGCGATCATCGAGGGTGGGCGCGGTGGATCGATCATCGTGGTCAGTTCGGTGGCCGGACTCAAGGCGCTGCCCGGACAGGCGCACTACGCGAGCGCCAAGTTCGGTCTCGTCGGTCTGACGCAGGCCGCAGCAAAGGAACTGGGGGAGTACAAGATCAGGGTCAACTCGATCCATCCTTACGGAGTGAATACGCCGATGGGGGTCGACCAGGGCGCTCTCGAGGTATTTGCAAAGTTTCCGCAGTACCTTCCCAACTTCACTCCGATCCTCTCGGACATCGCTTTCGCCGAACCTGACGAGATCGCCGATACCGTCCTGTGGCTCGCCGGTGACGGTTCCCGCACCGTCACGGCAAGTCATATCGCGCTCGATCAAGGAAACTCCAAGGTCTGATGACGCCGTACCCGCGCCTCTTCGCGCCACTGCGCCTGGGCAACCTGACACTCCGCAATCGGGTCGTGTTCTCCGCACACCTGACCAATTACGCGGAGAACGGGTTGCCGACGGAGCAGCACGCGAGCTACTACGAGGCGCGGGCACGCGGCGGTGCGGGTCTGATCATCACCGAGGAGCACTCGACGCATCCTTCGGATCGACCGTACGAGAAGATGATTGCGGGCTATCGGCCCGAAGCGATCGAGGGATACCGGCGGATCACCGACGCCGTTCATGCACATGGTTCGTCGATTCTCGCGCAGATCAACCACAATGGGGGCCAGGGCGCTGGAACCTATTCGCGATCGCCGCTGTTGGCGCCGAGCGCCGTCGCCGATCCGTTGTTCCGCGAGGTGCCCAAGGCTGTCGACGACGCGGACATCGCCGAGATTCTCGCAGGGTTCGCCCTTGTTGCGCGCAACTGCGTTGCCGGTGGCTTCGACGGGGTGGAATTGCAGGCGTCGCAGTCGTCCATAGTGCGCGCGTTTCTCGCCCCCTCGACCAACCTGCGCACTGATCGCTACGGCGGGGGCGTGGCACATCGTGCACGGTTCCTTCTCGAAGTGCTCGGGGTACTGCGTAAGGCCATCGGCCCGGATCGTGTCCTCGGTGTGCGCCTGAGTGGATACGAAGGAACGCGGGGTGGCATCGAACTGTCCGACGCAGTAGCCACCGCTCAACTCATCGAAGCTGACGGTCACGTCGACTACATCAACACCACCGTCGGAATGGCCACGGAAACACTGCATCTGGTCGAAGCATCGATGGCTGTACCCACCGGCTACGCCAACTTCGTCCCGTCTGCTATCAGGGAGGTCCTCGATCTTCCAGTCGTCGGAGTCGGCCGTTTCAAGACGCCGGAGCAAGCCGAAGCCGCACTCGAGGACGGTGTATGCGATCTGGTGGGCGTAGTTCGCGGGCAGATCGCCGATCCGGATTTTGTGAACAAGGCGCGTGCCGGTCAATCGTCACAGGTGCGAACCTGCCTGTCCTGCAACCAGGAATGCGTCGGGCGGATGGGTCTGGGGCGTTGGTTGGGGTGCACCGAAAATCCGCGCGCTGGTCGGGAATCGGTACCGCTGCCGATGCCGCGGCGACGGGGCCGCACGGTGGTGGTGGTCGGTGGCGGCCCCGCCGGCCTGCAAGCTGCGGCTACAGCGGCCCAGCTAGGTCATGCGGTGACGCTGTTCGAGCGTGAACGAAGACTTGGGGGACAGATTCTTACCGCCTCGGTGGTACCGGCTCGCCGTGAGCTCGCCGACCTCGTCCGGAATCTCGAATCTGAGTGTCGCCGAAGCGGTGTGACGATCGAGCTGGGTGCTGGAGCTGATCTCGCGATCGTGGAGGAGCGCGCGCCCGAGGTGGTCGTGATTGCAACCGGAGCGCGGCCTTTACGCCCAGCGTGGGCGGGTAGATCAGAGCGTGTGGTGGGTGTTCGAGACGTTCTCGACGGCAAGATTCTGCCGAGTGGAACGGTGCTCGTCTACGACGAACTGGGATTCCATCAAGGTACGTCGGTGGCGGAGTTCCTCGCTGATCGAGGCTGTGCCGTCACGATCGCGACCAACGGCATGGTGGTCGCGCAGGACCTGAGCATCACCCTGGATTTCGAGGGGTGGAACCGCCGAGCGTTCGAGAAGTCGATCGGTCAACGGACAGATCTGATGGTGACTTCGGTGAGCGCTGGGGCCTCGCCGCTCGTGAGCTTGGTTCACCTTCCGACGGGTGAGACCGAGGAAGTTGCAGTCGACTGGGTGGTCTTCGCGACACAGCAGGAACCTGTCGACGAGTTGTGGAACACCTTGCAGGGAAGCTGTTTCGAGAAATTTCGCATCGGTGACGCCTTGTCTCCGAGGCGTTCGCACGCGGCCGTCATCGAGGGGCATCGGGCCGCGTTGGCGATATAAGTCGTCCGTTTTGTCTCTGGTTCTCGAAAGTATGTTCGATTAAACTTTGAGCATGGACAGTCGGGATGCGTGGCAGCTGGATGGTGAGGGCCTCAAGAGTGAGGTTCTCGATCTGGTGCGCGCCCGGCACGAGTTGCAGTCGCGGATGGTGTTGCTGATCGTGGAGATGTTTTCCCGGGAGACTTTGGTCGGGAAGGGTTTTCGGGCGATCGCGCAGTGGTTGCACGGGTCGACGAATCTGGAGATCGGTGAGTGCAGCCTGCTCGTCGGGTTGGCGCGATTGTTGATGCTCGAACCTGTTGTCGCGGATGCATTCCATCGCGGTGACGTTGATGCGTTGAAGGCGCGGCAGGTGGCGTCGTTTTGTCAGCATCCACCGAAGAACATGACCCTGGCGGATGTGGACAAGGGTCGCGGGATCCTGCTTGGCCTGGCGTCGCAGAATATTGCTGATTGTGATGCGGTGCGGGCGACGATCCGGCGGATCGACAAGCAGTACGGAAACCGTGAGGACGGCGTTCCGGTGGGGGAAGATTCGGAGCGTAACGAGTTCTACGCGTCGAAAGGTTTGTACGGGCGCGTGTCGGTGAAGGGAGACCTAGATGCTGTGAACGGGGCGCGTCTGATCACATTGTTGTCGAGTCTGTCGGCTCCGACGCCGGAGAAGGACGGCGCCAAAGACACCCGCACTCCGGCATTACGACGTGCAGACGGGTTTTGCGAGTTGTTGCGCCGGTACGAGCGGGCGGGGTTGGGTCCGATCGAGGGCGGGGTGAAACCACACATCACGGTCACCGCCAGCGCAAAAGACATGACGGACCTGCAAGCGTTGAAAGACCTCCTGCCGTCCACCGAAGAACTCGGATTTGCGTGGGCGGATTGGGTGGGCCCGATCAGTATTGACACCGCACGGATGTTGGCCTGCGATTGCACCGTGACGCGGATCTTGTTGGATGAGAATGGTGTTCCGCTCGAGTGCGGTAAGGAAGCGAGAACAGCGACGGTGCCGCAGCGGCGGGCGTTGGCGGTCCGCGATGGCGGGTGTGCGTTTCCGGGGTGCGGGACACCGTCGGGGTGGTGCGATGCCCATCATATTGTTCACTGGAACGATGGCGGCCCAACAGATCTCGACAATCTGATCTTGTTGTGCGGTCATCACCATCGGACGCTGCACCACACCGAGTGGCGGGTGGAGATCGGCCCGGATCGGAAATCGGTGTTCTATCCACCGATGTCGATCGATCCGTATCAACAGCCGATCGGCGGGAACAGCCCACCGACAGCGGCGTGAACCGCGACAACTGACGAATACGCCGGGGCACAACAATGCCCCGGTGTATCCGCATGCAGTGTTGCGGTGGGAGGGGCCCGCACCAATACGATCGGGGGATGAGTTCTCCGCGTGACCTTGCTGCCATCCCGAGTCCTGCGCTCGAGGGCACTGCGCTCACCGTCGTGGTCCCGGTCGGTTCTTTCGAACAACACGGACCGCACCTGCCTCTCGATACCGACACTCGGATCGCGAGAGCAGTCGCACAGGCTCTGCCCGACGTCGTCGTGGCCCCGGCCATCGAATACGGGGCGAGCGGCGAACACGAAGGGTTTGCCGGCACGATTTCGATCGGTGCCGAGGCTATGGAAACCGTAGTCGTCGAATACGGAAGGTCGGCGTTCAGATGGACGAAGCGGGTGCTGTTCGTCAACGGCCACGGCGGAAATGGTCCCGCATTGGCCAAAGCGGTGGCACTTCTGCGGTATGAGGGGCGTGATGCTGCTTGGGTGCCGTGCGCTGTTCCGGGTGCCGACGCCCATGCCGGACACACTGAAACGAGCCTATTGCTGCACCTTTCGCCCGATTTGGTGCACATGAGCCTTGCTGAGACAGGAAATTTGTCTCCTATCGCGGACCTGATGCCAGGAATGCGTTCGGGCGGTATGGTCGCTGTGTCGCAAAACGGCGTTCTCGGCAATCCAGTCGGGGCTACCGCCGAAGACGGCGCATACATCTTCGGTGAGTTGGTAGGACGCGTGACGGATGGACTGGCCCGGTGGGAGCCTGGTCCAGATGGGAGGCTTCGGTGACGACCACGACCGAGTGGGGGCGGACGGTCCACCTGCGACGGCTTTCGAGGCTGCGACGAGTTGCAGCACGACGGGCTACGTCCCTTACGATCATCTGATGCGACCAGCAAGACTCCCCGACGGCTTCGGCATTCGGTTGGACCCCAAGGTGCGCACGTACTCGGGTGGCCGGGTACTCATCGGCGGATCTCCGACGCGGATGCTCAAGCTGGCGCCGACGGCTGCGGCGATGATCGGTGACGGCTTCCTCGAGGTGGTCGATCAGCAGAGCGCTGCGGTTGCGCGACACCTTCTCGATTCAGGTGTCGCGAATCCTCGTCCGATGTCGACGCCGTCCGCTGCCGATGTCACGGTCGTGATTCCGGTCAAGGACAACCAGGCCGGCGTCGAACGCCTATTGCCCGTCCTCAAGGATCTGACCGTCATCGTTGTCGACGACGGTTCGGAAGTGCCGGTGGAGCCCCGTCGCGCCTGCCCGGGCACCGGCACCATCACAGTGGTCCGGCACGAGAGTGCCCGCGGACCCTCGGCAGCGAGAAACTCGGGATTGCGTTCGGCCCAAACACGTTTCGTAGCTTTCCTGGACTCCGACGTCATACCGCGTGCCGGTTGGCTCGAGTTGATGTTGGGCCACTTCAGCGATCCGGGGGTTGCCCTTGTTGCACCCCGCATCGTCGCCCTCGATCCGTACGGGACGGCGCTGGCGCGGTACGAGAACATGCGATCGTCTCTCGACCTCGGACGCAAGGAAGCTGCGGTGAAGTCGGGCAGTCCGGTCGCCTATGTCCCCAGCGCCGCCGTGATCGTCCGGCGCGACGTGGCACTCGAATGCAACGGTTTCGACGAGAGTCTCGAAGTAGCCGAGGACGTCGATTTCTGCTGGCGACTGCAGGCTGCGGGTTGGCGACTGAGGTACGAACCGGTTGCGCATGTCGCCCACGATCATCGAGTTCAGTTCGACAAGTGGTTCGCCAGGAGAGCGTTCTACGGCACGGGTGCGGCGCCGTTGGCTGCAAGACACGAGGGTTCGGTTCCGCCGATGGCGATGTCGTTCTCGACGCTCTTCGCGTGCATCGCTGCCGCAACACTGACCCGTTCCGGTCTTGCCGGCGCACTCGGCGCTTTACTGTTTACCGTTTACCGGCTGCGAAAGATGTTCACCGGCCTGAGTCAACCCACCCGGATCGCGGCGATCCTCACCGCGCAGGGAGTTGTCGGCGGATTCTGGCAACTCGCCTCGGCAATGTGTCGTCACTACTGGCCCGTGACGCTCCTGGCGGTGATCGCCTCCAGGCGAATTCGGCGGCTGGCCGTCGCTGCAGCAGTCACCGAAGGTTTGGTGGACTGGTATCGCCACCGTGAGCCAGGCGGGCTGGGACCGGTTCGGTACGTCTTCTTCAAACGAGCCGACGACATCGCGTATGGAGCCGGACTCTGGCGTGGCGCATTCGACGCCCGCGACTGGGCGGCGCTGAAACCTCGAATCACCAAGTGACAGAAGCCGACTACGCAGATTTCCTGGTTGTCGGTGGTGGCACGTGTGGTTGCGTGGTCGCAGCCAGGCTCAGTGAAGATCCATCCGCCACGGTGATGCTCCTCGAATCGGGAAGCGGATATCGATCGGCGCTCGAACTCCCGGACGTCCTGGGTGATCCGTACCGACTGCCGGTCGGACCTGCGAGCGAATACACGTGGACCTATCCGGTCGAACTGACGCCGCGTCGGGCGTCCACAATTGCGCGGGGGCGGACACTCGGTGGATCCGGAGCCGTCAACGGTGCGTACTTCACCCGCGCGACCCGTGCTGATTTCGAGAATTGGCCGAGTTCATGGCGATACGACGACGTCTTGCCGTACTTCAAGAAGTCCGAAACGGATCGTGATTTCGAGGGCGAGTTCCACGGGACCGCCGGACCGATCCCGGTCGAGCGTCGAGCGTGGGACCAACTGCATCCACTGAGCGGCGAGTTTCATGCGGCAGCGCTCGGAGCAGGCTTTCCCGACGACGTCGACAAGAATGCGCCGGACTCGTTCGGGGTGGGCCGAGTGCCACTGAACGTGTCGGATCATCGTCGGATCAGTACGGCGATCGGGTATCTGATGCCGGCGTTGCACCGGCCGAATCTGCGGGTGGAATCCGGAGTGAACGTCATTCGCATCGCGTTCTCGGGTACCCGTGCGATCGGCGTCGACGTTCTCGGCGACGGCAATGTCCGACGCATTCGTGCCGACCATGTGGTCGTGTGTTCGGGTGCGGTGGCGACACCGCACATTCTCCTCAATTCCGGTGTTGGTCCAGCGGAACAACTTGTAGAGCAAGGAGTTTCCGTCGTTCTCGATCGACCGGGCGTCGGACAGAACTTCGTCGACCACCCGGAAGTGCTGCTGCCGTACCATTTTTCGAAGCCCCGCACGATTCGATCGCAGACTCCGGTGCTGGAGACAGCCCTCAACCTCGCTGAGATCGAAATCCGTCCGTACACCGCATCTTTCACAGACCTGGTTCCCGGTGTGCCTCGCATGGACCACGGCGTCGGAGTGGTCCTCATGGCGCCGCACAGCCGGGGAAGCATCGAGCTGGCATCGGGGGATCCCGCTGGGGCGCCGCGTATTCGGTACAACTACGTCGCGTCGGCGCACGATCGAGCTGCCATTCGGGAAGGGATGCGGATCGCCGAGAATCTTCTCGAGTCGATCGCCGAGACGGGGTTGATCGATCGCCCCGTCATGGAGTACACCGATGAGTGGGTCGAATCCCGCCTGGGAACGTCGCTGCATATGTCCGGTAGTTGCGTGATGGGTGCCGAGGCGGACCCGTTCGCAGTCGTCGACGGTCGGTGCCGTGTGATCGGCGCGCAAGGACTCAGTATTGTTGACACGTCAATCCTGCCGACGATCCCGACCCGCGGCCCGCATGCGACCGCGGTGATGGTCGCGGAACGAGCAAGCGCCATTCTGCTCGGCGACGAGTGACCGCGAGGGGCAGCAGGCTGGGTCGGCAGTCATACCGAATGGTCGTTCTCGCCTATGGGCTATGATCGGCGTTACAGTGGTCCACGGAGCGGAGGAACGCAAAATATGGCACGTGAACAGGCTGTGCCCGGCAACCCGTGGGTGGCGGTCAGGCCAGGCGATGACGTCGCGTTACTCGCGCGGCGACTTTCGTCTGCCCATCAGTCGTTCATCGATGCCCGCGGCGTGCCCGGCCAGGGGCTGACCGACGACTCCCATGTCCGCTCGGTCGTACTCGAGTCCTGGATGCGTAGCCGCAACAAGGGGGTAAATCCCGATGTGGTCGGCAACCCTGAGATGCTCGAAGGGTTGGAGCTCGAAAAATATCGCTCCGCGCATCCCATGTCACTGATCCGTCCGGTGATTCGGAAACTCCTGGTGGAAGATGCTGCCGAGACCGGACTACTGATCGCGATCAGTGACGCACACGGTCGATTGCTCTGGGTGGAGGGTGACAACTCGGCCAAGGACAAGGCGTTGTCCATGAACTTCGTCGAAGGCGCCGATTGGAGCGAAGATCGTGTCGGCACCAATGCGCCGGGAACGGCGCTTGCTCTCGATCACTCCGTACAGATTTTCGGATCCGAGCATTTCAACCGAACCGTGCACGACTGGAGTTGTTCGGCCGCACCCGTCCACGATCCCACCACTGGGCAAATCCTTGGTGCCATCGACATCACCGGTGGTCCCAGAGTTGCGGTTCCCGAAGTGCTGTCACTGATCCGTGCAACTGTCGCGGCCGCCGAATCGGAATTGCGATTCCATCTCTTGAACTCGCCCATCCCACTCAGTGCCACGGCTCCGCGCCTCGAAACATTCGGTGCCGGCCGGCCGACGCTGGTTCGCGGCGGTGACCGCATCCCGATTTCGCAGCGTCACGCCGAGATTCTCCTTCTGCTTTCCGAACACCCGGAGGGTCTCAGCTCCGACCACCTTGCGGTCCTGCTCGACGAGGGCGAACTCGACGCAGTGACCATTCGCGCGGAAATGTCGCGGCTTCGTAAGGTTTTCGGTGCCGACCGGCTGGCTTCGCGCCCCTATCGGATCATCACGGAGTTCACGACAGATGTCGGCGAGGTGCGGGCAGCGTTGGATCGAGGCGACGCAGCGACGGCGATGAAACTGTATTCGGGCCCGGTGCTGGCGGGCTCGGCGTCTCCCGGCATCGAAGAGGTGCGGGAAGAACTACGCACCAGGGTCCAGGCAGCTCTGCTGCGTGGAGGTGACGCCAACCTTCTGGCCCGGTGGACCACGTCGGTGCACGGCCGCGAAGACTCAGTCGTGTGGGAGGCCTACCTGTCCACGTTGGATCCTCAATCGCCGCTGTATTCGCAGGTCCAGGCAAGAATTGATCTCCTCGACCGCCAGTTGGGCATCTGAGAATCATCTGCGTTTCTCGCACGCAACGTACTTGCAACGTTGCAACTCCTAGTGTTGTGAATCACACCCCACCGGGGGGTGGGATTGCAGTCACCGATTTGGTGGGTGCGCCCAGGAAGATCACGTTTACATAGGAGCTTGCAATGACCGTGTACGCCCGCCCAGGTACCGCCGACGCGATCATGTCCTTCCAGTCTCGATACGACAACTGGATCGGCAACGAATGGGTTGCTCCGGTCAAGGGTCAGTACTTCGAGAACCCGACACCGGTGACCGGACAGAATTTCTGTGATGTGGCTCGTTCCACCGCAGAAGACATCGAACTCGCTCTCGACGCAGCGCACGCAGCAGCTCCGGCCTGGGGCAAGACCTCGGTCGCCGAGCGCGCGATCATCTTGAACAAGATCGCTGATCGTATGGAGGAGAACCTCGAATCCATCGCACTCGCCGAGTCGTGGGACAACGGCAAGCCGATCCGCGAGACCCTCAACGCCGACATTCCGCTCGCCATCGATCACTTCCGATACTTCGCGGGAGCTATTCGCGCACAGGAAGGTTCGCTCTCGGAGATCAACTCCGACACCGTGGCGTACCACTTCCACGAGCCGCTCGGCGTAGTCGGCCAGATCATTCCGTGGAACTTCCCGATCCTCATGGCCGTGTGGAAGCTTGCCCCCGCCCTCGCTGCCGGCAATGCCATCGTGCTCAAGCCTGCCGAGCAGACGCCAGTCTCGATCCTGCACCTCATCGGCATCATCGGTGACCTGCTGCCTGCCGGTGTTCTCAACATCGTCAACGGCTTCGGCGTCGAGGCCGGAAAGCCGCTCGCGTCCAGCCCGCGTATCAAGAAGATCGCGTTCACCGGTGAGACCACCACCGGTCGCCTGATCATGCAGTACGCGTCGCAGAACCTCATCCCCGTCACCCTCGAACTCGGTGGCAAGAGCCCCAACATCTTCTTCTCCGACGTCCTCGCCTCTAACGACGACTACCAGGACAAGGCACTCGAGGGCTTCACGATGTTCGCCCTCAACCAGGGCGAGGTCTGCACCTGCCCGTCACGTTCGCTGATCCAGGAAGACATCTTCGACGAGTTCCTCGCGATGGCAGCCATCCGCACCAAGGCTGTGCGCCAAGGGGATCCGCTCGACACCGACACCATGATCGGTGCCCAGGCCAGCAACGATCAGCTCGAGAAGATCCTCTCGTACATCGAGATCGGCAAGGCCGAAGGCGCCAAGGTCATCACCGGTGGTGAGCGAGCCGAACTCGGCGGAGACCTGTCCGGCGGCTACTACGTCCAGCCGACGGTGTTCACCGGCAACAACAAGATGCGCATCTTCCAGGAAGAGATCTTCGGACCCGTCGTCTCGGTCACCTCGTTCAAGGACTACGACGAGGCCATCGAAATCGCCAACGACACGCTCTACGGTTTGGGCGCCGGTGTCTGGTCCCGCGACGGCGGAGTTGCTTACCGCGCAGGCCGCGACATCCAAGCCGGTCGCGTCTGGACCAACACGTACCACCAGTACCCGGCACACGCCGCTTTCGGTGGATACAAGCAGTCCGGTATCGGCCGCGAGAACCACCTGATGATGCTCTCGCACTACCAGCAGACCAAGAACCTCCTGGTCAGCTACGCCCAGAAGGCTCAGGGCTTCTTCTGATCTACCCACCGGTACCCGTGAGCCCCTCGCTGCGGGTGCCGGTGAGCAAGACTGCAACACGCGAAACCTGCACAAACACACGGAGGTTGGAATGAGCGCCACGGACACACCCGATACCGGCGCCGTTCCACCCCGGTTGGTGACCACCGCTGGGGCGGCTGACCTCCTGCGCCGCCTCAGCGGGACTCATGGCGAACTGATGATGCATCAATCCGGCGGATGCTGCGACGGCTCGGCCCCGATGTGTTATCCCTCAGGCGAATTCATCGTCGGGGACCGTGACGTACTACTCGGAATCGTCGATCTCCGACTTGCTGTCGGAGAGACTCCCGAAGACCTTCCCACCGGAACCGACGCTGTACAGGTCTGGATTTCCGGATCACAGTTCGAAGCCTGGAAGCACACCCAGTTGGTGCTGGACGTCGTGCCCGGCCGCGGCAGTGGATTCAGCCTGGAGTCTCCTGAAGGATTCAGATTCCTCAGTCGAGCAAGGGCATTCACACCGGACGAAAACGAAGCACTCGGCGCGTCGAGCATTCTCGTGGGCGCTGATTGGGAAGCGGGCATGCGTCCTTTGCCCCCGACGGTTCCCCAGGTGGTCGCCGAGGCCGTCGACGCCTGCCCGGTGCCGGGCGCGGCCGCCCGATCCTGAGAACGGCAGCCTGAAGAAGATCTGAACAGACTCGGGGCCGCTCACATGACAGCCAGTTAACAGCACGGTCATCTCCAGGCGACCTTCTCCGTACATCGCCCACATACCGTTCATTTCACGCGACGCATCCACCGTGCGTCGTCTCATTCTTGACCGATTCAGAGGATGGACATGTCTCTTTCCGACCACGCAACCGGCAAAAACGCCGGTGCCGCGGGTGCACACCACGACGGCGCAGACTTCCATGCGGAAGACAATTCGTATCTGGAGAAACGAACACTCCGAAAGGGAACAGCAGGGTGGGTGCTGCTTGCGGGGTTGGGTGTCAGCTATGTGATTTCCGGTGACTACGCCGGCTGGAACAACGGTCTGGCCGAAGGTGGTTTCGGTGGCCTTCTCATCGCGGCGGTTGTCATCGCGGGTATGTACCTGGCGATGGTGCTCGGTATGGCCGAGATGTCGTCGGCACTTCCGGCTGCGGGCGGGGGGTACACGTTCGCCCGACGGGCCATGGGGCCCTGGGGTGGATTTGCCACCGGCACAGCGATTCTCATCGAGTACTCGATAGCGCCCGCAGCGATCGCGACCTTCATCGGTGCGTACGTCGAGTCGCTGAACCTGTTCGGGATCACCGACGGCTGGTGGGTGTACCTCGCGGTGTACGCGATCTTCATCGGCATTCACCTCACCGGCGCCGGTGAGGCACTCAAGGCGATGTTCATCATCACCGCCATTGCACTCGTCGGCCTGGTCGTGTTCGCGGTTTCGGCTGTCGGCCTTTTCGATTCGTCCAACCTCACCGATATCGCCGTCGACACCAGCGCAGTCGGATCGTCGTCGTTCCTGCCATTCGGTCTGCTCGGAATCTGGGCCGCCGTGCCCTTCGCGATCTGGTTCTTCCTTGCTGTCGAAGGTGTACCGCTGGCCGCCGAGGAAGCACGTGAGCCGGAGAAGAACGTCCCCCGCGGCATCATCATCAGCATGTTGATCCTGATCGTCACAGGCGCAACGGTTCTCTTCCTCGCCACCGGTGCGCTCGGCGCAGACGCCCTGTCCACCTCCGGAAATCCGCTCGTCGAGGCGCTGGGGGACAGCGGAGCGGCAAAGGCCGTCAACTACATCGGCCTCGCCGGTCTGGTCGCGAGCTTCTTCTCGATCATGTACGCCTACTCGCGCCAGACGTTTGCGCTCTCGCGCGCCGGTTACCTGCCGAAGAACCTGTCGGTGACCAACAAGCGCAAAGCCCCCACTCTCGCTCTCGTCGTACCCGGAATCATCGGCTTCGCGCTCTCACTCACCGGTGAAGGTGCAATGTTGCTCAACATGGCGGTGTTCGGCGCGGCAGTAAGCTACGTCCTGATGATGGTGAGTCACATCGTTCTTCGTAAGCGTGAGCCGAACATGCCGCGCCCGTACCGCACGCCCGGCGGTATCGCCACCACCTCGTTTGCACTCGTGATCGCGGCAGTGTCGGTGGTGGCCACCTTCCTGGTCGATCCCGTTGCGGCATTGCTGACGTTGGTCGCCTTCGGTGTTCTCATGGCGTACTTCGGTCTCTACAGTCGCCACCACCTTGTTGCCAACTCGCCGGACGAGGAGTTTGCTGTACTTGCACAGGCGGAAGAAGAATTGGGATGAGTCGCGGGATGGCCAAGTATCACCAGCAGGTATCCGGAACCAACTACTCGTTCGACAGCCTCGTCGATCTGATGGCGAAGGCGACGCCGCTGCGCTCGGGCGACGAACTCGCCGGTTGCGCGGCAAGCTCCGACGCCGAACGTGCTGCTGCCCAATGGGTTCTGGCTGATCTTCCGCTGACGGTGTTCCTCGAAGATCTGGTGGTTCCGTACGAGGACGACGAGGTAACCAGGCTCATCATCGACAGCCACGATCGCCTCGCATTTGCGCCGGTGGCGCACCTGACTGTCGGCGGACTACGAGACTGGTTGCTCGAGACCGCGTCGGCGCCGGAAGCTTCAGCACGCTTGTCCGCCGTGAGTCCCGGTCTGACCCCCGAGATGGTTGCCGCGGTCAGCAAGATCATGCGCAATCAGGACCTGATCGCTGTCGCCAAGGCCATCACGGTCACCGCGGGGTTCCGCACTACCATCGGACTGCCCGGCCGGCTGAGCACCCGACTCCAGCCAAACCACCCGACAGACGATCCACGCGGCATCGCGGCGGCCACATTGGACGGTCTCCTGATGGGATGTGGCGACGCCGTCATCGGTATCAACCCGGCGACGGACTCACCCCAGGCCACCTCGGATCTGCTCCACCTGCTCGACGACATCCGTCAGCGATTCGAGATCCCGACTCAGTCGTGCGTGCTCTCGCACGTGACCACCACGATCGGACTGATCGAATCGGGGGTGCCGGTCGATCTTGTCTTCCAGTCGATTGCCGGTACCGAAGGCGCCAATTCCGGTTTCGGAGTGAACATTCCGCTCCTGCGTGAGGGCAACGAGGCCGGGCGCTCCTTGAACCGCGGAACGGTCGGCAACAACGTCATGTACCTGGAGACGGGGCAGGGGTCCGCCCTCAGCTCAGGTGCACACTACGGCACCGGCGGAGCCCCGGTCGATCAGCAGACACTCGAGACCAGGGCATACGCAGTGGCACGTGATCTCGAACCGCTGCTGGTCAACACCGTGGTCGGCTTCATCGGTCCCGAGTATCTCTACGACGGCAAGCAGATCATTCGCGCGGGCTTGGAGGATCACTTCTGCGGAAAACTCCTCGGGCTGCCGATGGGAGTGGACGTCTGCTACACCAACCACGCCGAAGCCGATCAAGACGATATGGACAACCTGCTCACCTTGCTGGGCGTCGCCGGCGCGGCGTTCGTGATCGCGGTGCCCGGCGCCGACGATGTGATGCTCGGCTATCAAAGTCTGGCGTTCCACGACGCGCTGTACGTGCGTAAGGTTCTCGGTTTGCAGCCCGCCCCGGAGTTCGAGACCTGGCTCCACAACTTGGGGATGACCGACGCAAACGGTCGGGTTCTTCCGATCGATGCCGAAATGTCGCCGCTGCGGGCTTTGACGGTGAACTCATGACCGAAGATCAGGCACCGATCCTCGATTTCTGGGGTCCACTGCGCAAGACCACACAATCGCGTATCGGGTTGGGCCGCGCCGGTGATTCGTTGCCCACCAAGCGGGTTCTCGAATTCAAGGCAGCGCACGCTGCAGCCCGCGACGCGGTCCACGAGCCACTCGACTCCGAGACGCTTGCCAGTCGGGTCGAAGGGGTGGGCATCGGGGCGCCGGTGGTGGTCGCGAGCAGCGTCTCCACCCGCAGTGAGTATCTCCGGAGACCCGACCTGGGGCGCCAACCGGCTGACCTGGGTGCGATCGCGAGTTCCGACAAGGAAATCGGGTTCATCCTCGCCGACGGACTCTCGCCGCGAGCACTGATGGACCACGGCGAGCAATTACTGTCTGCGTTGGTCACGGTGTTGGGGGAGCGGTACTCGATCGCGCCGCCGGTGATCGCCACGAATGCCCGTGTGGCACTGGGTGATCACATCGCTGCCGCGATGGGAGTGCAGACGGCGATCGTCCTGATCGGCGAACGTCCAGGGCTCTCCGTTGCGGACAGCGTCGGGATCTATCTGACTCACCTTCCGCGCGTCGGTCGTACCGACGCGGATCGAAACTGCATTTCCAATGTCCACCCACCCGAGGGACTCGGATACGAGCAGGCTGCTCGTGTCGTCCTGGGATTGGTGACGGGAGCGCGCCAGTTGGGCCGCTCCGGCGTCGACCTCAAGGACACCTCTCGCGCCGACGCCGTTGCGTCGAGAGAAGTGCTGACGCTCGATTAATTGACAACTGCACGGCATACCCGGGTCGATCGACACTCGGGTATGCCGTCGTACCCGAATCACGACGAAAACGAGGGAATCGATGTTCCGTTCGCTGCATGCCCGCGCCCTGTGTGCGTTGGCGGTAGGTAGTGTCCTGTTGAGTGCAACTGCATGTAGTTCGGCCGAGAGCGCCCCGAAAGAAGATGTGGCGCAGAGTGGTTCATCCTGTGCTGCGTTGGATCCCAGTCTGGCGTGGTACGGCGACAACCGTGTGAGGTTGGATGCCATGATGACGGAGTTCGGAACGTGTGGAGCTGCAGGTGATGTCGATGACGGAGCTCCGTTGGCGCTCTTCGACTGGGACAACACAGTTGTCAAGAACGACATCGGAAGCGCCACTGCATTCTGGATGATCAAGAACAACAAGGTGTTACAGCCCGCCGGAGCGGACTGGGCAACCACCAGTCGCTTCATGACTCCAGCCGGCGCTGCCGCACTTTCCGCCGCGTGTGGCTCGGAGACCGCCCCGGGTCAACCCTTGGTAACCAGTACCGACTTGGACTGCGCTGACGAGATCGTTGCGGTACTCGAGGAGAAGACTCGCGACGGACAGGTTGCATTCGACGGCTACGATCACCGCCGGACCAAGGCTGCATACGCGTGGGCGGTGCAGTTGATGGCAGGGCACACCGAGGACGAGATCACCGAGTACGCCCGCGCAGCGCGTGCCGAGAATCTCGCTGCTGCAGAAGGATCCGATCAGACCGTCGGTACCACGGAAGTCGACGGCTCGGTGCGTTACTACGCGCAAGTCGAAGATTTGGTGAAAACCCTCGGCGCTCATGGATTCGACGTGCGGATCATCTCCGCGTCGGCCGAACCGGTCGTTCGTGTCTGGTCGGAGCAGCTGGGATTGGATGCCGATCACGTGATGGGAGTTCGGCCGATCGTCGAGGGCGGCGTTCTGACGGGGCGCCTGCGGGGATGTGGTGGGGTTGCGGACGGTGACGACTCGGTCATTCCGTACATCGACGGGAAGCGGTGCCAGGTCAACGAGGTTGTCTACGGGGTTCAAGGGCCTACGGCGTTCGAGCAGTTGGCCGCCGATCGACGTCAGGTATTTGCTGCCGGTGATTCTGTCACCGACGTGACGTTCCTCGGAGATGCGACCGGTGCGCGCCTGGTGATCAACCGCAACAATCCCGAACTGATGTGCAATGCCTACGACAACAGTGACGGGAAATGGCTGGTCAACCCCATGTTCATCGAACCGAAGTCCCGGGCGGACGCTCCCTATCACTGCTCGACCGATGCTTACACCGACGCGGCCGGGGCAAAAGGTGCCGTGACCCGCGCAGACGGCAGCGTGATCCCCGATCAGGCCGATACCGTCGCGTGACGGTCGACTTGTCGCGGTGACTTCACAACGATCGATCGGGGTGTGATCTGATTCTGTCGAGCCCTTTGTCGGGCTGCGGAAACCCACGGGTGTCCGCCGTGATGCTGGAGCCGCAGAGGCGGCACGTGAGTAGGAGAAATCGATGGCCTTCGCTGGCAATGTGGACGAGTTGGCACTGCTCCAAGCAGTACGTCTCAAGGAGCGGGTCGGAGCGGTCGTCCTGGCCGAGCACCTGGGCGTCAGCTCGGCTTCCGGTCAAGCTGCGTACGACGCACTTGTCGCGCAGGGCAAAGCGGTCGAAGCGGAAAACGCCATCAGCCTGACCGAGAAAGGTTTGGCAGAACTCGAAGATCAGTTGGACGCCGAGCGCGTCTCGATCGACGAGGACTCCATCGGTGAGGTGTACGAGGCGTTCCTTCCCTTGGACGAGGAGTTCGCCGCGCTCATCGACGACGCAGATGCGGATTCCCTTGCAGAGTTGGATAGCCGGGCTGCAAACCTGTTCGACGATCTGTCGGCATTCGTTC
Organism: Rhodococcus sp. MEB032; assembly: GCF_030208925.1. NCBI lineage: Bacteria > Bacillati > Actinomycetota > Actinomycetes > Mycobacteriales > Nocardiaceae > Rhodococcus > Rhodococcus sp. MEB032. Next base: position 214,968 of record NZ_JARVSY010000009.1, read on the forward strand.
CGCGGTTGTCTCGTTACCAGGATCTCTTCTCGGATGCTCTCGCGAAAGTGCAAGCGGGGGAGTCCAAGTGGATTTCCGAACCGATCATCGACTCCTACGCCACGGTGTGGGGCGAGATCCGTCAGGAACTGTTCGGGGCTGCCGGTAAGGCTTGATCCGTAGCGTTGCACCGTGACGCCGTTTCTCGAGGGCCGTCCGATTCGTGAGAACGAATCGGACGGCCTGCGGCATGTCGAGGGTCGTGAAACTCGTTACCATTGCATACAAGTGGTGACCGAGATCACTCCTACCCCCTTTCGGGGGTAGTGCGGGGGTGAGCCACATCACTACCTTTCCTCCTATCGACGGTGATGCCCACAGGGCGACACCACGGGACCACGGAGGAATCGAGTGACCACAGTCTCTCCCACAGGCGGCACCAGTGCCGCCGGCGCCGGGGGTGCGAGTGCCGCAGGTGCGACGCAGCCCCCGCAGAACACCACCAGTGTGCGGCGCGTCGCAATCGCGAGTTGCATCGGCACGACTATCGAGTTCTACGACTTCTTCATCTACGGAACCGCTGCGGCACTTGTCTTTCCGACGGTGTTCTTCCCCGCGCTCGGTGCCACTGCGGGAACTGTCGCATCGTTTGCGACTTTCGCAGTCGCATTCATCGCCCGGCCCGTCGGCGCAATGTTGTTCGGACACTTCGGTGATCGCATCGGTCGCAAGAAGACGCTGATCTCGACGCTCCTGCTCATGGGTATCTCGACGCTCCTGATCGGCTTGCTGCCGGGTGCTGCAACCATCGGTGTCGCGGCCCCGATCATCTTGGTGCTCTTGCGATTCGGCCAAGGTTTCGCGGTCGGTGGTGAGTGGGCAGGCGCAACCTTGCTCACCGCGGAATACGCTCCACCGGGCAAACGTGGTCTGTATGCGATGTTCCCGCAGCTCGGCCCTGCAATCGCATTCGTTCTCTCGAGCAGTACCTTCCTCATCACCGGCGCAGTTCTCGGCGACACCAACCAGGCTTTCCTCGATTACGGCTGGCGTATCCCGTTCCTGTTCTCCATCGTGTTGGTCGGCATCGGCCTCTACATGCGACTCGCTATCGAGGAGACTCCCGTCTTCAAGGCGGAGCAGGCAGAGCGCGTCGCGGAGCAGAAGAACGAAGCACCTCGCACCCTCCCGTTCCTGGATGCTTGGCGGTTCCAGACCAAGGAGATCCTCCTCTCGGCAGGCGCCCTGGCTTGCCTGTTCGCGTTCTTCTACATGGGCACGGCTTTCCTGACGAGCTACGGAACAAAGACCCTCGGCTTCTCCCGTCCGTTCGTCCTGTCTGTCGGTATCGCTTCCGCGGTTGTCTTCGGTGCGGCGATCGTCGTTTCCGCTCTGTACTCGGACCGCATCGGGCGCCGCAAGGTCATCATGATCTCGTGTGGTCTGGCCGTCGTCTGGGCGCTGGTGCTGTTCCCGCTCCTCGACACGGGATCGCCGATCGCGTTCATCATCGGAATGTTCGGCACGCTCATGATCTTCGGAATCGCCTACGGCCCCTGCGGTGCGCTGCTTCCGGAAATGTTCCAGACCCGCTACCGCTACACCGGTGCCGGCCTCGGCTACAACCTCGCCGGAGTGCTCGGTGGGGCAGTGCCGCCGCTGATCGCCGCACCGCTGGCCTCGGCCTACGGGAGCATGGCCATCGGAGTCATGCTTGCGATCCTGGGTGTGTTGAGCCTGATCTGCACCTGGGCACTCGTCGAGACCAAGGACCACGCGCTGTAACCACTGTGCGCCTTTATTAACCGCCGGCGGTTAATAAAGGCGCACAGCAGGCGGGTGGGGTGTCCGGACTCTGAACAGTTACGGCCACCCCGCACCGGGAAGTATGTCGTGCATCACACCGAATCGAGTAAATTCGTAGATGAGAGGGTCCGCTGCGGCGGCCCCTCTCATAGGTGCCTGAACAGGTAACCGGAGAGGACAGAACACGTGAGTACGCCGCTGCCCAGCTATACGTCCGGAGTATGGGACGGTCCGATGCTGGGCGACACCATCGGAGACAACCTCGATCGCACGGTTGCCGCACACGGCGACCGCGATGCGTTGATCGACCACGCCAGCGGTCGACGATGGACGTACCGGGAGTTCGCCGAGCAGGTGAACGGGCTCGCTGTCGGACTACTTTCCCGTGGTGTGGGGAAGGGCGATCGGGTAGGAATCTGGGCTCCCAACTGTCCGGAATGGACGTTCACGCAATACGCGACGGCAAAGGTCGGCGCGATCCTGGTCAACATCAATCCGGCGTACCGCTCGCACGAGTTGCAGTACGTGCTCGAGCAGGCCGGGATCTCGACGCTGGTGTCTGCGGCCAGCTTCAAGACCTCGGACTACGCGTCGATGATCGAGACGGTGCGGCCGCAGTGCCCGGATCTGACGTCGGTGCTCCTGCTCGGTTCACCCGAGTGGGACGCGGTGCTTGCAGACGGCTTGGCGGCGCAGGCAAGCGATCCGGCTCCGCTCGCCGCAGCCCAGGCCGCGTTGTCGGCCGACGACGCGATCAACATCCAATACACCTCGGGTACTACCGGTTTCCCGAAGGGCGCGACGCTCAGTCACCACAACATCCTCAACAACGGCTATTTCGTCGGCGAGTTGTGCCACTACAGCGAGGTCGATCGGGTGTGCATCCCGGTGCCGTTCTACCACTGTTTCGGCATGGTAATGGGCAACCTTGCGTGCACCAGTCACGGTGCTGCCATGGTCATTCCGGGTCCGGCTTTCGATCCGCGTGCTTCGCTCGAAGCCGTTCAGGCCGAAAAGTGCACGTCCCTCTACGGCGTTCCGACGATGTTCATCGCGGAGTTGGCGTTGCCGGACTTCGACAGCTTCGATCTGTCGTCCCTTCGCACCGGCATCATGGCGGGCTCGCCCTGCCCGGTCGAGGTGATGAAGCAGGTCATCGATCGCATGGGCATGTCGGAGGTGTCCATCTGCTACGGCATGACGGAGACCTCGCCGGTGTCGTTGCAGACCCGCTCGGACGATTCGATCGAGCAGCGCACCGAAACGGTCGGACGGGTAGGGCCGCATCTCGAGATCAAGATCGTCGATCCGGCAACCGGATTGACGGTGCCCCGTGGCGAGCCGGGTGAACTGTGCACGCGTGGTTACTCGGTCATGCTCGGATACTGGGAGAACCCGGAGAAGACCGCCGAGGCGATCGACGCTGCCCGGTGGATGCACACCGGAGACATCGGAGTCATGGACGAGGCCGGATACGTCGCCATCACGGGACGCATCAAGGACATGGTCATCCGCGGTGGCGAGAACGTCTATCCGCGTGAGATCGAGGAGTTCCTCTACACCCACCCCGACATTCTCGATGCGCAGGTCATCGGTGTACCCGACGCAAAGTACGGCGAGGAATTGATGGTGTGGGTCCAGATGCGCGAAGGTGCAGATGATCTCGACGCCGATTCAGTCCGCGCGTTCTGCACCGGCAAGCTCGCGCACTACAAGATTCCGCGGTACGTCCATGTCGTCGACGAGTTCCCGATGACAGTCACGGGCAAGGTCCGCAAGATCGCGATGCGAGAACAGGCGATCGAATTGATCGGTCAGGCCTGAGAGTATGTCCGCGAACCCAGGGGAGCGTGAGCCGGTACGCCCCGAGATCGCGCTCTCCTGGAAGCGTTCTCGACTCAGTGGCCTCGACCCGTCGTCGGCCATCGCCGTGGACACCGAGGAGCAGGACGGTGAGTCTCGTCTGCTCCGGGCCGCCGCACCCGTGCTCGACGAAGTTTCGCAACAGATCGCGGGCACCGGTTTCTGCGTGCTGCTTGCTGATCGAGAATGCCGCGTCGTCGCTTCGGTGTACTCCGACAGTCGCGTCGAGCGAACGATCGAGCGGTTGGGCGTCGTCAACGGTTCACGCTTCGGCGAAGAGCACGCCGGCACCAACGCGCTCGGTACGCCCCTCGAGGTCGGACGAAGCGTGGTGATCCACGGTGACGAGCATTTCCTCGACAGCCTCAAGGGTTTGAGCTGCTACGGACAGCCGATCCTGCATCCCGTCACACGTCGTGTCGAAGGCATTCTCGACATGACCGGCGTTGTCTCGCAGGCCAACCCACTGTTCGCGCCCTTCCTTGCGCGTGCTGCAGCGGACATCGAGAAACGGCTGCTCGAAGGCTCGAAAGCATCGGAGCAGCGGCTGGTCGACGCATTCCAGCGAGTTTCACATCAGCGCCACATTGCCGTCGCGGCCATCGGCGACGACATCCTGCTGAGCAACCGAACCGCTTTGGATCTGCTCGACACCGCAGACCATGTATCGCTCCGTTCCTTGATTGCCGACCTGAATCCGGACCAATCACGATTGGTGACAGTCGAATTGGCGTCCGGCGCTCTGGCGCGAGTTCAAGCCGACCGGATTTCCGGGGCTGACGGTGGTGCGCTCTTCCTGGTCGAACCACTCCAACGGGAACGGGCACCGATCCGCAGAACGCACGAGCGGGCACCGTCTCCGGGCGAACGACTGCGGCGCGACCTGATGCGGGCGCGGGCAACCTCTGCCGCAGTGGCGATCTCTGGTGAAGCGGGATCCGGCCGAACCTCGGCAGCATCGGATGTCGTCGGCAGTGTCGATGCGAGTTGGCTCGATGCCACGCGAATCGCGTTCGACGGCCGTGAGCAGTGGGTCACCGATCTCGTGCGAGCAGCCCGTAAGCGTTCGGGCGTGGTCGTGATCGAACAGGTGCAACTCCTTCCTGACTCGGTCTTGCCGCTGGTCGCAGACCTGATCGACGCCAGCGCTGAGGGGCCGAAAATCGTACTGACCAGCGGAGCGGCAGTTGATCTTCCGCCGACCATCGCCGCGCTGCTCTCACGATGCGCCTCCCGGGTTGTCATCACCCCACTGCGCGAGCGACAGGCTGAGATCGCCGAGTTGGCACAAGTAATGTTGGAGGGGATCTCGCCAGAACTGAGGTTGACCGCCAGCGCTGCCGAAGCACTCGCGGCGGCCAATTGGCCGGGCAACCTGGCAGAATTGCGCGTCGTGTTGAATCGCGCCTCGGATGAACGCTCGAGCAATCGCATCGACGTCGCTGATCTGCCCGAGGACTATCGCACCACGACCAAGGTGTCGCGGTTGGCAGGGCGGGAGAAAGCCGAGCGCCAGGCGATCATCGGAGCGTTGAAAGACTGTGGCGGCAACAAGGTTCACGCGTCGGCGCAACTCGGAATCAGCCGAAGCACTCTCTACACACGGATGCGGGCGCTCGACATCACTGTGTAGTTTGCTGTCCGACTTCAGTTGTACAAAGTTCGGACAGTTAGCACCCCTGGAAGCGCGGAAATATGGCGTGCATCACATTCGCACCTCACTACTTCAGGGGAGTTTCCGATGACGGCAGTAGCCGAACACACCATCAGTTCCGCGGTACAGGGTTTCCTGAACGGACCGAAGAAGCTCTACATCGGCGGCGAATTCGTCGACGCCGCTTCGGGTCAGACCTTCGCGACGTACAACCCGGCTGACGGACAGAAGCTCGCAGACGTGGCACACGGCCAGGCTGAAGACATCGACCGCGCGGTACGGGCCGCTCGAACGGCTTTCGAGGACGGCCCCTGGTCACGTATGAAGGCAAACGAGCGCGAGCGGATGATCTGGCGCGTCGGCGACATTCTCAGTGCTCGTGCCGAGGAATTCGGTCAGCTCGAAGCTCTCGACAACGGCAAGTCCGTTGCCATCGCCACCGCCGTCGACGTGGCTTGGGCCGCAGACGTTTTCCGCTACTACGCGGGTTGGGCCACCAAGATCGAAGGCAGCACCGTCAACGTGTCGATGCCGTTCTCTCCGGGCGGCGAGTTCCACGCCTACACCCTGCGTGAGGCGATCGGCGTATGTGGACTGATCGTGCCGTGGAACTTCCCGCTGCTGATGTCGTCGTGGAAGCTCGCCCCCGCGCTCGCCGCCGGCAACACGGTGATCCTCAAGCCCGCTGAGCAGACCCCGCTCACCGCACTGCTTCTCGCGGAGGTCTTCGAAGAAGCAGGCTTCCCGCCCGGCGTCGTCAACATCGTTCCCGGCTTCGGCGATGCAGGTGCTGCTCTGTCCGGCCACGACGACGTGGACAAGGTTGCGTTCACCGGTTCCACCGAGGTGGGTAAGAAGATCGTCGACGCCGCCAAGGGCAATCTGAAGAAGGTTACGCTCGAGCTCGGTGGCAAGAGCCCCAATATCGTGTTCGCCGACGCCGATTTCGATTCCGCGGTGGAGGGTTCGCTCAACGCGTGGCTGTTCAACCACGGACAGTGCTGCGTTGCGGGTACTCGTCTGTACGTCGAGGACACCATCTTCGAGAAGTTCACCGAGGCCGTCGCGCACGCAGCGAGCCAGGTCAAGATCGGACCCGGCCTCGATCCCACCACCCAGCTCGGACCGCTGGTCTCGCAGGAGCAGTTCGACAAGGTGACCGGCTACCTGCGTGAGGGAATCGCCGACGGCGCACGTGCACTGACGGGCGGCAACCGCTGGGGCGATCAGGGCTACTTCGTCGAGCCGACCGTCTTCGTTGACGTCAAGCCCGAATTCTCCATCGTTCAGGAGGAGATCTTCGGACCCGTCGTGGCGGCGCTGCCGTTCAATGCGGACGACGGACCGATCACTGCCGCAAACGATTCCATCTACGGCTTGGCCGCCGGCATCTGGACCCGGGACATTTCCAAGGCTCACCGCACGGCGAAGCGCTTGAAGGCCGGTTCGGTGTGGATCAACCAGTACAACGGCTTCGACACTGCAATGCCCTTCGGTGGATACAAGCAGTCCGGCTGGGGCCGCGAGCTCGGCGCTTCGGCTATCGATCTCTACACCCAGACCAAGGCCGTCAACATCGCTCTCTGACCGACCCCATCGCTCATTCTCTCGTCCGACAATCAAGGAGATCACCAGTGAAGACCAAAGCTGCTGTACTGCTCGAGCCCGGAAAGCCTTTCGAGATCATGGAACTCGACCTCGACGGCCCGGGTGTGGGTGAGGTACTGATCAAGTACACCGCTGCCGGACTGTGCCATTCGGATCTGCACCTGACCGACGGTGATCTCCCGCCGCGTTACCCGATCGTCGGCGGACACGAAGGCTCGGGCATCATCGAAGAGGTCGGCCCAGGCGTCACGAAGGTCAAGCCGGGCGACCATGTCGTGTGTAGCTTCATCCCCAACTGCGGCACCTGTCGCTATTGCTCGACCGGTCGCCAGAACCTCTGCGACATGGGTGCCACCATCCTCGAAGGCTCGATGCCCGACGGTTCCTTCCGTTTCCACGGCAACGGAATGGATTTCGGCGGAATGTGCATGTTGGGAACGTTCTCCGAGCGCGCCACCATTTCTCAGCACTCGGTAGTCAAGATCGACGACTGGCTTCCATTGGAGACGGCAGTGGTCGTCGGCTGCGGCGTGCCGTCGGGTTGGGGAACGGCCGTCAACGCAGGCAACCTCCGCGCCGGTGACACCGCGGTGATCTACGGCATCGGTGGCCTCGGCATCAATGCCGTTCAGGGTGCGGTTTCGGCAGGCTGCAAGTACGTCGTTGTGGTCGATCCGGTTGCTCTCAAGCGTGAGACCGCACTGAAGTTCGGTGCCACCCATGCCTTTGCAGACGCCGAGAGCGCCGCTGCCAAGGTCAACGAGCTGACGTGGGGACAGGGTGCCGACGCTGCGCTCATCCTTGTCGGCACCGTCGACGAGGACGTGGTCAGTGCAGCGACGGCAGTGATCGGCAAGGGTGGCACCGTGGTGATCACGGGACTCGCCGACCCCGCCAAGCTGACCGTTCACGTGTCGGGTACCGACCTGACGCTGAATCAGAAGACGATCAAGGGCACGCTCTTCGGGTCCATGAATCCGCAGTACGACATCGTGCGACTGCTGCGTCTCTACGATGCCGGTCAGCTCAAGCTCGACGAACTGATCACCAACACCTACAGCCTCGAAGACGTCAACAAGGGCTACCAGGATCTACGTGACGGCAAGAACATCCGTGGCGTGATCATTCACGACAAGTAGGACAACTGCTGTGCGCCTTTATTAACCGCGGGCGGTTAATAAAGGCGCACAGCACTATTTCTTGGCTTTCGACAAAATCTGCATCAACTGAAGTAGCGCCGAGAACTTCGCGAACACCGAGCGCGAGACCACCGGACCGAAAGCCGCGGTGTCGGTTGCGTCGAAGGCGTCGAGCAGATCGCGGAAACTTTCGACCTGTTTGACCATCGCGTCGAGATCGACGTGCGTGATGGTGTCGGCGTCACGCAGAGCGAGCAGGTACTGAGGCGCCGTCACCAAGGCGACTGCCGGGATCTTCCGCTCGAACAACGGTTCACCCTCACCGAAATGAATGACCGGTCCTGGCGCCACGATTCGGCGATCGCCTGCCCCGATGTCGCGCCACAGCGGTGCAACGATGTCGTGTACTTCCCGACTCGTCGCGTAGAGCAGTTCCGGTTCCGGAGTGGTCTCCAACGAATAGCTGCCGATCGAGGTGTTCTCGGTATCACCCAGTGCGCCGAGGTGTTCGATTGCGATCCCCGCTACTGCGCGCGCCTGACCGTCTTCGCCCTTCCACATCTCGGGGTGTGCTTCGAGCCAGGTGGACGTTGCCTGTCCGTGCTTGGACACCGCTGGAATGCGAAGGTGGCCGGTCGTCAGCACAAAAACGTACGACCGTCGATGCGGCTGCGCGACGGCGTGACGCGCCAAGGCCAACATTCCCAGATGCCCGTTCTCCTCGACGCCGTTGGTTCCGTCGCTGTGAGTGATGAGCAGAATCGTCTCTTCCGGTGATGTCCCCGGGGATACCGCCCACACCGTGTCGGTCCGGGTGTCCGGATGCAGAGTTGCATCCAGAACGAGAGTGGCCCGCTGGCCGGAACGAGCTGCAGCGACAACCTTCCTGCCCTCGTCGCCGGCCACCCAGACGGCGGGGATGTCGTGGTACGGCTGCGTGAACGGAAGATATTGTCCCAGCGCGTTGTCCGGAGCGATGTCACGCCACACCGCGATCACGCCGAGCACTCCGGCTTTGCGGGCCTTGTCGAGTTTCGGGCCAAGAAGAGTCGCGGAGAGAACCGGATTTCGAAGAGTCTCGTCGTTGGCGATCGGACCCCACTCGCTGACCAGTAGCTTGCGCGGAAGATCGATGTGCGGGACCTCGATCACTGCGATCGCGCCCCTGGCCAAGGACCACTTGGGGCGTCGCGCGCTGACGTGGACCAGGGGAGCGGAGATTCCCTGAGGGCCGGTCAATCCCGAGTAGGGGAATGCGGACGAAACCTTGATCGGCCCCGTGGGCAATTCGATGCGAAGTCCGTCAGACGTTGCCGGTAGATCCCAGCGTTCGAAAGTGTGTGAATCACGCCGGACTTCGAGGCCCAGTTCGGTCAGTTCGTTCGCGACTTCCTCCACCACCGCGTGGTGTGAAGGTGATCCCGTCAATCGTGGCCCCCGCGCGTCGAGTCGCTGTTGGCCTGCAAGGAGGAGATCGCGATCGACGGCCTGGCCGTGATTCATGGGATTGCCTTTCGTACTACGCGACGTCTGCTCTGGTGAGGCGCCTGCCCGTGTCGTGTCCACGGTACCGAGCGGTCTGAAAAGGAGACGGAGAGCGCGCCGGATATGCCGTTTTCGCAGATATACCAGGTGCCAACGAGCCGGTCGGTCCGTACCGTATGACCTTGGCACCGAAAGACTCCGTGTTCTTCGGACAGACCAGTCCACGGCGAGAGAGGCCTACGTTGGCTACGTATCTTTACAGGTTGGGGAAGTTTGCTTTCCGCCACAAGTATCTTGTGGTGGCCGCGTGGATTATCGTGATCGCGGTGGTGGGGGGCGCTATCAGCGCCACAAATCCGACGTTCTCCAAAGAATTCAACCTTCCGGGCACCGATTCACAGCGTGCGACCGAGTTGATGAACGAGAACTTTGCAGCTGCAGCGGAGCAGCAAACTCAGGCGTCGACCAGTATTCTCATCGCGGCAGACGACGGGCTTGCCGCGCACAGCGATCAGATCGATCAGTTGATCGCGCAGGCGAAGACGTTGCCGGACATCGTCGATCCCGAGAAGATCGTCAATCCGGTCACCCTCGCGGAGGCCAATCCAGCGGTGGCGTCGGCCGTTCTCGGCGACAACGGCAAGGTCGGGCTGATCCAGCTCAATCAGTCGATTCGCATCGAGGATCAGACGCAGGCCAACAAGACCGCGTTCCTCGACTTGATGGCAAAGTTCCGCACCGGCGGCTTGCAAGTCGAAGGAACCGGCTCGATGATGCAGGTGCAGGCCGCGGGCGGTCTGTCGGAGATGCTCGGCTTCGCGGTGGCGTTCATCGTGATGATCGTGGCGTTCGGTGCACTCATCGCGGCGTTCATCCCGTTGTTCACTGCAATTCTGGGAATTGCGCTGGCCACTCTGACTGTCACTCTCGGCTCGGGCTTCTTCGACATCAACGAAGGCGTCACGGGAATCGTCACGATGATCGGCATCGCAGTCTCGATCGACTACGCGTTGTTCATCGTTTCGCGTTACCGCAGTGAGCTCAATTTGGGCGGAACGAGGGAAGCCGCTGCCGGGCGCGCAGTGGGTACTGCCGGTTCGTCGGTCGTCTTCGCCGGCCTGACGGTTGTGGTCGCGCTGGCGGCCCTGGCGGTGGTCGGGGTTCCGATGATCACCCAGATGGGAATCTCTGCAGCGGTTGCCGTCATCATCGCCGTCCTCGGCGCAATCACGTTGATCCCGGCTGTCCTGGGTATCTTCGGCAGATTCGCGTTCTCGCCTCGTATCCCCGGGCTTCGCCACGGTGACGAGCCCGAGACGATGGAATCCAACGGACATCGCTGGGCCAAGATAGTCACCAAGTACCCGTGGCCGATCGCGGGTGCTGCGCTGGTGCTTCTGGTGATCGCGGCTATTCCGATGACGAAGCTCGAACTCGGACTCTCGTTCACTCAGGACGAAGAGCGGCCGGCACTTGCCCTGCTGCAACGTGGGTTCGGTGAAGGCGTCAATGGCGAATTGTTCGTCGTGCTCGACGCGCCTGACGGCACCGATATCACCGCGATTGCCGAAGGCACTGTCGCGCACATCAAGGGCCTCGACAACGTCGCAACTCCGGATCAGTTGATGTGGGTCGGAAACGGACCCGACGCGGCAAACCCGATGGCGGGCGCCAACTCTGCGCTCATCGCGGTCACCCCGCAGATGTCACCGAGCGGCCCCGAAACTCACGAGCTGATGAATCAGATCCGGGATTACGGATCGACGGTGAAATCGGAAGGCGCAGAACTCGGTGTAGCGGGGCAAACCGCGATCGTTGCCGACATGTCGTCGAAGCTCAGTTCCGCGCTCATCCCGTATCTCATCGTGGTTGTGGGGCTGGCGTTCATCATCATGATGGTCGTCTTCCGCTCGATCCTGGTGCCGCTGACCGCAACTCTCGGATTCCTGTTTTCCGTCTGTGCGACCTTCGGCGCCACGGTGGCCATCTTCCAGGAGGGCGACTTCGGGCTGATCGAGCACACACAACCCATCATCTCGTTCCTGCCGATCTTCATGATCGGTGTGGTCTTCGGGTTGGCGATGGACTATCAAGTGTTCCTCGTGACGCGAATGCGCGAGGAATACGTGCACGGATTGTCGGCCAAGGACGCCATCATCTCCGGCTACACCCATGGTGCTCGCGTGGTCGCGTCGGCGGCCATCATCATGATCTCCGTGTTCGGCGCATTCATGCTGTCCTCGGAGACGACAAGCAAGATGATGGGCTTCGGCCTCGCGGCTGCAGTCTTCTTCGACGCCTTCATCATCCGCATGATCGTGATCCCTGCGGTCATGTCGATTCTCGGTGATTCGGCATGGAAGTTGCCGGCGTGGCTCGACAAGATCCTGCCGAACGTCGACATCGAGGGTGAAGCGATTCGACGGATTCCGATCGAGCAGGATCCGGATTCCGATCCAGACCCGAATCAGGTGCCTGTGAGGGTGTAAGCACTCAGGCAGTCAGAACGGGGTGCCGGTTGCACAGCAACTGGCACCCCGTTCTTCTGTGTTCATACGGAGCCCGCGCGATAGGAAACCATCCGGTTGGTAACAGAAATTGCTGTGATCGCGACAGGAATTCCAGAGGCGACGCGCATCGGGGGCGAGCCGTGACGGTGACTGCGAGGGTACGTGTCGAAGGAGCAAACCGATTTGAAGCGGGCCGAGAAGTGGACCTTCGCGCTGACGGTCGTCTCCCTGATCGCCGGCGGGACAGTGGTTGCCGGGCTGGTGGATCGGTGGAGCAGTTCGCCGTCCGATGACATCTCGGTAGCTGCGACTTCGTCGATCAGCATGACGTCCACACCGGAAGAGATGGCGCCGGAGGACCTGCCTGAATTCTCGTACGTCACGCCGAGCGCGGTGTACCCGACCACGATTCCGGGTTGTGAAAGCGTCGAAGCGCCGGACGACGAACACGGAATCTCGATCTTCACATCGACAGGTGGCGACGACGCGTACGACGACCCACGTTTTCCGTGGTTTTCCGGCGCCAAAGCTGTATCGATGTCGGATGCGGTCGCCGATGCGATTCCGGACGGCGTCGAGATCAAGTTCGCCAGTCCGAGCCGATCACTCCAGTTCGGTCCGATCTCGGCACCGTCGACCTCGGACGAGTTACCCGAGGGATGGACGATCGAGGATCTGGCGTCCACTGATGCGTCGGCGACAATACTTCGAGGCGAGGCCAGTGGTGGACTGTCGGTCTCGGTCAACAGCAGTAAGGCGCCGGTTCCTCCGTGCATTGCCGGTTCTCTCGTCGAACGTCGCTCACTCGCGGATGGTTCAGTTGTGGACGTGCAGGACTCGTGGAGTGAAATCAACGGACAACGCACTCTCTCTCGTTCGGCGTTCCTTTACGGCATCGATGGCACACGAGTTCACGCCTATCTCGATGACACTGCCGATCGAGTCGGCGCCGAGGTTCAGGCAAGCGGCGCGCTTCCACTGACCATCGACGAACTGGTGTCCTTGGTCAGCCTGCCGCAACTGCGAATCACGACGCCTGCTCCGCCGGGTACGGCACCGCTTTCGCCCGGGTGCCACGGGATCCCCCGAGACTCTGGCGACGTGGCCGAACTCGATCGCGCGACGATCGAACGTCTCAACGCGGTCCTCGAAGTCAGATGGCGCGCTGTACCTCCGGGTTTTCCGATTCTTGATACCGGACCGGGCACTCTGACGGTGGCGGAGAATGACAAGTCCACTGCATGTCAGAGACTTCTCACCCGGACGGGAGACAGCGAGTCGACGCTCAACATGACAATTACCGGCGGACAACCACTCCCTACGGAGCCCAACAAATACGACCCTTCCTACGACGGGCACCCCTTGGAGGTCGTGACGCGACCGGATGGATCCGTGATCGAGCGAGACGAACGGAACTACGCGACCGTGCCCATGACAAATGACGGCTCGAAAGCAGAATCGACGCAGGAAACGAGCAGGTCGGTGGTCGTCACCCGCCCGAATGGGACCCAAGTCTCGGTTTCGTCGTCGGCTGCGATCCCGAACGATCCGATGACGTTCGCGCAGTTGGAGTTTCTCGCGACGACCGAAGGCTTGGAGATTCGATGACCACCAGATTCTCCCCGAAATCGCGACTTCGGATCGCGGCCGCCGCAGCCGTAGTCACCGTCACTGCCGCCATCGCCACGGTGGTCACGTCGACGAGTTCCGAACCGACAGCGATCTCGTCGCCGCTATGGAGCGTCGAGGCCTCCGAGATTCTCGGGCGCGAGTTCGCGATCTTCCGGAGCCCACTTGTTGGAACCGAATTCAACATGGACATGGGCGGATTCATCGACGCCGGATCACTCGTGGTCACGATGATCGGTATGCCGGATCGTCAGGCGTATTCGTTGGACGACGCAGAATTGGTCGGATTGGACGCCGAAGATGGCACAGTTCGTTGGCGCACGTCGGCGGTCGACATCGGTGGTTGCTCCGAGACTCTGCTCGGCAGTTCGGTGCTGTGTTTCTCCGGGCCGTACGTATCCGGTGGTTCGTACTCGCTGTTCGACATCGAGACGGGAGAGCGGCGAGACATCAAGACACCGTGGTCGCCGATCGTCGCGGTTGTCTCGGGCGACACCGTACTCGCGCTCGAAGGTGATATCGAGAGCAACGACGTTCGCGTGCACAGCGGAACCGTCGACGATCCGGAAGCGAACTGGTCCAAAGCGTTCGACGTCGGTGGATCGTGGGAAGCCGGATACGTCGATCCGGTGATGTCGGTTCACGGCGACCTGGGCGTGATCGCTCTCGACGAGTCCTTGGGATTCGACGTGAAGACCGGCGAACAGCGGTGGGTACACGGTTACTCCACCTGTTCGACCGCGCACACATCGTCCGACGGGGTGACATTGGTGTCGGATGGCGGTTGCGAAGGCAATGGCCGTCCGACAAGTGAGTACGCGCTCGATCAGTACGGGCGCGAGTTCGCCAGGACGGACGAACTGCCTTCGGAGTCCTCGTACTACGGCGGACGATACAGCCGAGATGATCCGGCGGGAGGATCGACTCCGATCATTCTGGGACACAGCGGTTTCGACCGGACTTCGGGCGAGAAATTGTGGTCCAACAGTGAAGTCTTCGACACCGCACAGTCGTTGGCGGTGATCGGCAACGTGATCGCCGTGACCCGCTCCGGTTCCGAGCCCGAGGTCCAGTTCGTGGACCTGCTCACCGGGGAGGTCCTGTGGCGCTCGAACGCCGAGCGCGCCGGAGAGATCGCCTGGCACGGGGATGTCGTTATCGACGAGGGCAACGTCTACGGAACAGATGTCAGGACCGGCCAACGGAGTTGGGAGGTCCAAGTCGTCCAGGACGGGGACGACGAGTTCACGCCTTGGGTGATGCCGCGCGAGCTGTGGGCGGGGGAGAAGGTGCTGTTGCGTTCCAGTGAAGACCGCATCACGGCGTTGAAACTGTCGTGAAATTCGGTGGCTGCGAACCTTCGGCGATTAGCGAAATTCGATGGGTTACTGGTGAACTGGCATGATTCGACCTTTCGACATGCCGAACAAGCGCCTGAACTCCAGGCGCTCCTGCTCGAAGTTGTAGATGCGGTAGACGGGCCACACGAGCGCATGGAGCATCGAGTCGCCCCAGATGGTCAGTTTGAGGCGCCAATTCATGATGTTGTGAAGGTGCAGAACCGATTCGGATGCTTGGTTGTACTTCAGGTACTCCAACGGAGGGGTTTCACCGCGTCGACCGGACGTTTCTGCTCGCATGTCGGCGATCTGACCGATCGTCATCCCTTCCTCCCGAAGGCACAGTGAAAGGTCGATATCTTCGTGGATGTCCGGCCGGTCACTGACTTGCTCGCGGACCGACAACCATGCGCTTTTTCTGATCGCCATGTTCGCTCCGGCGACAGCGAGTACTTGACGTTCGCAATCGAACTTCCCCTGCTTCACCTGCCTGTCCAGTGCGTAGCGGTGGATTCGAGCAAACGGCGATTCGAAGAGGTAGGTGAGTCCGGCAACTGCTGAATGAGCGGTGCTGCGTTGGAAGAAACTCTTGACCGCATCTGCCCATCCCGGTTGTACCCGTGTGTCCGCGTCGATACGACCGATGATGTTGCCGGTCGAGGCGTCGAAGCCCGCGTTCCGGGCGTGTACGACGCCTTGGCGGGCCTCGAAGACATATCTGACTTTGTCGTACTTCTCGGCGAACTCCTGGATGATCGATGCAGTACCGTCCGTCGAGTTGTTGTCGACAATCAGAATCTCATCGATTTCCGACTCGGTCAGTAGACGCTCGATGCAGCCGGAAACCGCGTTCTCTTCGTTGAATACCGGAACAACCACCGAAAGTCGATTAGTGGACAAGTGTTCAATATCCTGCATGGATGCGGTCACTGTATTCCTTTGCTGGGCAATTGGGTCCAGTCCTTCGCAAAGGTTACGATAGCAATAGGTGACCATTCGGACAATTTGAACCGAGGGCCATATGATCAATCCCGCAACAGCTTATTGCGGGAAACTATCAGCATAAGTGCAGCTGGCACGGCATAAATGCATGCAGAATAAGGCTTTCGGAACTGATTGATTTTTACCCACTCGAGTCTATTCGTCGGTCGAACACCGGACTTTAGTCCTTCTAATTCCGGCAAATATAATGCTGCCCGTTCGCTGAATTGTGAATCGCCACTGCGGCAACCGTCGGGCAATATCTAGATGTCGCAAGTTGCTTTTCAGTGAAGTGGAGTCGGTGCAGCGCAAGTGCCATATTTGTAGATTCAACGGACCCTTGACGGCAAGGTTGCCGCCATCTGCAAATATTTGCTTTTGTAGCTGTCGGTCTGGATTTTCCAGTGAAGTCTGCCCCCGCGACTTTTCAGCACCGATTTCCGATGTGCAAACAGCAGCCGGCACCTACCTATCGGGTCAGGATGCCTTCGGTTTCGGGTGCCGGAACGGTTTTCCCCGTGATCGGATCGACTTCCTCGAGCGGTGGAACGTCTTCTCCGTCGAGCACTCGGCGCATGCGCTCCTTGTCGAGCTGCCCCTCCCAATTGGCGACCACGAAGGTTGCGACACAGTTCCCGAGCAGGTTCACCGACACCCGCATCGAATCCATGATTCGATCGGCGCCCAGTAGGAGAGCGACTGCGGCAACTGGAATTGCGCCGTGACCGATTGCGGCCACGGTGGCCGACAGCGCCAGGAATGACGATCCCGGCACGCCGGCCATTCCCTTCGAGGTGAGCATCAGAACCAGGACGGCAGTGATCTGTTCACCGAGTGTCAGGTCCACGCCGAGTGCCTGCGCCAGAAACAGCATGCAGATCGACAGGTACAGCGTCGCGCCGTCGAGATTGAACGAGTAGCCGGTAGGCACCACCAATCCTGTTGTAGTGCGCGAGCATCCGGCGTTGGTGAGCTTGACCATGATTCGGGGCAGAACTACTTCGGTCGACGCCGTTCCCAAAGCGAGGAAGAGTTCGTCCTTGATGTACTTGACGAACTTCCACAGGTTCACGCCCGCGAAGTACCTGACTATCGCGGCCAGGATGAGGATGAACAGGACGGCGGCGAGATAGCATGCGGCGATCAGCTTTCCGTAACTTCCGAGCGAAGCGATCCCGTACTGACCGACGATGTACGCCATCGCGCCCAAAGCGCCCAACGGCGCCAGTCTCATGATCCAGCCGATGATCGTGAAGAACAGATGGCTCAGACGATCGACGAGTTCGAACACGATCGGTGGTCCACTCTCACCCGCCTTGGCCAATGCGAGCCCGAACAGTACGGCGAAGAAGAGGACTTGGAGGAGTGCGTTCTCGGCGAAGGCCGAAACTATCGACACCGGAATGATATTGAGCAGGAATTCGACGGTGTGGGGAAGTTCGCCACTTCCGGTCTTGGCGGCCACGGCGTCCGCACCGTTCGCCAGCGTCTCCGGATCGATGTCGAATCCCGCACCCGGCTTCATCAGATTTCCGATGAGCAGCCCGAACAACAGGGCGAAGGTGGTCACGACCTCGAAGTAGATGAGTGCTTTGACGCCGATACGCCCCACGGCCTTCAGATCCCCGACGTGGGCGATCCCGATCACAACGGTGCAGAAGATGATCGGCGCGATCAGCATTTTGATCAGTTTGATGAATCCGTCGGCGAGGGGCTTGAGGTTCGCGCCGAATTCCGGCCACAACCAGCCGATGAGAACACCGATGACGATAGCGGCGATCAATTGCACGAACAGTGATCGGTACCAGGGCGGCTTGTTGGCGAGTCGCGCGAGCTCGCTGTTCGGCAGTTTTACGGAAGTTGGCATGGATGGGAACGGTAGGTCCGCTTGATTGCGAAAAAATAACTCGCGAATGTCGTGGATGTAACGCGTCGAGGTTGCATCTCGGACAACAATTCGGTCAACAAGCGACAGTTGTGTGTGACTGTGGTTATTGTTTCCCTGAGCGGTGATCTTCCGTCCGCGTGCATGCACGACGTGTGAGAGGGGCTGTTATGGGGCAAATTATCGGAACCATCATTTTCGGCGCAGTCATCGGAATCCTGGCTCGTCTCGTACTGCCAGGTAAGCAGCAGTACGGCATGATCGTGACCGTCGTGCTGGGTATCGCCGGAGCGCTTATCGGGTACTGGGTCTGGGGAGCGATCTCGGACAAGGGCGACACGGGCGGAATCGACTGGATCCGCTGGATCATCAGCATCGCCGCGGCGGCCGTGCTCTCGATCGGCTACAGCGCCGTCACTGGCAAGAAATAGCAAGCCGACCCAATTCGAGAAGTGCGCCCTCCCGAAGTTCGGGAGGGCGCACTTCTTTTTGTTTGCCCTAGTTGTCCGACCCCAGTTGTGAGCGAACGGCACTTTCGTCGCCTCAGATGCGCCGAAAGGCGCGTTCGCTCAGGGCAGGGGACCGAATTCAGAGCGCCCGTCGCTGAAGATGCAGCGCCTCGAGGAACTGCGCCGGCAGATCCTGCTCGAGGATTTCGTCGTCAGGATGCGGTAGCGCTTTGATTTTGGCGAACTCGTCGTTGAGTCGTTCCATCTTGACATCGAGACGGTGTGCCGCGGCAGCAGCCTCGGTGAGTTCGTCGAGGAGTTCGACGGGAACCTCGCGGTTGTACTTGTAGTAGATCTTGTGCTCGAGGCTCGCCCAGAAATCCATCGCGATCGTGCGGATCTGAAGTTCGATCGGTACGTGCCTGACGCGGTCACTCATGAAAACCGGGACCTCGACGATCAAGTGCAAGCTCTTGTAGCCGTTGGGTTTCGGATCGGCGATGTAGTCCTCGCGCTCGATCACCCGAAGGTCCGTCTGGCTGGTGAGCATCTCGGCGATTCGGTACGTGTCGGAAATGAAGCTGCAGGTGATACGTACTCCAGCGATGTCGAAGATGTTCTTCGAGATGTCGTCGATCGTGAGCGGGATGTTCAGGCGTTGAGCCTTACGCAGGATGCTGTCCGGCGACTTGACCCGTGACGTCACGTGTTCGATGGGGCTGTACTGATTGATGTGAGTGAACTCGTCCTTGAGGATGTTCACCTTGGTCATCAGTTCGGAGATTCCGAATTGGTACAACATCATGAAGCGGGAGAACTCGGTCCGCAGTTCGGCGAAATCGGCCCTGCTGACCCCACTGCTGTCTTCCACGTTCGGCACCCTCATCTGTTAGCTGGTGTAACCAGTCTGCCACCGATTGTGCCGTGTCCGGTTTCAGTGGGTGCGCAGTGCGGCGAGCGTCATATCCCGCAGGACTCGACGCGCGCGTGCCGGCGAAGCGGGGTTGGCGCTGTGAGGGGTCGAGTTGATCAGACCGAAGGTGGCATGCGCTTTGATTCGTGCGTCCGCCTGATCGAGTTGGGGATCGAGTTGCTCGAGCACCCCGACCCACACCTCGACGTACTTGCGCTGCGTCTGGCGTACCTGTCGACGCGCGTCGGCCGGCAGGCTTTCGAGGTCGCGGTCCTGGATGCGGATCAGGTCCGGCTCGCCGAGCGCGAAGTCGAGGTGGAACTCCACCAGTGCGTCGAGTGCGGCGCTCGGTGAGTCCGCTGCCTCCGCTGCCGCAGAGCCGCCTTCGTGCAGGCGCGTGCTGATGCCGACGAGAAGTTCCACGAGGACGGCATCCTTGTTGGGGAAATGCCGGTACACGGCCGGGCCGCTGATGCCGACGGCGGCGCCGAGGTCTTCGAGTCGCACACTCACGAATCCGCGCTCGGCGATCAACCGGGCGGCGGCGTCCAAGAGCTGACGTCGACGGTCGGCCTTCATCTGATCGCGTCGCGTCGGAGCTGCTACCTGCTCAGAGGTCATTCTCTCGATCTTTCTTCGCTTGTGTTCTGGACAACTCAGTTAATCATAGTTAATCTAGTTTCAGTTATCGAGCATTAACTCATGGCGAAGGCGGCGGGATGACTCCCAGTGGAATCACGCAAGGATCGGGCTACCGGTCCGATCACACCGTTCTGGTGGACGAACTGAAGAAGAAACTGGCGCAAGCAGCGCTGGGTGGCAACCAGCGCTCTCGCGAGCGTCACGTGAGCAGAGGGAAGTTACTGCCGCGAGATCGCGTCGACTCGCTGCTCGACCAGGGCAGCCCGTTCCTCGAGCTGTCCCCACTGGCGGCCAACGGCCTGTACGACGACGAGTGCCCGGGCGCCGGCGTCATCACCGGTATCGGTCGTGTGTCGGGTCGCGAGTGCGTCATCGTTGCCAACGACGCGACGGTCAAGGGCGGCACCTACTACCCGATGACGGTGAAGAAGCACCTGCGCGCGCAGGAAGTTGCGCTGCAGAACAACCTTCCCTGCATCTACCTCGTCGACTCCGGCGGCGCCTTCCTGCCGCGCCAGGACGAGGTCTTCCCGGACCGTGAGCACTTCGGCCGGATCTTCTACAACCAGGCGACCATGAGCGCCAAGGGGATTCCCCAGATCGCCGCGGTTCTCGGTTCGTGCACCGCGGGCGGCGCCTACGTGCCCGCGATGAGCGACGAAGCAGTGATCGTCCGCAACCAGGGCACCATCTTCCTCGGCGGCCCGCCGCTGGTGAAGGCAGCCACCGGCGAGATCGTGACGGCGGAAGAGCTCGGCGGCGGCGACCTGCACTCCAAGGTTTCCGGCGTCACCGACCACCTGGCCGAGGACGACCGCGACGCACTTCGGATCGTGCGCAACATCATTGCCACGCTCGGCCCCCGGTCCGAGCGCCCGTGGGACGTCATCTCCACGGTTCCGCCCGTCGCCGATCAGAGCGAGCTGTACGACGTCGTTCCGACTGATCCCCGTACTCCGTACGACGTGCACGAGGTCATCACCAAGCTCGTCGACGGTGGCGCGTTCCAGGAGTTCAAGGCTGAATACGGCAAGACGCTCGTCACCGGTTTCGCGCACATCGAGGGCCACCCGGTCGGCATCATCGCCAACAACGGCGTGCTCTTCGGCGAATCCGCCATGAAGGGAGCACATTTCATCGAACTGTGTGACAAGCGCAGTGTGCCGCTGCTGTTCCTGCAGAACATCGCGGGCTTCATGGTGGGACGCGACTACGAGGCCGGCGGCATCGCCAAGCACGGCGCCAAGATGGTCACGGCAGTCGCGTGTGCGCGGGTCCCCAAGCTGACAGTTGTCATCGGCGGCTCGTACGGCGCCGGCAACTACTCCATGTGTGGACGCGCGTATTCACCTCGCTTCCTGTGGATGTGGCCGAACGCGCGCATCTCGGTCATGGGCGGCGAGCAGGCAGCTTCGGTGCTCTCGACGGTTCGTAGCGAGCAGCTCGACAGCGCGGGTAATCCGTGGTCGGCCGAGGACGAAGAATCCTTCAAGGCGCCGATCCGCGAGCAGTACGAGGCTCAGGGCAATCCGTACTACTCCACTGCGCGGCTGTGGGATGACGGTGTCATCGATCCCGCAGATACCAGAACTGTTCTCGGCCTGGCCCTTTCGGTGTGCGCGAACGCGCCGATCGAGCCGGTCTCCTACGGCGTCTTCCGGATGTGAGCGAAATGACTGAGTTGCGCACTATCGATACTGTTCTCGTGGCCAACCGCGGTGAAATCGCGGTTCGCGTGATCCGCACGTTGCGTGAGTTGGGAATTCGCAGCGTCGCCGTCTACAGCGACGCCGACGCGAATGCTCGCCACGTCCGCGAGGCCGACACTGCCGTCAACATCGGACCGGCCGCGGCGCGTGAAAGCTACCTCGTCATCGACAAGGTCATCGACGCTGCCAAGTCCACCGGTGCTCAGGGTATTCACCCCGGTTACGGCTTCCTGTCGGAGAACTCGGCGTTCTCGGCTGCCTGTGCGGCTGCCGGAATCGCCTTCCTCGGTCCCTCCGAGCACGCCATCGAGGTGATGGGTGACAAGATCACCGCGAAGAACGCCGTTGCCGCGTTCGACGTACCGGTGGTCCCGGGTATCGCTCGCCCCAATCTGACCGACGAAGAACTGATCGCAGCGGCCGAGGACATCGGCTACCCGGTGTTGGTCAAGCCTTCGGCCGGCGGAGGCGGCAAGGGAATGCGTCTGGTCGAGGATCCGGCCAATCTGGCCGAGGCTCTTCGCAGTGCCCGCCGTGAGGCCGCGTCGTCGTTCGGCGACGACACCCTGTTCCTCGAGCGATTCGTCCTGCGGCCCCGGCACATCGAGGTCCAGGTTCTCGCCGACCAGCACGGCAACGTCGTTCACCTCGGTGAGCGCGAATGCAGCCTGCAGCGGCGTCATCAGAAGGTCATCGAAGAGGCTCCCTCGCCGCTGCTCGATCAGGTGACCCGTGACCGGATCGGCGCGGCAGCGTGCAACACCGCTCGAAGCGTCGATTACACCGGCGCCGGCACCGTGGAGTTCATCGTCTCCGCCGACAAGCCGGACGAGTTCTTCTTCATGGAGATGAACACCCGCCTCCAGGTCGAGCATCCCGTTACCGAAATGGTGACCGGACTGGATCTGGTCGAATGGCAGGTCCGTGTGGCAGCAGGGGAGAAGTTGGCCTTCTCCCAGAGTGACATCACGCTGACCGGGCACGCCATCGAAGCTCGTGTGTACGCGGAGGATCCGGGCCGTGGGTTCCTGCCGACGGGCGGCCGCGTCGTCGATCTGGTCGAGCCGTCAGGTTCCGGCGTGCGCGTCGATTCCGGACTGCTCGCGGGCACCGTCGTCGGCAGTGACTACGACCCGATGCTCAGCAAGGTCATCGCCCACGCTCCCGACCGCGCGGGCGCACTGCGCAAGCTCGATCGCGCACTCGGTGACACCGCAGTGCTCGGAGTCGTGACCAACATCGAATTCGCACGGTTCCTCCTCGCTGATCCGGATGTGATCGCGGGCAACCTCGACACCGGTCTGCTCGATCGTCGCGTCGAAGACTTTGTCGCAGCCGACGCCTCCGACGAGGTGCTCATTGCTGCCGCGGCGTATCGCTGGCTCTCGCGGTGGACAACCTCGGAATGCGTTGATCCCTGGGATGTCCCGAGTGGGTGGCGCGTCGGAACTCCCGCTCCGACCAGCATCAGGCTCTCCGCCGGCACCCGAACGGCGCACGTTGCGATCGTCGGCGTTCCCGCGGATGCAAAGGTCGAGGTCGAAGGTTCACAGCCTCGCGCATTCAGCGCGACCCTGACGGGATCCGAACTGGCGGTGGTGATCGACGGACGTCGACGCACGTTTGTCGTCGCCGAGACCGATGGTGGTCTGTGGCTGGCAGGCGGCGGAACCTGGCACGTGCGCGAGGTTGCCGAAGTCAGCGTTCGCGGTGAGGACAAGCACGCCGGTGACGCCGAAATCGCCAGCCCCATGCCCGGTGCCGTCATCGCAGTCAACGTCGAGAACGGCGCGGCAGTGAGCGCGGGACAACCACTCGTCGTGGTCGAGGCCATGAAGATGGAGCACTCCTTGACGTCCCCGATCGACGGAACCGTGGAAGTGCTTGTCCGTCAGGGCGATCAGGTGATGGTGGATCAGGTTCTGGCCCGCGTGGTACCTGTCACGGACGAAGAGACTGCAGAAGTAAAGACCGAGAACACGACGCAGAAGGAAGACGCCTGATGTCCGATTACCTTGCCACCGGAGCTCTTCCGGACGAATACCAGCAGCTCGCCAAGACGGTTGCAGATTTCGCGAAGACCGTAGTGGCACCGGTTGCTGCCGAGCACGACGCCAACCACACCTTCCCGTACGAGGTAGTGGCCGGGATGGCCGACATGGGACTGTTCGGCCTGCCGTTTCCCGAGGAGTACGGCGGAATGGGCGGCGACTACTTCGCACTCTGCCTGGCGCTCGAAGAGCTGGGCAAGGTCGACCAGAGCGTCGCGATCACTCTCGAAGCTGGTGTGTCCCTTGGTGCCATGCCGATCTACCGTTTCGGTAACGAGGCACAGAAGCAGGAGTGGCTTCCGCAGCTCACCAGCGGCAAGTCGTTGGCTGCCTTCGGCCTGACCGAACCCGGCGCGGGTAGCGACGCCGGCGGAACCAAGACCACCGCGAAGTTCGACAGCGGTGAGTGGATCATCAACGGCAACAAGCAGTTCATCACCAACTCGGGCACCGACATCACCAAGCTCGTGACGGTCACCGCGGTCACGGGTGTCAAGGACGGCGGCAAGAAGGAGATCTCGACGATCCTCGTGCCGACCACGACGCCCGGCTTCACGGCCGAACCGGCGTACAACAAAGTCGGTTGGAACGCATCCGACACCCATCCGCTCACGTTCGCCGATGTTCGTGTCCCCGAAGAGAATCTGCTCGGTGAGCGCGGCCGCGGCTACGCGAACTTCCTGCGCATCCTCGACGAAGGCCGCATCGCCATCTCCGCGTTGAGCGTCGGTGCCGCCCAGGGCTGCGTCGACGAGTCGATCAAGTACGCCAAGGAGCGCGAGGCGTTCGGTCGCCCCATCGGACACAACCAGGCCATCGCGTTCAAGATCGCGCGTATGGAGGCTCGTGCCCACGTCGCACGTACCGCGTACTACGACGCGGCCGCACTCATGTTGTCGGGCAAGCCGTTCAAGAAGCAGGCGTCTATCGCCAAGCTGATTTCCTCCGAAGCTGCCATGGACAACGCCCGTGACGCCACGCAGATCCACGGCGGATACGGCTTCATGAACGAGTACGCCGTCGCGCGCCACTACCGTGACAGCAAGATCCTCGAAATCGGTGAGGGAACGACCGAGGTGCAGTTGATGCTCATCGCTCGTGAGGCAGGGCTGTGACGAACCCCAAGAAGATCACTCAGCGCGGGCTCTGGTTCGAGGAGTTCGAGGTCGGCGCGATCTACGAGCATCGCCCAGGCCGGACGGTGACCGAGGCTGACAACGTCCTGTTCACGACTTTGACCATGAACACGCAGGCGTTGCATCTCGATGCCGCGTACAGCGAGGACACTCAATTCGGTGTGCGGCTGGTCAATTCGATGTTCACCCTGTCGACCATCGTCGGCCTGTCCGTCGCGCAGTTGACGCAGGGCACCATCGTGGCGAACCTCGGTTTCTCCGAGATCAGCTTCCCGAAGCCGCTCTTTCACGGCGACACCTTGTATGCCGAGACGCTCATCGCGGACAAGCGCGAGTCGAAGAGCCGTCCAGGTGAAGGCATCGTGACGCTCGTGCACACCGGGCGTAACCAGCACGGTGACGTCGTCGCACTGGCCACGCGCAAGACACTGGTGCAACTGCGTCCGGCAGAGGTGTCCTCATGACGTGGACACCGCCGGGGCCGGCGTGGTTGTTCTGCCCGGCGGATCGTCCCGAGCGCTATGCGAAGGCCGCGGCTGTTGCCGACGTCGTGATCCTCGATCTCGAAGACGGTGTGGCTCCGGCCGACAAGGAAGCCGCACGTGCAGCCCTGATCGACACGCCTCTCGATCCGGAGCGGACGGTCGTGCGCGTCAATCCGGTCGGTACGCCTGATCACGAACTCGATCTGATCGCGCTGGACGGCACACACTATTCGCGTCTCATGCTGTCCAAGTGCGAATCGGCCGAGGACGTCCTCTCGCTCGCACCGGCGGACGTGGTTGCGCTCGTCGAGTCCCCGCGAGGAGCCCTCGCCGTGGCCGACATCGCGCTTGCTGCGAACGCCATCGGTGTCATGTGGGGAGCCGAGGATCTTGTTGCCGGTCTCGGCGGCAACTCGAGCAGGCACCCGAACGGTTCGTACCGCGACGTTGCCAAGCACGTCCGATCGACGTCTCTCCTGGCCGCGAAGAGCTACGGCCGGTTGGCTGTCGATTCCGTGTACCTCGACATCAAGGACCTCGTCGGCCTGGGCGTCGAGTCCGCTGATGCCGTCGCAGTCGGCTTCGACGTGAAGGTTGCGATCCATCCGAGTCAGGTCGAGGTCATCCGCGGGGCCTTCGCACCTTCGGAAAAAGAGATCGACTGGGCCACACGAGTGCTTGCCGCGGTGTCTACTGAACGTGGTGTGTTCGCGTTCGAGGGCAAGATGGTCGACGCTCCCGTTCTCCGTCACGCCGAGAAGCTTCTTCACCGAGCCGGAATCTTTCAGCAGAAGGAGAACTAACGGATGAGCAAAGTCGTGAATACGGCAGCTGAGGCAGTTGCCGACATCGCGAGCGGATCCAGGCTCGCAGTGGGCGGCTTCGGGCTGTGCGGTATTCCCGGCGCACTGATCGCGGCGATCGCCGACGGCGACGCCACCGATCTCGAGGTGTTCTCCAACAACTGCGGTGTCGACGACTACGGTCTCGGCATTCTGCTCGGCGCGCACCGGATCGCCAGGGTGACGGCGTCGTACGTGGGGGAGAACAAGGAGTTCGCGCGCCAGTATCTCGCCGGTGAGCTCGAAGTGGAGTTGACGCCGCAGGGGACGCTGGCCGAGCGGCTGCGAGCAGGCGGTACCGGCATCCCGGCGTTCTACACTCCGGCCGGCGTCGGCACCCCGATCGCCGAGGGCGGCTTGCCGTGGCGATACAACCCGGACGGTTCGATCGCCGTGGCGTCGCCACCGAAGGCGACGGCAGTGTTCGGTGGCCGCACGTATGTATTGGAAGAGGCGATCACCGCTGACTTCGCGCTCGTGCACGCGGACTACGGCGACACCGAAGGAAATCTCGTCTTCAACAAGACGGCGATGAACTTCAACCCGCTTGCTGCCATGGCCGGCCGGATCACCATCGCGCAGGTGGAGAACCTCGTCGAGCCGGGCGACATCGACCCCGCACACGTGCACCTACCTGGAGTGTTCGTCGCGCGCGTCGTACACACAGGCCCACAGGAGAAGCGGATCGAGAAGCGGACCGTCTCAGGAGGTACCAAGTGAGCAGCGCAGAGGAAACTCGTATCGGTTGGACCCGCCACGAGATGGCCGCTCGCGCTGCCGCCGAGATGCGGCCGGGGGAGTACGTCAACCTCGGCATCGGCCTGCCGACTCTGATCCCCAGTTACCTGCCCGAGGGCGTCAAGGTGGTCCTCCACAGCGAGAACGGCATCCTCGGTACCGGACCGTATCCGACCGATGATCAGGTCGATGCCGACCTCATCAATGCCGGTAAAGAAACCGTCACCGTCAATCCTGGTGCCGCGTTCTTCGACTCGGCCCTCTCCTTCGGGATGATCCGCGGTGGTCACATCGACACCGCGGTGCTCGGCGGGATGCAGGTATCGAAGACCGGTGACCTTGCCAACTGGATGGTGCCGGGCAAGATGGTCAAGGGCATGGGTGGGGCGATGGACCTGGTCCATGGAGCCCGCCGCGTCATCGTCGTGATGGAGCACACCGACCGCGACGGCAATCCCAAGATCGTCGAGGCCTGCACGCTGCCGCTTACCGGTCAGAGCGTCGTCAACCGGATCATCACCGACCTGGCAGTGCTGGACGTCACCGCGGACGGGCTGCAGCTTGTGGAGCTGGCTCCAGGGGTCAGCAGCGAGCACCTGAAGAGTGTGACTGGTGTGGGCTTTTCCTGAAGCTTCGTACCGTAAATCGAAGAACGCGCCGACCGCTGGTCGGCGCGTTCTTTCGTCGGTCTGTCGGCGAGTACCGATAGTCTCGATCAGCGACTGTCGAATCTTGTTCGAGCTCAGACACCCAGTACCCGGCGGCCCTGTAAATTGTCCGAGGTGACTGATGTGGATTGGGGTGTAGATCGTCGGTTGCAATTGATTGTCCCAGGGGGAGAGGTGTCGCGCGCCGCGTCTGAACGGTGCGTTTCGGCAATGCGATCGGGGGGTAGATGAGCTGGGCGATTTGTAACGAATTGCAACAAAACCGTCGATACACCGGGGTATGGATTTCTCTTGTCACCTATGTATCGGAGACAATGGGTGGTTCTGGCTCGTCGAGGTTGGATGAGGTCGGTAGCTGCTGCGAATCGGACGTTCGGCTCGCACGGGTGCGCAATGGTGTGGAAGAGAGGCTGTGGGCGTGAATTCGCTGGGTAACGGAGAACTGGGGAGCGGCAAGCCGGAGGTCGGCAGCTCGCCGGAAGACGTTCAGCGATCCGACGCATTCCCGCTTTCCGCGGCCCAGCTCGGTATGTGGTTCGCGCAACACCTCGATCCCGCCGTTCCGGTCAACATCGCTCAGTACGTCGAACTCCGTGGTGCTCTGGAACTTGACGCCCTTCGGCAGGCCTGCGCAGACGCCGGTCGCGAAATCGGGTCGGCCTTCGTCCGGATCTTCGAGATCGACGCCCAGCCTTACCAGATCATCGACCCCACACTCGATGATTCGGTCGGTTACGTCGACCTTCGTAGTGAAGACGACTCGCACGACGCTGCCATGCGGTGGATGCGAGCAGATCGCAGCCGGCCGATCGACATGCTCACGGACCGCTTGATCTCTGCCACGATCCTGCGGCTCGGCGAGAATCGCTACTACTGGTACACGCGGGTCCACCACACAATTCTCGACGGATTCGGTGCGTCGACGTTCGTCACTCGTGTGGCGGAGCTGTACTCGGCGCGCGTGGAGGGCCGGGATCCGGAGCCGAGTGAGGCCTCCGATCTCCGGAACGTCTACGAGGTGGACAACAAGTACCGCCAGTCGAGTCGTTTCGAAACCGATCGCAAGTACTGGGCAGACAAGATCGAGAATCTCGACGAGATCTCGAGCCTCGCGGGTCGAAGTGCCGCGCCGGCTCCAGTCAGTCGGATCGACAGTGCAGCGCTGTCCAACCACGTCGAGGCTCTGCTCGGGCGGTTCCTCGAGCGCATCGAGAAGACCACTGTTGCCGGCACTGTCGTCGCGGCGTTTGCGGCGTACCTCGCTCAGATGACCGGGCGAGAGGACGTGTCGCTGAGTCTGCCCGTTTCCGGTCGAACAACAGCCGTGCTGCGTCGATCCGGAGGCATGGTCTCCAACGTCGTGCCGCTGCGACTGACCGTCACTGCGGACACCACCGTCCAGGAGCTTCTGGACGACGTCAGGAACGAAATGTCCGGCGCACTGCGCCACCAGCGATACCGACACGAGGACATGGTTCGCGGCGGTGACGGGCCGGGCCGGGGCGGATTCTTCGGCCCGTGGATCAACATCATGATGTTTTCCACCGAGTTGGCGTTCGGGCCCCTCGTCGGCGAACTTCACATCTTGTCCACGGGTTTGATCGAAGACCTCGGTGTCAACCTGTATCAGAGCGTCGGCGATACCCGCACACACATCGACTTCGAGTCGAATCCCAATCTGTACGCGCCCGCGGACGCCCAGCGAAATCACTCGCGGTTCGTAGAGTTTCTCGAGAAGTTCGTCTCGGCCGAAACGAGCCGCAAGGTCTGGGATCTTCCTGTCGCAACCGACGAGGAGCGAAACAAGGTTGCCTTGTGGAACCGCACCGGCTTCCACGTTGCCTCGCAGACCATCACCGAAGCATTCGAGCGTCAGGTCGAGAGAACTCCCGATGCCACCGCTGTCATTTTCGAAGGCGCCAGCCTCACGTACGCCGAATTCGACTCTCGCGCAAATGGTTTGGCTCGTCAACTCATCGCCATGGGTGTTGGGCCCGAATCGCTTGTAGGACTGTCGATCCGCAGGTCTTTGGACTTGATGGTCGGTCTGTACGCGATTGCCAAGGCCGGCGGAGCCTGGGTACCGGTGGATCCCGACCACCCAGCCGACCGCACCGCCTACATTCTCGAGTCGGCGCAGCCCACGTGTGTTGTGACCACTGCGCGGGACGACGTGGATCTGCCCTCGGGCACACGGGTCATCGAGATCGACACACTGGACTATGGGCAGCTCGACAGCAGACCGATCGTCAACGCGGATCGCCTGTCTCCCTTGCATTTCTCGAACACTGCGTACGTGATCTACACCTCGGGTTCGACCGGTCGACCCAAGGGTGTCGCGGTCACTCACGCGGCGATCAACAATCAGCTTCAGTGGATGAACGCCGAGTACGGGCTTTCGGCGTCGGACATTTACCTGCAGAAGACCGCTACGACATTCGACGTGTCGCTGTGGGGATTTTTCATGCCGTTGCAGGTCGGCGCCACGCTCGTCGTCGCGACTCCGGACGGTCATCGCGACCCGATCTACGTGGCGAACAAGATCGCGGAGCTCGGCGTCACGATCACCGACTTCGTGCCATCCATGCTCACGCTGTTCACTGCGAATGCACCTGCCGGATCTTGTGATTCGTTGCGCCACGTGTTCGTCATCGGCGAGGCGCTCCCGCCCGAGACGTCTTCCGCCTTCCGCGAACTCTGTGGAGCCGGACTGCACAACCTGTACGGTCCGACCGAAGCCGCGGTATCGGTCACGTACTACGAGGCCGTGGCCACGGATACTACTTCCGTGCCGATCGGTATGCCGCAGTGGAACACTCAGGCGCACGTACTGGACGGACAACTTCGCCCGACCCCCATCGGGCAGCCGGGTGAGCTCTATCTCGCCGGCGTTCAACTCGCGCGCGGATACGTTGGTCGACCGGACCTGAGCTCGGATCGGTTCGTAGCCAATCCGTACGGCACGGCCGGTGAGCGTATGTACCGGACCGGCGACCTCGTTCGTCGCCGTGAGGACGGAAATCTCGACTACATCGGGCGTACAGACTTCCAGGTGAAGTTCCGCGGGCAGCGCATCGAACTCGGCGAGATCGAGACCGTCCTTCTGGCGCACCCCGACGTTTCGCAGGCTGTCGTTTTGGTGACCGTCACCCCGACCGGTGATCAATTGGTCGGCTACGTCGTGCCGGGTCCAGGCCGAAACATCGATGCTGCGGTGCTCAGTGAGTTCGCCGGCCGAAGCCTCCCGTCGTACATGGTTCCGGCCGCGTTGATGGTGCTCGATGCGTTGCCGCTCAACACGAGTGGCAAATTGGATCGTGCCGGGTTGCCCGAGCCGGTGTTCGCGAGTGCGAAGCAGTACCGCGAGCCCCGCACCGAAATCGAACGCATCGTGGCGGACGTGTTTGCCGACGTTCTCGGTGTCGAGCGCGTCGGTATCGATGACGACTTCTTCGAGCTCGGTGGAAACTCTCTGGTTGCAACACAATTGGTGACGCGAGTGGGTTCGGCATTGGGAGTGCAACTCGGCGTTCGAGAGCTCTTCGAATCCACCACGGTCGCCACCCTGGCGGCCCGCGCCGAGTCGGTGGCGGGCAACGCCAGGCAGCTCACCCCGCTGATCGCCAAGCCTCGTCCCGAGGTCGTCCCGCTCTCGCTTGCGCAGCAGCGCATGTGGTTCATCAACCGTCTCGATCCGTCGACGCCCGCCTACAATCTTCCGTTCACAGTCCGGCTCACCGGTTCGGTGGACCCGTCCGCCCTGCATGCCGCGGTGATGGATCTTCTCGAGCGACACGAGTCCTTGCGGACGATCTACCCTGATGTCGACGGAACCGCGCAACAGCTGGTTCTGCCGGTCGACCGGGCCGCGGTGGAGTTGAATCCGGTCAAGATTCGGAATTCGCATCTCAACGCGGCGCTGTTCGACGTGGCGTCTCGCGGCTTCGACGTGACGCTCGAAATCCCGGTACGGGTTGCCCTCTTCGAGGTGTCTCCGACGGACTACGTCCTGGTGATGGTTCTCCATCACATCGCTGCAGACGGACTGTCGTTCCGTCCGCTCGCACGTGACCTTCTCGTCGCCTACTCGGCGCGAAGTGAGAAGTCTGCGCCGGCGTGGACGCCGCTGCCAATTCAGTACGCCGACTACGCCCTGTGGCAGCGCGAAGCACTGGGATCCGACGAAGACCCGCGCTCGGAGTCGTCTCGCCAGATAAACTTCTGGCGCCGGGCACTTGCCGATCTGCCGGATCAGTTGGATCTGCCGACCGACCGACCTCGTCCTGCCATCGCGTCCAATCACGGCGCCAAGCACCATTTTCAGATCAGCGAACGCACGACGCGCAAGTTGAACGAGTTGGCGCGCTCGAGGAGCGTCTCGCTGTTCATGGTGTTGCAGGCGGCATATGCAACGCTGTTGAGCCGGCTCAGTGGTACCTCCGACATCGCGATCGGTGCCCCGATCGGCGGGCGAGGCGATCAAGCGCTCAACGACGTGATCGGCATGTTCGTGAACACCCTGGTGCTTCGCACCGAGGTCGATCCTGATGAGCCATTCGCCAATCTGATTCAGCGAGTTCGTGATTCGGGCTTGTCTGCGTACGCACATGCGGATGTCCCATTCGAGCGCCTGGTAGAGGCTCTCAATCCGCCGCGCTCACGGGCTCGTCACCCTCTGTTCCAGGTTGCGTTGACCGCGGAGATCAGTGGACGGCGCGAGCTCGAGTTCTCTGGAGTGAAGGCCGTGGCGGCGGAACTCGAGGTGCCGATCGCGAAGTTCGACATCGAGCTGATGGTGTCCGAGGGGCAAGAGGGCGCAACGGACTTCGAAGGCCTGGAGGCGACGCTTACCTACGCGACCGATCTCTTCGATGCTTCGACAATGGTGGAGTTCGCCGAGCGTTTCATCCGCGTCCTGAATGCCGTCGTCGACGATCAAAACACGAAGGTCGGCGATATCGCCGTGTTCGGGAAAGACGAGTCGGCAAGAGTGCTCGACTGGTCGGCGGGAACGCGCTGTAGTGCTCCGGAGTTGTCGATCTTGTCGGCCTTCTACCGTGCTGCAGACGCTCAGCCGAACGCCGTCGCGGTGGCGGACGACGATCGAACACTGACCTACGAGGAATTGGACACACGGTCCAGTCTCCTCGCACTGGAACTGGCCGCGATCGGTGTATGTGCGGGCGACGTTGTGGCGTTGACCGTTGCCAGGTCGTGGCAATGGGTAGTGGCGATGCTGGCTGCATGGAAGGTAGGAGCCGCGTACGCACCCATCGACCCGAGCTTCCCGCAGGAGCGCATCCAGTCGATTCTGGAAGATACCGATGCGGTGTGTGTCGTGACTGTCGACATCATCGAACTCGACATCCCGATACTCGTTGTGAAGTCTGATCTTCCCCCGGCGACCGCCGTTCAGCGCCAGGACGACCCCTGGCTTTCTGTCGGTGCGAAAGATCATCTCGGATATGTGATTTCGACGTCCGGCTCGACCGGGCGTCCCAAGCCGACGATGGTACCGATGCGAGGCATCGAGAACACCGTGGCGTGGTACCGCTCGGAACTGCCCGAAGCCGGGCCGATCCTTGTTGCGTCCTCACCGAGTTTCGACCTCACGCAGAAGAACATATGGGCAGCGCTCGGTAGTGGAGTGCCGCTTCATTTGAGCGGAGATGGTTTCGACCCGCATGCCATTCTCGGGATCGTCGAATCAGCTGGCATCCGTGTTGCGAACATGTCGCCGAGCGCCTTCGTCGCTCTTTCCGATGCAGATGCGGAGGGAGTGCTCACACAACTGGATGTAGTCTTCCTCGGCGGTGAGCCGATCCAACTCCCCAGGCTCTCGCACCTGATGCGGGCTGGAGTGCGAATCGTCAACAGCTATGGTCCCACTGAGGCTTCGGATGTTGTTTCGGCACTGTCCGCGACATCCGAGCACAGCGCCGGAGTGCCTATCGGTACGCCGATTCCGAACATCGACTTGTTTGTGCTCGATTCTCGTCTGCATCCGGTCCCAGCCGGCCTGATCGGCGAGCTGTACGTTGCGGGCGTTGGTGTCGGGCGAGGTTACGGTGCTCGGTTCGACGTGACGGCAGAACGGTTCGTCGCAAATCCGTTCGGCGACGGTGGTTCCAGGATGTACCGGACAGGCGATCTTGTCCGGTGGAACGATCTGGGACAGTTGGAGTATGTCGGCCGCAGCGACTTCCAGGTGAAACTGCGTGGGCTGCGGATCGAATTGGGCGAGATCGAAGCCGCGCTCGTGTCGCTCGAGTCAGTCGTGCAAGCCGTCGTCTTGATGCACAACGACGAACGGATCGGCGATCAACTTGTCGCGTACGTCGTCGCGGACGGTGACACGTCCCTCGAAACTGAGATGCTCACGACTGCCGTCGCGGAGAAGCTTCCCGAGTACATGATTCCTTCCGCGTTCATGATCGTGGAGGAAATCCCCCTGACGTCGAACGGCAAGTTGGATCGTCGCGCATTGCCAGTCCCCACGTTCGAGGTCCGCGAATTCCGTGCACCCACCACGCCGGTGGAAGAGATTGTCGCGCAGGTGATTGCGGATGTTCTCGGAGTGGAACGAGTCGGCCTCGACGACGACTTCTTTGAACTCGGTGGCAACTCCCTGGTGGCTACTCAGGTCACCTCCCGATTGGGGCGGGCGCTCGACACGACGGTGCCAGTGCGAACGCTATTCGACGTTTCCACCGTCGAGGCGCTCGCCGCACACATCGAGTCGCACGTAGGTAGCGGCGGGCAGAAGGCGCTCGTCGCACAGGTGCGTCCCGCGGAAATTCCGTTGTCGCTGGCGCAGCAGCGCATGTGGTTCCTGAACCGCTTCGATACCGACTCAGCTGCTTACAACATCACTTTTGCTCTGCACCTGACTGGTCATCTCGATACTGCCGCGATGGAAACTGCGCTCGAGGACGTACTGGCCCGGCATGAAGTGCTCCGAACGGTATATCCGGACGGGGCTTCCGGACCGAAGCAGTCGATTCTGTCGCTTTCGGAGGCGTTCGGTGGACTGACCGTGGAGTCGGTTTCGGATCCTGACGAGCTCGAAAGTCGAGTCGCTGCAATCGGATCCTCAGCGATCGACGTCACTGTCGATGTGCCGATCCGTGTCCGCCTGTTGACGGTCAGCGACACCGAGCACACCCTCGCGATCGTGGTTCATCACATCGCCGCTGACGGTTGGTCGATGGCGCCCCTGGCTCGCGATGTCATGATTGCCTACTCGGCACGCAAGGACGGGATCGCGCCGGCGTGGCAGCCGTTGACTGTGCAGTACGCCGACTATTCGTTGTGGCAGCGTGAGGTTCTGGGGTCGGAAGACGACTCGGAATCACTGATCTCGCAGCAGATCTCGTACTGGACCGAGACTCTGGCAGACCTACCGGATGTGATCGAGCTTCCGTCGGACCGGTCTCGGCCTGATGTGGCGTCGATGCGCGGCGAGCGATTCGCGTTCGAGATCTCCGGGGATGTGCACCGTCGATTGGACGCGCTGGCACGGGAGAACAACGCGACGCTCTTCATGGCGTTGCACTCGGCGCTTGCCGTTCTGATGGCCCGACTGAGCGGGACCTCGGACATCGCCGTGGGCACTCCCGTTGCCGGTCGCGGGGACGAGGCGCTCGACGATCTCGTCGGTATGTTCGTCAACACGCTTGTTCTGCGCACCGAGGTCGACCAGGCCCAGGCATTCACGGATCTGCTGGCTGCGGCGAGTGATTCCGCGCTCGGAGCGTTCGCTCACTCGGACGTGCCCTTCGAGCGGTTGGTGGACGTCTTGGCTCCCGCCCGGTCGCAGGCCAGACATCCGCTCTTCCAGGTTGTGCTGTCCTTGCAGAATCTCGCGCAAACGGCATTGGAACTGCCGGGACTGGCGATCAAGGCCGCCGAAATCGACACGACCACTGCCAAGTTCGACCTCGAACTCGCAGTAACAGAGTCGATCGGCGAAGACGGGATCCAGCAAGGGCTCTCGGCCGAATTCACGTTTGCTGCAGATCTGTTCGACGTTTCGACGGTCGAGGGGTTTGCTCGGCGTCTGGTTCGTATCCTCGAGACTGTCGTGTCGGTTCCTTCGATTGTCGTCGGTGACATCGATATTCTCGATGCGGCCGAGCGGGGTGTGCTGGCCGATGTTCATGGAGGTCAGTCGGTCTCGGGAACCCTGGTCGAGATCCTCACAGCGGCGGCCGCTGTGGATCCGTCGGCGGATGCGATTCGCTTCGACGGTCAGTCGATCAGCTACCGCGAACTCGACGAGCGGTCGTCGCGACTCGCTCGTGTTCTGATTGCGAAGGGCGTCGGGCCGGAGGATCGGGTCGCGATCGCGATTCCGCGTTCGGCCGATTCGGTTCTCGCTCTGTGGGCAGTGGTGAAAACGGGTGCTGCATTCGTGCCCGTCGACCCGACGTATCCGGTTGACCGTATCGCCCACATGATCTCCGATTCCGGTGCGGTGCTGGGTCTTGCGCTCAGTGACGTCGAGGCAGGATTGCCGTCGGCGTTGACGTGGGTTGTTCTCGACGACGAGAAGACAGTGGCGGCGTGCGCGGCAGAATCTTGCGCGCCGGTGAGTGATTCGGATCGACGCAGTGCGATCGACGAGCGGCAGCCTGCTTACGTCATCTACACCTCTGGCACCACGGGTCTGCCCAAGGGCGTTGTGGTCACCAATGCGGGTGTGGCGAACTTCTGCGCCGAGCAGGTCGAGCGCTATGCGCTGACCGCGGATGCTCGAACGCTGCATTTCGCCTCGCCGAGTTTCGATGCTTCTGTTCTCGAGTTGCTGATGGCATTCGGAGCAGCATCGACGATGGTGATTGCGCCGACGACGGTGTACGGCGGCGCGGAATTGGCCGAGATCTTGCGCTCGGAGGACGTGACGCATGCGTTCGTGACGCCCGCTGCGCTGGCATCAGTGGATCCGAGCGGGCTCGACGCGTTGCGGGTGGTTGTCGTCGGTGGCGAAGCCAGTTCGCGGTCTCTCGTTGCCAAGTGGGCGGTGCCGCTTCCGGATGGCGGTGTGCGTGGATTCTTCAATGCGTACGGTCCGACGGAGTCGACAGTCGCCTCGAACATCAGCGATACGCTGACCGCGTTTGATCGTATGAACATCGGCGGCCCGATTCGGGGAATGGCCGCGCGGATCTTGGACGGCCGCTTGCAGCCCGTTCCGGTTGGTGTCGCAGGTGAGTTGTACGTGTCGGGTGTTCAGGTCGCTCGTGGATACCTGGGACAGCCGGCATTGACAGCGGGTCGTTTTGTCGCAGACCCGTTCGGGGCGCCGGGAGAGCGGTTGTACCGCACGGGTGACGTGGTCCGGTGGATCGACGGTGGCGCAGTGGAGTACGTGGGCCGCAGTGACTTCCAGGTCAAGATCCGTGGGTTCCGTATCGAACTCGGCGAGATCGAGGCCGCGCTGACCCGTTGCGCGGGCGTTGCGCAAGCTGTTGCTCTCGTTCGTTCCGACGATCACTTCGGAGATCGTCTCGTTGCATACGTCGTGCCGCAGGCCGGCGCCGGGGTGGATCCCG
Source organism: Rhodococcus sp. MEB032 (assembly GCF_030208925.1). Classification (NCBI taxonomy): domain Bacteria; kingdom Bacillati; phylum Actinomycetota; class Actinomycetes; order Mycobacteriales; family Nocardiaceae; genus Rhodococcus; species Rhodococcus sp. MEB032. The sequence goes on from NZ_JARVSY010000009.1 coordinate 252,034, forward strand.
CACAGGTCATCGAGTCGGTGTCGACGTTCCTGACCGGCTACATGGTCCCCGACTCGGTACTGGTGCTCGATTCGATTCCGTTGACCACCGCGGGCAAGACGGACATCAAGGCTCTGCCCTCGCCCGTATTCGAGTCCAAGGTGTACCAGGCGCCGATCACGACCGTCGAAGAGACTGTCGCGCAGGTGTTCTCCGAAGTTCTCGGAGTCGCACAGGTTGGCCGCGACCACGATTTCTTCGAACTCGGCGGCAACTCGTTGATCGCGACCCGTGTCGCCGCTCGGCTGGGAGAGGCGCTCGACACAAGCGTTCCGGTTCGTGCGCTCTTCGAAGCGTCGACCGTGCAGTCACTCGCCGTCCGGCTCGAGCTGCACGCCGGTTCGGGCGCCACCGCCCCACTGGTGCAGCAGCCCCGGCCAGCTCGGATCCCACTTTCGTTGGCGCAGCAGCGCATGTGGTTCCTGAACAGGTTCGAACCCGCGTCGGCAGTGAACAACGTCCCGGCGGCGATCAGGATTTCGGGCGCCCTCGATGTGGCAGCTCTTGACGCCGCCGTGATCGATGTCGTGGGCCGACACGAATCACTGCGAACTGTGTATCCAGACGTCGACGGCGTCGGCTATCAGGACGTCCTCGACGTCCAAGACGTTGTCGTCGATCTCAGCCCCGTGTCGATCACGGAAGATCGCCTGGCTGCGGGCGTCGCCGAGCTGGCGACAGTCGGCTTCGACGTGACGTCCGAAGTCCCGTTGCGCGCCAAGCTCTTCAAAGTCGGCGACAGCGAATACGTTCTGGTGTTCGTCGTGCATCACATCTCGACCGACGGTTTCTCGATGGGTCCGTTGACCCGTGACGTGATGGTTGCCTACGAAGCACGTACACGAGCGTCGGTGCCGGCTTGGACGCCGTTGCCGGTGCAGTACGCCGATTACTCGTTGTGGCAGCGTGAGGTTCTCGGGTCCGAGGACGATCCGCGGTCCGTGATCGCGAAGCAGATTGCGTTCTGGTCGGATGCGTTGGCTGATCTTCCGGAGCAGCTGGATCTGCCTGCCGATCGTCCGCGTCCCGAGGTCGCTTCAGGGCGCGGAGCCGAGGTCGAGTTCGATATCGACGCCACCCTGCACGAAGCTGTCAATTCGATTGCGCACAGCAGTAACTCGACACCTTTCATGGTTGTTCACGCAGCGCTCGCCGTCGTACTTTCTCGTTTGTCCGCAACGACCGACATCGCGATCGGTACACCGATCGCGGGTCGCGGTGAGGCGCAGCTCGACGATCTGATCGGTATGTTCGTCAACACTTTGGCGTTGCGTACCGAGGTTGATCCGTCGATGTCGTTCACGGATCTGTTGGCTTCGGCGCGTGAGGTGGATTTGCAGGCGTTCGCGCATGCGGATGTTCCGTTCGAGCGTGTGGTGGAGGTTCTCGATCCGGTTCGTTCGCAGGCTCGTCATCCGCTGTTCCAGGTGGCATTGACGTTCCAGAACCACGAACAGACAACGCTCGAACTGGGCGACCTCGAAGTGTCGATCGAAAGTGCCGATCTTGCGCTGGCGAAATTCGACCTCCAGTTGACCCTGACCGAACGAACCGACGAGGCCGGCGCACCCGCCGGAATGTCCGCCTCTTTGACGTATGCGACGGATCTGTTCGACGAGTCGACCGTTGTGGAATTCGGTGATCGGCTGGTAAGGACCTTCCGTGCGGTGACTGCTGATCCCACCGTAGCGGTGGGTGACGTTGACATCTTGGTCGATGGAGAACGAAACCTGCTGTCCCGCTTCAGTGCCGGCCAGATCGATCGTGGTGTGGATTCGACGTTGTCGGCGTGGTTCGATGATGCTGCTGCGCGG
>NZ_JARVSY010000053.1:0-1536 GCF_030208925.1 Rhodococcus sp. MEB032
GGCGGACTCCAGGGTTTTCCCGGCGCATGCGACGCCTTCTGGAAGAGAGGCAGCGCCGGGCAGTGCACCATTCGGCGTGGTGAAATGTCGTGGTACGAGCCCGCCGCAGGGATGATCTCTTCTTCTGTGTTCCCGAGCCGTGAGCTCTTCGGCAGATCGAGCGCCCTGCGGTGCGCTGGTGTCACGAACGGCTGGTGAGATGACGGACCGTCGAGTCCTGCAATTAGGTCGCCGCGTGCACCACACGGGTTCGCAACCTGCACATCGACATTGGGAGGCGCGGTGGGACTGTACTGCGGAATCGATTGGGCCGAAAACCATCACGACTTCGCGATCCTCAACGACCTGGGCGAAGTCGTGAGCCGGGGACGAGTCGACAACGACGCTGCCGGGTTCGCCCGGTTGCTCGAGGCATTCGCCGAAGCCGGCGACACCGCCGAAGATCCGATCCCAGTCGGGATCGAAACCGATCACGGCCTGTGGGTTGCCGGACTGCGCGCGAGTGGCCGGGTGATCTACCCGATCAATCCGCTCGCGGCCTCCCGGTACCGGTCCCGGCATTCGGTCTCCGGATCGAAATCCGATTCCGCCGACGCGGTCATGCTGGCGAATATCGTGCGCACCGACGCCGTCGCGCACCGCCCACTGCCGGCGGATACCGACAGCGCTCTGGCCATTCGGGTTCTCGCCCGCGCCCAGCAGGACGCCGTCTGGTCTCGGCAACGCTTCGGCAACGAGATCCGCTCGCTGCTCAAGGAATATTTCCCGGCAGCGTTGACCGCGTTTCAGTCGCTCGAAGACGGGCTGACCCGCCCTGATGCCCGAAGCGTGCTCGCTGCAGCTCCGACTCCGACCGCAGCTGCCGCCCTGACCCGGCCCCAACTCAAAGCAGCACTCAAAAGAGCCGGACGTTCCCGATTCCTCGACCGAGACGTCGAACGACTGCGGGCCATCATGCGCGCCCCGGCGCTTCGCCAGCCACCGCAGATCGAAGCAGCGATGGGAATCAGCCTGATGACCCTGTTGCGGCAGTTCGACGCCGCCTGCACAGCCGCCGAGACCCTCGCCGCGCACGTGAGCGTGCTCTTCTCCGAGCACCCGGATGCGAAGATCATCACCAGCTTTCCCGGTCTGGGGCCGCTCGCAGGTGCTCGCGTGCTCGCCGAGATCGGTGACGACCGAAACAGGTTCGCGACCGCGCGCGGCCTCAAGGCCTACGCCGGTGCTGCCCCGATCACCCGTGCCAGCGGGAAGAAAACCTTCGTCCTGCACCGGCACGTCAAGAACCGGCGACTGGCAGCAGCGGGAACGATCTGGGCGTTCAGCGCCCTGCAAGCGTCCCCCGGCGCCCGACGACATTTCGACGCTCGCCGCGCCGGCGGAGACTGGAACCACCAAGCCCAACGACACCTGTTCAACCGATTCCTCGGCCAACTCCACCACTGCCTTACCACCCGCGAATTCTTCGACGAACTGCACGCATTTCCACCTCCCCTCCCGATCGCGGCTTGACTCCTACACCCCGTGAGATGTCTT
>NZ_JARVSY010000022.1:0-1444 GCF_030208925.1 Rhodococcus sp. MEB032
TTGCGGTCGTCGAATGTTGCGTATGTGATTTACACGTCGGGTTCGACGGGTCGCCCGAAGGGTGTGCAGGTTCCGCACACGACGGTGGCGAAGTTGTTTGCGAATACCGAGGGTGTGTACGGGTTCGACGAATCCGATGTGTGGACGATGTTCCACAGTTATGCGTTCGACTTCTCGGTGTGGGAGTTGTGGGGTCCGCTGTTGTACGGCGGCACGTTGGTGGTTGTGGATTATGTGACGTCGCGGTCGCCGGAGCAGTTCTTGGAGTTGCTTGCTGCTGAGCGGGTGACGGTGCTCAATCAGACGCCGTCGGCGTTCTATCAGTTGGCTGAGGCTGATCGGTTGGCGTCGGAATCCGGTCGGGCCGCTGAGTTGTCGTTGCGGTGGGTTGTTTTCGGCGGCGAGGCGCTCGAGCTGCGTCGCTTGTCGGATTGGTACGGCCGCCGCGGTGACTTCGCGCCGACGTTGGTGAACATGTACGGCATCACGGAGACGACGGTGCATGTGAGCCATCGTGTGTTGGATGCTGCGTTGGCGGCGGATGCGTCGGCGAGTGTTGTGGGTCAGGCTATTTCGGGTCTGCAGGTGTTCGTGCTCGATGCGCGTTTGGCTCCGGTGCCTGTTGGTGTCGCGGGTGAGATGTATGTCTCTGGTGTTCAGTTGGCTCGGGGTTATCTGGGTCAGGCGGGGTTGACGTCGACGCGGTTTGTGGCGAATCCGTTCAATGCCGGCGAGGTGTTGTACCGCACGGGTGACGTCGCTTCGTGGAACAGTGCTGGTGATTTGGAGTATCTGGGTCGCGCGGATGATCAGGTGAAGATCCGTGGTTTCCGGATCGAGATCGGCGAGATCGAGTCTGCGGTGTTGGCGGATGTGTCGGTGGCGCAGACGGCGGTGGTTGTTCGTGAGGATTCTCCGGGTGATCAGCGGTTGGTGGCGTATGTGGTTCCGGCTGCGGGTGTGAGCGTTTCGGTCGACGATCTTCGGGTGTCGGTGGGTTCGTTGTTGCCGGAGTACATGGTGCCGTCGGCGTTTGTGGTGTTGGATTCGATTCCGTTGACGGTGAACGGGAAGTTGGATCGTCGGGCGTTGCCGGTTCCGTCGTTGCAGGTTGCGGTGTTCCGTGCTCCGACGTCGGTGGTGGAAGAGGTTGTTGCGCAGACGTTTGCGGATGTTCTGGGCGTCGAGCGTGTTGGTTTGGATGATGATTTCTTCGCGCTCGGTGGTAATTCGCTGATTGCGACGCAGGTGACGTCTCGGTTGGGTCAGGCGTTGGATGCTTCGGTGTCGGTGCGGGAGTTGTTCGAGGCGTCGACGGTGGAGGCGTTGGCTGCTCGTTTGGGTTCTCATGTCGGTGGCGGTTCACGTGCGGCGTTGACTGCGCAGGTGCGTCCGGTTCGGGTGCCGTTGTCGTTGGCGCAGCAGCGCATGTGGTTCCTCAACC
>NZ_JARVSY010000012.1:0-250358 GCF_030208925.1 Rhodococcus sp. MEB032
TGGTGGTGCGCGGCGATTTCGACGCCCTCACCGGCGAAATGCTGCTCTCCGCGTTGTCGAATCTGACGATGCCCACCCCGGCACCGGACGGAACCCCCGACGCCCGGTCGGCAGCGAAGCGGACCGCGGACGGGTTCACCGAACTGATCCGCCGGTACCTCGACTGCGCCAAAACCGGCAAAGACGGTGGCCAACGTCCGCACGTGAACGTGCACATCAATGCCCATGATCTCGCTGAGCATCGAGACTGCGCCGCCACACCCTCCACTGCTGATGGTGAAGAGTCTCTGTCGGATCTTGATGTCGGGCACATGCCCTGGCTCGGGCCACTCTCGGTGTCGCAGACCAGGCTTCTCGGGTGTGATTGTTTCCTGTCGACCGTTCTGCTCGACGATCACGGCGCGCCCTTGGATGCGCAACCAGGAAAGAGGTTGGTCACCGCCGAACAACGCGTCGCCCTCATCGCCCGAGACAAAGGCTGCGCCTTCCCGGGCTGCACATGCGTGCCCGCCTGGACTGATGCGCACCATATCCGGCACTGGGCCAACGGTGGCCCGACGGTGATGAACAACCTGGTCCTGCTGTGCCGTTCACACCACCGACTGATGCACCGAAAATCAGGGTTCGTCGGGAAATGGGAAATCCGAATAGGAGTCGACAACAAACCCTGGTTCATTCCCCCGCCCTCGATCGACCCCGGGCAGCAACCGCGCCCGGCGAACACCACATTCAAAACCTGAGAACGAACCTCAGGCACAACAGAACACGGCCGAGCACCGCATCGAAGGGATCCCCCCGATGCGGTGCCAACAGGCCGTGGCGAACCCGTCAGACGGCCTGCGCAACCTTGGCGGCTCGCGGGAATCGCTCCCGAATCTCCGCTGGCGTGACAACTCTCGGGTCCAGGGGTTGCTCGTCACGCAGGTGGCGCTCCAACACCTTGCCCGTCATCGGCGCAATGACTTTCAGAGCAGTGGTCATGTTCTTCGGTGAACTACCCAACCGGACTGCCGTTCGCACCGCGGGCGCAATTGCTCTGTCCAACAACGCTGGCTGATCGAACCCACCCATCGTTCGCATCCAGCCGGGCAAAGTCGCGATAGTGGCCGGCGCGACCAATCGGCTGAATGTCGCGAACTTCGTCTTCCCCTGCGCTCTCGGTGTTCTCAACAAGTAGTGCATCGCCCGGTTGGCACGCTCGGAGGTACACAATCTGGGCCTGACTTCAGCGAAGTACTCACGTACCTCGTCTCGGGAGCGTGGAACGTCGGAGGTCTTGCATGTCTGTAGTTCGGCAGCGATCACGCATTCTTCCCAGTACCGCTGCTCTTCGACAGCTGAAAGCGGGCCCGGCCCATACATCTCGTAGCACTTGAGCACCGAATGCCAACCCGTCACGTGGATCCAGAGTTGTGACGCCGGATTGTTTGCGCTGTAACGAGTTCCGGTGATCGGTTCGATGCCCGCAGCCTGAGCATGAACTGTCATGAGGTGGTCGGACAGCGCCAGTGCTGTCCGCCCGTCGGCAGTGGCGACGGTCAGGAAGTACGCCAAGGTTCGGTCGAGTCGCCCGGCCGGATCGCTGTAAATCCCGCTCATGTCTGCCACTGCGGCAGCCAAGAAGGGGTCGAAGTGCTCGAGCACCACCGACCGCTGGAACCCGATCAGCGCTGTCGGCGCGGCCCAGATCTTCCAACTGGGTGATCCTGGGCCGAAGAAGCCGTAATCCTCACGCGGTCGATTCATCGTCAGTTCAGACATTTCATTCCTCCCCGTTCGTTGAGCCGGCACCGTTCATTTCGTAGGCACCAGACAAGGCGACTACTTGCTGCCAGACGTACTCGAATCGCTCCGCCGCGAACGTGGGGCGCCGAATAGATGCGAGTGCCAACCGTTGCTGATCTTCACTGGCGCTGGGTTTTCCGTACAACTCCACCGCTGCAGCACTGAAGTCGCGTACCAGGACATCGAAGATCTGATCCAGCACCCCACCGCTCCGCTGTCCCTCGTCCAATCCCAAGATCTCGGCTTGTTCGAGGATCAGCTGGCCGTAGACGACGAGGGTGAAGAGTTCGGTGATCGCAAGGCCGAAGTCCAAGTCGACCTGCTGCGCCGCATCCGGTGCAGCTTCGGCTAGAAGGGTCACGAGCGCTTCTGCCTGCTCCACGAACAGTGCAACGTTGGGAACATCCGCAAACTTCGCGTACACCGCTCGCCAGTCGTCGAATCGAACCTTGGACAACCCCCGTGCCGGGCCCTGACGGAACAGGAACTCGTCGTCGGCTGCGTCGTTACGCGTCGGAATCGCCGGAAATGACTCGGGGGCAAAGAGGTACGCCGGCATGAACTTGGCGATCAGGGCGAGATTGACGGCGACGGTCCCCTCGAGCTTGGGCAGCCCGTCGACATCCATCTTGGCCACCGCGAGGTAGCTGTCCTTCTCGAAGCCCTTTGCCGCAGCGATGTCGGAGAGCAGTCCGATCACCTTCTGTGCCTCGGTTGTCACCTTCATCTTGGTGACGGGATTGAACAAGAGGTAGCGGCGGTCCTCGGGCGATGCGGTGCGGAAGTAGTCCACCGCACGATCCGAGAAGAGCCTCATCGCCAGCAGGCGCGCGTACGCGTCGACGAATTCACGTCGTACGTGTGGGAACGCCGTGACGGGATTGCCGAACAGGATTCGATTGTGCGCGTGGGTAATCGTCTCGTACAAGGCATGAGTCGACATACCGATTCCGCCGAAGCACAGGTTGAACTTTCCGATGTTCACGGTGTTGAGTGCGGCACTGAATGCTGCCTCGCCGGTATGCAGGATATCCTCTGCCGCAACGGGATAGTCGACGAGTGAGAACTCCGCTACGTACATCTGGGCCGGAACGATGTTCTTCACCACGGTGAATGCCGGATGGTCCGAGTCGGCGTAAAAGAAGACGTACTGATCAGTGCCCTCCACTCCGTCGACACGGCCGAAGACAGAGACCGTGTTGGCGCAGTTGCCATTTCCGATGTAGTACTTCGAACCGCTGGCCAGGTACCCGCCGCTGCCGTTGGGCGTCAAGACCATGTCCGTGGAGTAGACGTCCGCGCCATGCTCTTTCTCGGACAGTCCGAATGCCGCAACGCCTCCGGAAGCCAAAGCGGAAGCTGCTCGCGCCCTTGCCGTCTCGTTGTCGCTCTGCCACACCGGCCCGAGGCCGAGGATGGTCACCTGCCACGGGTACCAGTAGTTGAGTCCGTAGAAGCCGAGGATCTCGGACAGTGCGGCGATACGACTGGTATCCCAGCGCTTGTCGGAGTCGCCACCACCGTCGCGGGCGGGCGTCAGAAATGTGGCGAACAGGCCTTCCTTTGCCGCGAAGTCGAGGAAGTCGGAGTAGAAGATCTTGTCGTGATAGTCGGCCAGGAGTCGATTCTTTCCACGCGCCTCGAACCAGTCGACGGTCGCGCCCAGCAGTCTCCGCGTGGTCGCGTCGAACTCCGGCCGATCGTACGTGGAGGGATGGAGCAGCAGATCATTCGGCACTAAAGAGGTCGACGCTGTCATAGCGGTTGTTCTCCTCGAGATCTCGGCAGAGGCGCCTCACTGAGCACCATTCGAATACAACGCCACCGTAACAATTGCAGACGATGAATACAACGGTTGCGTATTATTCACGAAGAAGTGGCAGGCAGATTAGGGTGAGAGCGGAGGTGATGCACACGATGACCAGGTCACAAGCTGACGCAACGGATACACCGCGGCGCAAGTACGCCCCTCGCATGGCGCCCGAGCAACGTCGCGAGCAGCTCCTCGACGCAGCATTCGAGGTCACCGGCCGCGTTGGCCTGCACAACCTCAGCATGGAATCCGTCGCTGCCGAAGCCGGTGTCGGCAAGCCCGTCCTCTACACGATTTTCGATACCAGGACCGATCTCGTCGCTGCACTGCTGCGCCGCGAGCACGAGCGAGCCATCGCTCAGGTGCTCGAAACCATGCCGACAGATCTGAGCGAACTCGGCCCAGCGGCGTCGTACACCGGGACCGTCGGCGCCTTCGTCGACGCCGTACTGGAGAACCCGACGCGCTGGCGCCTGATTCTGACGTCTGTCGAGAACGCCCCCAGCGAGTATCACGGCTTGTTGAAGCTCTCTCGCGGAGCTGTCTTCGCCCGCGCCGAAGAACTGGCCCGCGCCGGGATTGCCCTCGAGTCGAAGCTCGAAGGCCTTGATCCGGTTCTCCTCGCACACACCATGATGTCGTTCGCCGAAATGCTCGGACGACTGGCCGTCAGTGATCCCGAAACCTATACCCGAGAACGACTTTCCAGTTTTGCCGTGGCTCTCGCACAATCGGTCGGGCGTTAGCGGCCGACTGAAACCTGTCGGTCGGATCTGCTTCAATACACGCATGACATCACCATCGATCGAACCGCTACAGCTTTTCGAAACGTCTCCGGGCAACTGGTCACTGATGCTCACCGACCAGCATTTCGGCAAGGTGGCATCGATATTCGAGCAGGTAGAGGGTTTCGAAGGCTCCGGTTACGACTGGGCGTCGGTCGCCCACGCAGTGGTAGGCCGCGATGCACCGCATCTGGAGGGCCGCTTCGGCACCGATCCCGAAGCGGGCATGTTTGTTGCGTACGGCAGCGACAACGGAGCTCTCGGTGAGCTCGGAGCGCTACTCGCCAAAGCGTATTCGGATGCCGAGTACCTCGGTGGCCTGGTCGCCATTTCCGAACTCGACTAGAGCGCCTGTCGAAACGACACCGGCCCCACACCTAGGTGCGGGGCCGGTACCGAACGAAAGATCTAGCCGACCAACAGCTCGGCAATCTGAATCGTGTTGAGCGCGGCACCCTTACGCAGGTTGTCGCCCGAAACGAAGAGCGCGAGTCCGCGTCCCTCCGGGACACCCGGATCCTGACGGATACGACCGACCAGCGACGCGTTACCACCGGCAGCGGCCAGCGGCGTCGGAACCTCGACCAGCTCGACGCCCGGAGCGTCGGCGAGGATCTCCTTGGCGCGAGCAACCGAGAGCGGGTTGGCGAACTCTGCGTTGATCGCGAGCGAGTGCCCGGTCACGACGGGAACGCGCACGCACGTACCCGAAACCAACAGATCGGGAAGTCCGAGGATCTTGCGGCTCTCGTTGCGGAGCTTCTGATCCTCGTCGGTCTCGCCGCTTCCGTCGTCGACCAGCGAACCTGCGAGAGGCAGGACGTTGAACGCGATGGGGGCGACGTAGTTGTTCGGGGCCGGGAAGTCGACGGCACTGCCGTCGTGAACCAGCTTCTCCGCGTCTCCGACTACGGCGCGCACCTGGCCGAGGAGTTCCTCGACGCCGGCGATGCCGCTACCGGACACGGCCTGGTAGCTGGAGACGATCAGACGCTGCAGACCGGCTTCATCGTGCAGAACCTTCAGCACCGGCATCGCTGCCATGGTGGTGCAGTTGGGGTTCGCGATAATGCCCTTGACCAGGTTCTTCGTGTCCTGCGGGTTGACCTCGCTGACCACGAGGGGAACCTCGGGATCCTTGCGCCATGCCGAAGAGTTGTCGACAACGGTCGCGCCGGCAGCAGCGAAGCGCGGAGCCTGGGCGCGCGAGAGCGTCGCACCGGCTGAGAACAGGGCGATGTCGATGCCCTTCAGGTCCTCATCCGATGTGGCGGCCGCATCCTCGACGATGATCTCTTCGCCGCGGAAGGGCAGCTTCTTACCGGCGGAGCGTGCAGATGCGAAGAACCGCACCTTGTCCGCGGGGAAGTTCCGCTCTTCGAGCAAAGTGCGCATGACGATGCCGACCTGACCGGTCGCACCGACAACAGCGATAGTCGTCATGAGAAATTACCGTCCCGTTCCAGCGTGTACTACTGCTTCTTCTTCGCCACCGAGCCCGAAAGCGTCGTGGATGACACGTACAGCGTCGTCCAATTCGGTGTCCTTGACCAGCACTGAGATGCGGATCTCAGAGGTCGAGATGAGGTCGATGTTGATGTCTGCCTTGGCCAGCGCCTCGCAGAACGTGGCGGTGACGCCCGGGTGGCTCCGCATTCCGGCGCCGACCAGGGAAACCTTGCCGATGTGGTCGTCGAACAAGATCTGCGTGAAGCCGATGTCTTCCTGACGCTTGGTCAGGATCTCGACGGCGCGGGGGCCGTCGGCCGTCGGAAGCGTGAAGGTGATGTCCGTCTTGTTGGTCTCCACCTTGGAGATGTTCTGCAGCACCATGTCGATGTTGATCTCGGCATCGGAGACTGCGCGGAACACCTTGGCAGCGTGTCCCGGTGTGTCCGGCAATCCGACAACGGTGATCTTGGCTTCGCCGCGATCGTGCGCGACTCCGGTGATCAGGGCCTCTTCCACAGGAATGTCCTCCATCGATCCGGACACGATTGTTCCGGGCTTGGTGGTGTATGACGAACGGACGTGCACAGGCACGTTGTAACGACGGGCGTACTCGACGCACCGGAGCATGAGCACCTTCGCACCACACGCTGCGAGTTCGAGCATTTCCTCGAAGGAAACCGTCTCGAGGCGGTGAGCGTCGGGGACGATGCGCGGATCGGCGGAGAAAACGCCGTCGACGTCGGTGTAGATCTCGCAGACGTCAGCGTTGAGTGCAGCTGCCAACGCCACGGCAGTGGTGTCCGAGCCACCGCGTCCGAGCGTCGTGATGTCCTTGCTGTCCTGGCTGACGCCTTGGAATCCGGCGACCAGAACGATCGAGCCTTCGTCCAGCGCAGTGCGAACACGGCCCGGCGTGACGTCGATGATCTTGGCGTTTCCGTGGCTGCCGGTCGTGATGACTCCGGCTTGTGAGCCCGAGAACGAACGAGCTTCGGCGCCGAGGGAGTGAATTGCCATCGCTACCAAGGAGTTGGAGATGCGCTCACCCGAGGTCAGCAGCATGTCCATTTCACGGGCCGGCGGGGAAGGGCACACCTGCTGAGCCAGATCGAGCAGCTCATCGGTGGTATCGCCCATCGCTGACACCACGACGACGACATCATTGCCGGCCTTCTTGGTCTCGACGATCCGTTCAGCGACTCGTCGGATGCGCTCGGCGGTTGCCACCGAGGATCCGCCGTACTTCTGGACGACGAGAGCCACGCGTTTCTACCTCCAGGTCGAAATTGTTTACAGATACCAGAGGTCGAGCTTACCGAGGTGGTCCTGGGACTTCCCGATGCGTACTGCTGTTCGCCTCAGATCCGCGCGGGATCAGTTGCGAGATCCGCGATCGCATCAACGTCGCAGAACGCGAGCCACCGGCAACGTAACCGACCACCGTGACGGCAACTCCGCAGGCGAGAAGCACGCGGATACTGCTGACCAGCGAAACTGCCAGCGCGTCGTACACCGCGACTGCCGCCTCAGATGACGGTATGTCTGAATTCTGTAAATAGACTCGCCGCACGACGGCCAGCGCCACCAACAGGGCGATCATCGCCACCGCCGTCGCCAGCCCGACCAGGGACAGTGCGCGCATTCGCCTCGGCCCAACTGCGACGGCCGCGATCGCACAGGCCAGCGACACCCACGGCAGCCAGGCCGCTGCCCGGTCGAGAGTGTTCGAGAGGTCCTGGGCCCGCACCAGCTCGTCGGACTGCAGGATCTCGAACTGCGGATCGAACGTCGGAAGACGATCGACGACGGTGAATCCGCGATCGCGGAGGTTCGTCCGCAGTTCTGTCATGATCGGCTCGAGGGACAAGGTGACTGTTCCGCTGTCGTCGGACCGAACGATGCCATCGGTGGCTCTGCCGGTCACCATCGCAGCAAGTTGCGCGTGCGCCTGACGGTTGGCCGCGGTCCAGAGCGTCGCGAACTGGTCGCTGGAGACCAACGACTGAGCCGCCTCCCGAACAAGTTTCTCGGCTTGTCTCGTCACCACCTGCGGAAACCGGTCCAACCGCTGCGTCAGTTCCTCGGTCAGCCGATCAACGACAGCCGCTTGGACAGCAGGTTCGGAAGCCAACGGGGCAACCGTCTCGACGTAACTGTCGGTGTCGTTCACCTGGGTGTGGACGAACAGCGCGAGCACCGAGCCGGCAGCACCGAGACCAGCGAGAACGATCAGCAGTGAACAGACGATCCAGCGGATCGAGCGCATCACGTGTGCTTGGCGCGCGCCGGTCGAATCTTCGCGGTGATGTGGTGAATGCGGTGATCGTCAGCGGGTATCCGGAAGGTCTCGGTGACCCGAACGGTCATCAGGTTCCGCCCGAACAACCCGGCGTCGAGGAGGTAGTCAGCCGTCAGGTCGTCCCCGTCGACCGTCCACTCCACCTCACGAATGTCGCGGATCACGCGATACTGAGGACCTCCGGAAAGGCTGCGCCGCAAATGATTCCCCGAAAATCCGGTCTTGAGCCCGACCTCGTGGCGTACCGCGTCCGGAGCCAGCGGTACGGAACTGCCATCGTGACTGCGGAGCGCGTCGAGGTACGTGCTCGCCACGGCGATTCGGGGATCCATGGACGACAGTCCACCATTTTCGGGGCCGAAACGGCAGCACAATTCGGCGACAAATTGGACATGAGGGCGAACCCCACCGATTTCTCGCGAAATCCAGGAGTAGAGTGCTGTGCATGCAGCGCGCACTCCTTCTTGGTTGCCGCGACGGGGTCTGATCCAGACTGGCCTCCCGCCGCGGGGTTTTTGTGCGCCGGTCGACCAAGCCTTCCGGACTCATGGTCTTGACCAACAGGTCAACAGGCCGGGTCCACAATCCTGGAGATCACACCCATGTCCCCCGCTGACGCATTCACCACCGGCACTCGCACCATCACCCCGCCCACGAAGCCGGCACCGTCCGACCAGCCTGCGTGGAACACGCAGAAGAACTCGTCGATGCCGACGTTCCGCTACCGCCCGTTCGCCGAAGAGGTCGAGACGGTCACGCTGCCCGACCGCACCTGGCCGGACAAGATCATCGACCGAGCACCCCAGTGGTGTGCCGTTGACCTGCGCGACGGCAACCAGGCGCTGATCGATCCGATGAGCCCGGCGCGCAAGCGTCGTATGTTCGATCTCCTGGTTCGTATGGGCTACAAGGAGATCGAGGTCGGCTTCCCGTCCGCGAGCCAGACGGACTTCGATTTCGTTCGCGAGATCATCGAGGACGGCGCCATCCCGTCCGACGTCACCATCCAGGTGCTGACGCAGTCGCGTCCCGAGCTGATCAAGCGCACGTTCGAGGCCTGTGAAGGTGCCGAGAACGCGATCGTGCACTTCTACAACTCCACCTCGATTCTGCAGCGCCGCGTCGTGTTCCGCGCCGACAAGGACACGATCAAGAAGATCGCCACCGACGCCGCCGAACTGGTCCTCGCCGAGTCGAAGAAGTACCCGGACACGAACTGGCGCTGGGAATACTCGCCCGAGTCCTACACCGGCACCGAGCTCGAGTACGCCAAGGAAGTATGTGACGCCGTCACCGAAACCCTGGGTGCGACGCCGGCCAACCCGGTCATCCTGAACCTGCCCGCCACCGTCGAGATGGCTACACCCAACGTGTATGCCGACTCCATCGAGTGGATGCACCGCAACCTGGCCCGCCGCGATTCGGTCATCCTGTCGCTGCACCCCCACAACGACCGCGGCACGGGTGTCGCTGCAGCCGAGCTGGGCTACCAGGCCGGCGCGGACCGCATCGAAGGCTGCCTGTTCGGCAACGGTGAGCGCACCGGCAACGTCTGCCTGGTCACTCTCGCTCTGAACATGTTCACGCGCGGCGTCGACCCGCAGATCGATTTCTCGAACATCGACGAGATCCGTCGCACGGTCGAGTACTGCAACCAGCTGCCCGTCCACGAGCGTCATCCGTACGGCGGCGACCTGGTCTACACCGCGTTCTCCGGCAGCCACCAGGACGCGATCAACAAGGGCCTCGACGCCATGAAGGTCGACGCCGACAGCCAGAACTCCGACGTCGACGACATTCTCTGGCAGGTCCCCTACCTGCCGATCGACCCGAAGGACGTCGGCCGCAGCTACGAGGCCGTCATCCGTGTGAACTCGCAGTCCGGCAAGGGCGGCGTCGCATACATCATGAAGGCCGATCACGGTCTGGTGCTGCCGCGTCGTCTGCAGGTCGAGTTCTCGCAGTCGGTCCAGAAGATCACCGACGGCGAGGGCGGCGAGGTCTCGCCGAAGGAAATGTGGGATGTCTTCCACGAGGAGTACCTCGCTCCCATCACCCCGCTCGAGCGCATGAAGCAGAAGGTCACCGCGTCCGAGGAGGACGGCGGCACCGATGCGATCACCGCGATCGTCAAGGTGAACGGCAAGGAGCAGGAGATCTCGGGTACCGGCAACGGCCCGCTCGCTGCCTTCGTCGACGCGCTGGGAAGCATCAACTTCGACGTTCGTGTCCTCGACTACTCCGAGCACGCGATGTCCGCCGGTGACGACGCCCAGGCCGCGGCCTACGTCGAGTGCGCCGTGACGGGCCCGGAGGGTCAGAGCACCGTCGTCTGGGGTGTGGGTATCGCCACGTCGATCACGACGGCCTCGCTGCGCGCTGTGGTCTCGGCAGTGAACCGCGCCAGCTGACACTCAGCTCCCGACTCGTGAACAATCCCTGGTCTCACCCGATTTTCGGGTGGGGCCAGGGTCGTTTTCAGAGCACTGAAGATTTTCGGTCGATGTTTTCGATTCGGCATGACATTGGTCCCGAAAGAGTCGGTTAGCGAAGTTAACAAAAAGAATTCACCCATCGAGGATGATGCAGACGCCCCGTGCGCGTGAGATAGTCAGCTCAGACAAATCCGACTTGTGAAATGGAGCTCGACAATGGATTCCTTTTGGGACTTCCTCTGGCTGATCATCATCAGCTTCGCGTTCATCGCGTACTTGATCCTGCTCTTCTCGATCATCACCGACCTGTTCCGCGATCACAAGACCTCTGGCTGGGTGAAGGCAATCTGGATCGTCTTCCTGTTCTTCATTCCGCTGCTCACCTCGCTCGTCTACCTGATCGTTCGCAGTGACGGAATGGCACAGCGGTCCCTCGAGGCTGCGCAGCAGGTCAAGAACGCGCAGGACAGCTACATTCGTGAGGTTGCCGGAAAGTCCCCGGCCGAATCCATCGCAGATGCAAAGGCACTTCTCGACGCCGGCACCATCAGTGAAGAAGAATTCGCAGCACTGAAGGCCAAGGCTCTCGCCTGATACCGGCCCTCACTAAGCGACCCTCACTAAACCGTGAGGATTGCACTACCGAAACGGGAGCGACACTAATCGTGTCGCTCCCGTTTTGTGTTCATTCACCAACAGCTGCCCATTCACCGACAGCCGTTCATTCACCAACGGCCCTTCATTCACCGACGGCCTTCATTCACCGACAGCACGCGCGACGTCACGAAAGGCGTCGAGCACGACTCCGATAGCCGGACTGCGGTTGGCGTGTAACCGAGTTGCCAATTCATAAACTCGTGCAGCGCGCACTCCCGCCACCGGTTTCCTCGAAACTCCGGGATGCGTGATCGCGTATCGCGGCATCAAAGCCACGCCGTGGCCCGCCGCCACCAGCTCTTCGATGACGCGGAAATCGTTTATCCGATGAGCGACGCGAGGCTGGACGCCGGTTACCGACGCAACCGACAGCAGAACGTCGTCGACCGGAAACCCGCCGCGCACGCTTATCCAGTTCTCGTCGGCCAATTGTTCCAGCCGGACCGAATCCTGCTCGGCGAGTGGATGATCAGGCCGCAGCACCAGATCGATCGGTTCACGCATCAGCGGTTGCACGCTGACCCGGGGAAACGACGTCTCGGCTCCGCGTTCGTCACGGTGAGTGAGGATCACATCGTGATCGGCCAACAGCCCAGGGACGGCCGACGCCGGTTTGTCGACGTCGTAGGCGTCGATGTCCACGTCCGAGTTCTTCAGCGCCGTCAGGACACCGGGCAGCAGGAGCGCCGCGCCGGAGGGAAAGAACGCGACTCGCACCTTTCCCCGCGGCGAGCCTCGGTACGACGCCATCTCGTCCGCCGCCCGGTCTAGCGCCGCCACCACGTCGTCGGCGCGAAGCACCAGCGCTCTGCCCGCGTCGGTGAGGCGCAGCGTGCGCCCGTCCGGTTCGAGGAGCGAGACCCCCGCTTCTCGTCCGAGGATCTTGAGTTGTTGCGAGACGGCGGACGGCGTCATCGAGAGGGCGAGAGCAGTAGCGCCGACGGTTCCTCGGTCGGCGAGCTCGCGGAGGATTCGCAGGCGCGTGGCATCCATACGGTGACGAATATCCATGTAGCAAAACTACATGGATAGTGCATCTATATTCGCTTGTTCTGATGCTTCGTACGGCTCACGATTAACGCATGACTCCCCGCGACCGTCTCCTCGGCCTGACCGTGATCGTCTTGTGGGGTCTGAACTTCCTGGCCATTCGCGTCGGCCTGGATCATTTCCCGCCGTTCTTCTTCGCAGCGCTGCGGTTTCTGATCATCGCGATTCCGGTGGTCATCTTCGTGCCGCGTCCACAGGTGCCGCTCCGCTGGCTGCTGCTCTACGGATTCGGTTTCGGATTCGGCCAGTTCGTCTTCCTCTTCTGGGCGATGCATTCGGGGATGCCGACGGGCCTTGCATCACTTGTCCTGCAGTCGTCAGCACCGTTCACCGTCCTACTCGGCGCTTTCCTGCTCCGCGAGAAGCTCAGCGTCTGGCAGGTCTCCGGTATCGCCGTCGCCGTTGGCGGGATGTCCTTGATCGGCTGGGACCGCTCGCACCACGCGGCACTGCTGCCCGTCGTCCTCACACTCCTCGGCGGCCTGTCCTGGGCGTTCGGCAATCTCGGCAGCCGCTTGGCTGCGGCGAACACCGTCGGCGAGCCTGCACCGATGCGCTTGATGTTGTGGATGTGTGTCATCCCGCCGTTACCGATGCTCGCACTGTCAGCCGTGGTCGAAGGCCCCACAGTCGGCTGGCACGCACTCGGCACCGCATTCAGCGCCGACGCCTGGCCGTCGCTGGTCGGACTGGCCTACATTATTCTGCTCGGCACCATCGCCGGATCCGGGCTCTGGACGATGCTCATGGGCCGCTATCCCGCCGGCATGGTGGCGCCGCTCTCCTTGCTGGTGCCAGTCGTGGGAATCGGCGCGTCCTGGCTGTTCCTGCACGAGGATCCGAGCCCGTTGTCACTGGTCGGGGCGGTCATCGTGATCGCCGGAGCGAGTGCCGCACAGATGAGGCGTAAGCCCGCGAACACTGTTTTCTCGGACACACCTGCAGCCTCACCACCGGCGCGACTCGGCGTCTGACGACGCCCTGTGCCAAACTCGGGCCGTGGGAACTGGACTATCGATCACAGCGCGCGGAAAGCTCGCCATGCGAGCTGCCGCAGCAGCATCTTGGGCATCGCAGAAGGCCGGTCGCGGCAAGGGTTCGATGATCGGCGGGCTGATCGCCCTCAAGATCGACCCGACGCTCATGACTCAGCTCGGACGCGGCAAGCGCACCGTCGTGGTCACCGGCACCAACGGCAAGTCGACGACCACACGTATGACCGCCGCAGCGCTCGCGACACTCGGTGACGTCGCCACGCAGGCCGACGGCGCCAACATGGATGCCGGGATCGTGGCCGCCCTGGCCGCGCGTACCGATGCGACGCTGGCGGCACTCGAGGTCGACGAACTGCACGTCCCCCACGTAGCCGACGCCGTGAACCCGGAAGTGATCGTGCTGCTGAATCTCAGCCGCGATCAGCTCGACCGGGTCGGCGAGATCAACATGATCGAACGGAAACTGCGCGCGTGCGTCAACGCGCATCCGAATGCGGTGATCGTCGCCAACTGCGACGACGTACTGGTCACCTCCGTGGCATACGACGCCACCAACGTCGTGTGGGTTGCTGCCGGCGGCGGTTGGGCCGGCGATTCCGTCAGCTGCCCGCGCACCGGCGAACCCATCGTGTGGGAGGGAAAGCACTGGCGCAGTACCGGTTCCGACTTCGCGCGGCCCGAGCCGACCTGGTGGCTCGACGACGACAATCTCTACGGCCCCGACGGCCTGAAGATTCCGATGACGTTGACCCTCCCCGGAAAAGCCAACCGCGGCAACGCAGCTCAGGCCGTAGCGGCTGCAGCGGCTTTGGGTGCAGATCCGGTCGGGGCAGTTGCCGCCGCATCGACGGTTCAAGAAGTCGCAGGTCGATACAGCACCGTCGAGGTCGGACCGCACTCCGTTCACATGCTGCTCGCGAAGAATCCCGCCGGCTGGCAGGAAGCGCTGTCGATGATCGATCCCACGGTGGACGGTCTGGTCATCGCGGTGAACGGTCAGGTGCCGGACGGCGAGGACCTCTCCTGGCTGTGGGACGTGAAGTTCGAGCACTTCGAAGGTGTCAAGGTAGTGGCCGCCGGTGAACGCGGAACAGATCTGGCAGTTCGCCTCACGTACGCGGGCGTCGAGCACACTCTCGACCCGGACCCGTTGCGCGCCATCGCTTCCTGCCCTCCCGGACGTGTGGAGGTACTGGCGAACTACACGGCCTTCCGTGACCTCAACACTGCCATCGCGAAGGAGTCTCGCAATGTCTGACTCGACAGTTCGCATCGGTCTGGTACTCCCCGACGTCATGGGCACCTACGGCGACGGCGGCAATGCCCTGATCCTGCGTCAGCGTCTGCGGATGCGCGGCTACGACGCCGAAATCGTGGACATCACCCTCAGCGATCCGGTCCCCGATTCGCTCGACGTGTACACGTTGGGTGGCGCCGAGGATTCCGCTCAGCGCCTCGCAACGCGTCACCTCGCGAAATACCCTGGTCTGCAACGCGCCGCAGAGCGTGGCGCACCGGTTCTGGCGATCTGCGCTGCCATTCAGGTGCTCGGCAACTGGTACGAAACCTCCAGCGGCGAACGCGTCGACGGTGTCTCGATGCTCGACGTCACGACCTCGCCGCAGGAGAAGCGTTCCATCGGCGAAGTCATCACGAAGCCGCTGATCGACGGACTCACCGCGCCCCTCTCAGGTTTCGAGAATCACCGCGGCGGAACAACTCTGGGTAGCTCAGCCTCTGGATTCGCACGTGTCACCCATGGTGTCGGAAACGGCGTCGGCGACGGATTCGAAGGCGTCGTGCAGGGTTCGGTGATCGGGACGTACATGCACGGACCCGCTTTGGCTCGCAACCCCGAACTCGCGGACCTCCTGCTCATGCGCGCCTTGGGTGTGAACGAGCTTGAACCCCTGCATCTGCCCGAGGTCGACAAGCTCCGCAAGGAGCGACTCGCGATTCGCTGAGCCAGTGTCGTCCGTTCGGACGACTGGTGACCGGCCACGTCAGCTCGTAGCCTCGTTCCATGCGTCTTCGTGTGGCGATCTGTATTGCGGCGACTGCGATCATTGCCGTCGGGTGTTCGACGCAGGGCAGTGGCGGGCCCAAAGAAGCAGGCGGGACCCAGCAGGTAAGTGTCACTGCTGATCCGGCTTCAGAAGCGAGCGCAACGGCGCCTACCGTCATCGTGCTGGACGCCTCGGGGTCGATGAAGCAGGACGACGCTCCCGGTCCTCGAATCGATGCCGCCAAGAACGCGATTCACACTCTCGTCAGTGGCCTCCCAGACGATGCTGCGCTCGGTCTGATCGCGTACGGCACCGCCACGGGTAGCAGCGACGCCGAGAAGGTCGCGGGTTGCCGCGACATCAAGACCGTCGTGCCACTCGGACCACTCGATCGAAATGCATTCGCAGCGGGAATCGACGGGCTGTCCGCGTCGGGATACACGCCGATCATGGCTGCGCTTCAACAAGCCGCCGCCGCACTCCCCGCCGATGGTGAGCGCACGATCATCCTCGTCTCCGACGGGGAGGACACCTGCTCGACCGAACCTCCGTGTGAGTCCACCCAAGCGATGCCCCACGATCCTGACCTGACCATCCACACCATCGGATTCAAGCTCGACGCCGCTGCGTCCGCCCAGCTGAAGTGCATCGCCGACGCAACCGGGGGCATGGCGATCGACGCTGCCAACGCGGCGCAACTCACCGCACGACTGGCGGTTGCCTCGGATCCCGAATCCGCACGGGAGCGACTCTCCACCAGCGGCTTCCGCAACCTTCGGATCGGCATGACGGAGGAGGAAACGCGGAAAGCCGCCGGCGACCTTGCGCCGGTATCGAAGACCGGAACAGTGGTCGTCCAATGGCAGGACTGCGAATTGACCTTCACCGACGGCGTTCTCGTCGAAATCGCGCCCCGGACCGGCGCTGCCACACTGGACGGACTGACCGTCGGCCAGAAGATGCAGCGTGCCGCCGAACTTTACGGTCCCTTCACTGCCACACCCAATTCCGACGGGGAATCGGTCGCAGTCTTTCCGGCCGACACCGAAGCGGGAACCGGCTATCGCATCACCTTCACACCCGAAGGCAAGAAGGCGGATGAGGGAACGATCATCCGCATAGTCCTCTGCCGATGCTTGCCTGCGACTGCGGGATCATCGGCAGGCGGTACCCCGACCGAGATCGTGAATCTTGTTGCCGTCGACGGTTCCGGCAAACCCACATCCGGTTGGAGCGTCCAAACGCCGGCCATGAAGATCAGCGAGTGCTACGCAGCATCACAGTCGGCTGTCACGCCGGGAGTCATCACCTGCGGAATCACCGCTGACGGCGCGGACGCGTGTTGGGTCGGCCCGGAGCCCGATTCGATTCTCTGCCTGCAATTTCCCTGGGGAACAGAACTGATCACCGCTCGAGGCGTGGACGGCGTCGAGGCCTATCCGCCGCCCGCCGACCCGACTCCCTTCGGGCTCGAACTCGAGAACGGCCTCCTCTGCCGCGTCCGGCACGGCGGTTCGTGGCCCTCTCCCGAATCGAACCCAAGCCTGGCGGGCGCCTACTCCTGCCGAGGGCAAGGGACGGATACCCCCATCGTGTGGTCCGAAAGCAGCTATCCGATAGATCGTTCCGAAGATCGGTGGACCGTGCTGGTCGGACCGTCGAAGGGACCGTTGGAAACCGTCGCCGTCACCAAGGCGATATTCCTTGCCGCCGAATGAGCGCTCAGACGGTTTCGGATTTGCCCTCGGTCAGAATCAGTTCCACGGCCAACAGCGCGGCGCAGGCCAGTCCCGCGACCAGTTCGGGCACCGCGGTGTAGGTACCACCGAGCACGACGACTATCGCGACCGAGAACGGCACGAGGGTGCGTACCGAGGAGTCGTGTAGTCGAATGTGGATGAACCACAAGGCGGCAAGGATGACCGCGACCGGAACGGTGACGGCAGCACCCGTCACCAACGCGCTGCCGTCACCGTGATGAGTCCAGAAGTCGACGCGCGAGGCCAACCCCGCACCGATGGCGGCAGCGGCGGCGAAGATGAAGTAGTGACCGAACCCCCAGACGAAGGGTGAGACGTTGTCACCGCCGATCACTTCGCCTGCATTGCGTTGGAAGTACAACCACCACAGGCTGAAGACAATCAGAATGCCGCCGATCACGACGTAGGTGACCTGCGCTGCCGGATGCTCACCGTCCACGGCGTCCTGAATCGCGATGGTGGTCGAAAGGATCGTCTCGCCCAGAACGATGATGAAGAACAACGAGTACCGCTCCGCGATGTGATGCGGGTGCCACGGCGTCATGCCCGGCTTCTCCGACCAGATCGGTACCGCGAATTCGCACAGAACCAACACCAGGAACGTCGGGACGTAAACGGCGGACGGCACGAAGTAGAAACCGATCCAACCGATCTGGACCAACACGATTCCGAGAGCGTATCGACGCGCCGTGAGCGCATGCTCGGGGTCGTTCCGCGAGACCCTGAGCCATTGGATGACCAGGGCTATTCGCATGATGACGTAGCCGACGATGATCAGCAGGGCGTCGTCGTTGAAGAAGCGGACGATGCCGGCTGCAAGGACCAGCGATCCGAGGATCTGGAATATGGTCAGCAGCCGGGCGATTCCGTCGTCGTTGTCGTACGCCGAGGTGAACCACGTGAAATTCAGCCACGTCCACCAGATCGCGAAAAAAGCCATCGCGAAGTGCCCGACGCCCGAAGCCAAGTGCCCTTCGCTGATCGCGTGGTGCAGGCCGGTGGCCGCTTGAGCGACCGCCACGACGAAACAGAGGTCGGTGAGCAGTTCGAGCGGCGTCGCCACCCGGTGCGGCTCGTGCGGGTCCCGCGGAACCAACGGCCTGATGAACGAACTGGTGCGATTCACGAAGGGCAGAGTAGCGCGATGATTGCCGACGCGCTGCCCGTGACTGGAACCTGTCGTCTCAGATATTCACGCCGACGCCCCGATCTGGGCTCGGATCTCCAACTGATCGGCGAGTTCGGCGCCTATCGCCCCCGCGCTCCCCAAAGTGAAGGCGATCTGCCGTCCCCACAGGAAATAGCGGTGAATCGGATAGTCGACATCCGCGCCGATTCCGCCGTGCATGTGCTGGGTCGCGTGCACCACGCGCAAACCGCCGCGCGACGCCCACCATTTGGCGACCAGCGCCGCCGCTTCCGCTTCACTCTCGACTCCGCTGTCCATCAGCCAGGCAGCGCGGTGGGTGGTCAATCTTGTGCTCTCGGTGTCGAGGTACGCGTCGGCGGCCCGGACGGCAACTGCCTGGTTGGTCGAGAGTGGACGACCGAATTGCACTCGCTCGGAGGTGTATTTCGCCGTCATCGCCAGCGCTTCCTCGCAGACGCCGGTAGCCAGGGCCGCAAGAGCCACCCGTGCACGTCGTAACGTCCAGTCTCGAACCACCGCGCCGTCCGCGGGAAGTGCGTCAGCTGCAGTAACCGCAACCCCGTCGAACTGCACAGCGCTGTTGCTCTCGCGGTTCGTCACAGCAAGCGGTGTACGCACCAGCGCATCCCGGTCCGTCGGCACGATCATGACGCTGACACTGCCGTCCGGCATCGTCACCGGAACCACCAGCGCGGCCGCGAACTCGGCGGCCGGTACGGAGTCGACGCGGCCTGACAGAACCCAACCGTCAGGCGCCGGCTCGGCGCGAACCGCCGTCTCGGCGTTGTAGCCGGTGTCGAAGGCGCCGGTGACGATCACCGAGCCGTCGAGCAGTCCCGGAAGCCACGACGCTTTCTGCTCCTTACTGCCGAACTCGGCAATCGGCAGCGCTGCCGTCGAAATCACCGACCAGAGCGGCACCTGGGCGACCCGGCGGCCTTGTTGTTCGAGCACCGCTGCCAGGCCTAGCATTCCGAGTCCCGCTCCCCCGACCTCCTCTGGCAGAGCAATCCCCAGAACGTCGGAATCGGCGAGGAGCTTCCACAGTTCGGCGTCGAAACCGCCGGCGCCCTCCACTTCCCGCAGGCGGTCCACTCCGGACTTCGCCGAGAAGATCGATTCACTCAGATCCCGCACGGCGGACAAGTTGTCGTCGAATTCGAATTCCATGTCAGCTCTTTTCGTTCTGTGCAGCGGGCCGGCGACGCGCAGCAAGCGCCATGCCCAGACATTTTGCGGCGACAATTTCACGCATCACTTCGTTGGTTCCACCGCCGAAGGTGTTGTTCTGGGCGCGTCGACCCAGGTTCTCGACCCGCCCTTCCAGTACCGCTCCGGGTGTGCCGGGGCGCAGTAAGCCCTTGGCGCCCAGCACTTCCTGCAGCATGCCGTACGCACTGACGACGGCTTCGGTACCGAAGATCTTGGCCGCGGTCGAATCCCCGCCGCCCAAGGTGTTGGCGGCGACGTCCGCCACCAGTCGTAGGTTCATCAGGTCGGCAGCACTGAGCAGCGCGTAGACTTCCGCCAATTTCTCACGTACCCAGCCGATGTCGTAGACGTGGCCGTCACCGGCGGGTTCGGTCTTTGCCCATTCGACCACCTCGGCAAAGAGCTCGTTGGCTATACCACCGCGTGCCGCCAGGGCAACACGTTCGTGGTTGAGCTGGTTGGTGATGAGCTTCCACCCTTGATTGAGCTCACCGACGACATTGGTGATCGGCACCCGAACATCTTCGTAATAGGTTGCCGAAGTGCTGATTCCGCCCACGGTGTGAATTTCGGTGACCGAGAACCCCGGCGAATTGGTCGGCACCAGGACCACGGAAATGCCCTGATGCGTAGGCGCGTCGGGATCGGTGCGAACGGCAAGCCAGACCCAGTCGGCAAACACACCGGCGCTGGTGAAGATCTTGTTGCCGTTGATGACAAGCTCGTCACCCTCGATGCGGGCGCGTGTTTCGAGGGCCGCGAGATCGGTGCCCGCATTGGGTTCGGTGTAGCCGATGGCAAAGATCAATTCGCCCGCCAGGATCGGACGCAGGAAGAAGTCCTTCTGAGCTTGCGTCCCGTGCTTGATCAGAGCGGGTCCGACGGTGTTCAGCGTGACCAGCGACAGCGGCGCATTGGCGCGAATCACTTCGTCGTAGAACACGTACAGAGCTTCGGGGTTCTCGCCCCGACCGCCGAATTCCTCCGGCCACCCCAAGCCCAGCCAACCGTCTTTACCCATTCGGCGCAGAATGCGATCGAAGACGGGGCCGCCTTCGGTCTGATCCACGAGAGCACGGCGGTCTTCGTCGTTGATGATCTCCGCGAAGTACGCC
This sequence comes from Rhodococcus sp. MEB032, assembly GCF_030208925.1. Classification (NCBI taxonomy): domain Bacteria; kingdom Bacillati; phylum Actinomycetota; class Actinomycetes; order Mycobacteriales; family Nocardiaceae; genus Rhodococcus; species Rhodococcus sp. MEB032. The sequence continues at coordinate 20,515 of NZ_JARVSY010000012.1, forward strand.
CGCAATTCCTTGCGCAGAGTCTTCGACTCCTCCGACAAATCCAAGTACATGGTGAAACTCCTAAGATCTACGAACGCGGCAGGCCGAGTACGCGCTGCGCGATGACGTTGAGTTGAATTTCGACGGTTCCGCCGCCGAACAGAATCGAGGGAAGTCCGATGTGGTCTATCGCGTAATTCGCCGACGGGTCGACAACGGCGGCACGAGGTCCGAGCAGTCGCAACAGATCCCGCGAGCCCTCACGCTGCGCCAGGGCGTTGTACACCTTCGACACGCTGATCTCGGAGCCCGGTTCCTGACCCGCCAGTCGCGCCGACACCCCGCGTAGATTCATCGCGGACAGTGCCAACTCACGAGAGATACTGCGGCCGAGGCCCTCCACTGCGTCTTCGCGAGGGCAGTCGTGGCTCGCGTCGGCGATAACCTGACGGAACAGCCGACTCGAACCGTGGTGCAGCGTGCTGCCCATACTCAGGCGTTCGTTGGACAGCGTTGTCGCAGCAAGCTTCCACCCTTGCCCCGGCTCCGCCACCAGGCAGTCGTCCGGGACGAAGACGTCGTCGAGGAATACCTCGTTGAACTCCGACTTACCGGTGGCTTGTTTCAGCGGACGTACGTCGATGCCTTTCGAGGTCATGTCGACCAGGAAGTACGACAGCCCACGATGTTTCGGAGCGTCGGCGTCCGAACGCGCCAGGCATACTCCCCAATCGGCCTCGTGCGCGCCCGAGTTCCACACTTTCTGACCCGACAGGACCCAGCCACCGTCGACCTTGCGCGCTTTCGTGCTCAGACCGGCCAGGTCTGATCCCGCGCCAGGCTCACTGAACAGCTGGCACCAGATGATGTCGGCGCGCAGCGAAGGCTCGACGAACCTGTCCTGCTGCTCGGCGTTGCCGTGTTCGAGAATCGTGGGCAGCACCCATTCCCCGATCACCGTGGACGGTTGAGCCCAACCTCGCATCGCGAATTCGTGTGCGATGACGGCCTGTTCTCTCGGTCCTGCTCCCAGCCCGTACGGCGCCCGATAGTGTGGGGCTACCAGTTTGGCGTCGGCAAATCGGGCGCGTCGAGCGCTCCCCTTGGCCGGCGCCCAACTGGCGCTGGTGGTTCCGTCGTCGGGCAGCAGCGCAACCTCGTCCAGAACCCTGCGAACCTGCTCTCGTAGTTCAGGCAGCATGTCCGGGTCTATAAAGGAGAAATCCCGTTCCGAATCGGCGGACCGGTCTCCCAACGTGTGTGCCCACTTCACCTCGGAACCCGCCACCGCAGCGATACTGATTGCCCGGCGCCAGTACAGATGCGCGTCATGCTCCCAAGTGAATCCGATTCCGCCGAGCAACGTGACACATTCGAGGGCGTTCTCGATGCCGACGGGCAAAGCGGCCAACGCAGCTTGAGCCGAGACAAGTCTGTGCTGATCCTCGCCGTGCTCTTCGGACCGAGCTGCGTCCCACGCTGCGGCACAGGCAATCTCGGAGCGGACCAGCATCATGGCCGCCTTGTGCTGAACTGCCTGGAAGCTTCCGACCGGACGGCCGAACTGCTGCCGGGACTTCACGTAGTCGACCGCGGTGCGTAGCGCCCACCCGGCGATACCGCTCGCCTCCGCAGCCAACACCGTGTTGACGATCAGTTCGACTCGGTGCGCCTGGAGACCCTCGACGATCAGCCCAGCGTCGACCTTGTGATCGGTCAACGTCAGCGTCCCGATCGAGCGTGTCAGATCCACTCCGTCTTCGACCTCCACCGCAGCGGAAGACGACTGCTCGAGCCGGAACCACAACTCGCCGTCTTCGCTGTTCGCTTGCACGAGAACGACATCGACTCCGGGTAGACCTAGAGCCGGGTCGGCAGAGCCGCTCACGGTCCACCCTGCATCGCTGCGAGCCGCGCGCAATCCCACGCCGGTACAGACTGCTCCGGTTGCGCCGGTGGCCAATTCGATCAGCATTGATTCCGCAGCCGGGCCGGCAGCTGTTGCGAGGATCCCACTGGCGATGACCGTCGGAACGTACGGTCCCGGGTAAAGCGCATCACCCAATTGCTCGACTACCACCGCCAGTTCGGCAAGACCTGCCCCGTCACCGCCGTACTGCTCCGGCAGGTGCACTGCGTGCAGTCCCTGACGGACCAATCCATCCCACGAGTCCGGCCGATCACCGGCGGCGTACCGCTTGACGTTGCTGCGCGTGTCGGCGATCCCACCGAAGCGGTTCGCGAATGCGGCTACCGCTTCCGCCAGGTCACGGTGATCTTCGAGCAGGGGCAGTGCCATGGCAGGTTCCTCAATCTTCGGTTCTTGTCAGATGCGTTCGAGAATCAGGCAGGTTGTTGCGGCGGACGCGCAGATCGCGATCAGTGCGATGGACTTGTCCCGACGCTCCAGTTCGTCGATGACATTGGCCAACAGTCTGATTCCGGTTGCACCGGCCGGGTGGCCCAGCGCGATTGCACCACCGTTGACGTTCAGCAATTCGGGATCGACGCCGTGAACCTGCGCGAACGACATCGGTACCGAAGCAAATGCCTCGTTGACCTCGAACAGGTCGATGTCGTCGATCGTCAGACCGGTGCGGCCGAGCACGATGTTTGCCGCGTCCACGGGACCGTCGAGCATGAACTCGATGTCTCCGCCGATGACGCACTGCGCCAATATCTTTGCCCGCGGCCGCACCCCGAGCATCCTGGCTCGATCCTCGGACATCAGCAGAGCGGCACTCGCACCGTCCGAGACCTGCGAAGACGTTCCAGCGGTGTGCAATCCGCCCTCTTGAACGGTCCGCAGTTTCGCGAGTCCTTCGAGACTCGATTCGCGCAGACCCTGATCCCGATGAACCGGAGCGTCAGAGCCCGGAGCGACCACATCGATGATGTGCGAGTCGAAGCGTCCTGCCTCCCATGCTGCTGCGGCTCGCTGCTGCGAGCGCAGCCCGAAGGAGTCGAGATCCTCGCGGCTGAAACCGCGCTTGACAGCAATCCGATCCGCTGCGGTGTACTGGTCGACGGTATCGAGTGACCACGACTCCGGACGTGGTGTTCCGAGGCCGGTACCCACCTTGTAGGTGAGTGGTGCCCGCGACATCAGTTCCACACCGCACGCCACACCCACGTCGACTGCACCGATGGCAATCTGCCCGGCAATCAACTGCACCGATTGCTGCGCGGTTCCGCACTGCGCGTCGATCGTGGTGCAGCCCGCTTCCAACGGAAGGCCCGCATGCATCCAGGACGTACGCACGATGTTTCCGAACTGCTCACCGAGAGGCGTCACACAGCCGCCGATGACCTGGTCGACCGCGCCAGGATCCACGCCCACCCGATCCAGCACGCCTTTCTGCGCATAACCCAACAGTTCCGCCGCGTGGACTCCGGACAGCCAACCCTCACGCTTGCCGAACGGCGTTCGTGCTGCGTCCACGATGACGGGCTTCATGCCAACTCCTCGGTTCGTAATGCCGGGTTCTCCGGTAATGCTGCGCCGTCCAGACCACGCACGGTCAGGGACCACTCGTCGATCAGGTCCAAGCTGACGCTCGAGCGCGCGGTGAACTCGGTGTCGCAATCACACAGCGCTGTGACCGCTTCCACCATTTCTTCCATAGATTCGACCTGATCCGGCCGGATAGTCTCACCGACCAGGACTCTGGCGCCCTCACTGAGCACCGCTGCCCGCGGTTGAACCGTGTTGACGCGAACCCCCTGGCCGTAGAGTTCCACGCCCATGCCGTTGCTCATCCTGTTGAGCGCTGCTTTGGACGCGCCGTACACGGTCATGGCAGTTCCCGGTTCGACCCACGTGAACGGCGGGCCATGCCACGGTTTGACGGTGCCACTGGACACGTTCACGATCCAGCCGTATCCGTTTGCCACCATCCCCGGCACCACGGCTTGCATCAGATCGAGCGGTGCATGGACATTTGCCTCGAACATCAACCGTCGCCGCCGCAGTGGGTAATCCGAGAGCGGCTGATAGATCGCCGCTGCCGCGTTGTTCACCAGGATGTCGATCGTCCCGCCAAGCTTCTCGATCGCCAGCGGCACAACGATGTCGCGCTGCTGCTCGTCCGTCAGATCTGCGACAACTATCTCGACTTTGTTTCCGTACTTGGCAATTCGAGCCGCAGTCTCTTCGAGACTGCCCGGCAGGGTTGCGTGTGCACCGAGCGTCCGGGCCACGAGAGCGACGTCAGCGCCTTCCGCTGCCAGCCTCTCTGCGACGCCTGCACCGATTCCGCGGCTGGAACCGGTGACAAGCGCTCGGCGTCCTTCGAAGCGATCGGTCATGCTACTTCCACTTCGCGGCGAAGCGATTGATGCTCTCCGCAATCCGAGCAACTTCGTCGTCACGCAAACCGTGGCTCATGCCGAGTGTCATGCCGCGGGCAAAAACTGCGTCCGCTTCCGGCAAACCTTCGGCCGGCTGGCGAAATTCGATGTTGTTCATCATGGGGTGACGAGTGACGTTGCCGCTCCACACGGTTCGGGTGTCGATGCCGTCGGCCTCGATGGCTTCCTGCAGGTCGCTGCGCGTGAAGGGGGCGTTCTCGTTGATCATCACCGGGTAACACAGCCACGCCGTGTCGAGACCGTCGAGTTCTACCGGCGTCGTGAAGAATTCAGGATGGGCGCCGTATGCCGCCGTGAAGGCCGCAAATGTTGCCTTACGCGTCTTGTAGTTCTGTTCCAGCTTGTCGAGCTGCACGACGCCGTAAGCTGCGCCGAGTTCGGAGGGCTCGAAGTTCCACGACATGAGCTCGAAGATGAAGTCGTTGTCGTAGTCGACGCCGTCGAGTTCTTCACGGAAGACTCGGCCGGACTTGGTACTGCCGAACAGGTTCGGCTCGCTACGACGGCCCCAGCGGCGAAGCAGCAAAGCCTTGTCACGGCTGGCTTCGTCGTCGACGCACACCATTCCACCGGTTCCCGCGCACGTGATGATGTGTGCCATCGAGAAACTGGTGACGACGATGTCCGCCCGAGACCCGGTGGGAGTACCGCGGAGCGTGGCACCGATCGCGTCACACGAATCCTCGATCACCTTGAGTCCATGGCGATCAGCGATATCACGAATGACGTCCCAGTCCGGGCAGTTGCCGGCCAGGTTCGGCATCAGGATGGCACCGGTCTTCGCGGTGACCATGGCTTCGATCTTGGTGACGTCGACGTTGAACGTGTTGGGTTCCACGTCCACGAACACCGGCACCAGACCGGCACGCACGATCGGTGCGATGTCGGTGGAGAACGTCAACGGCGACGTGATGATCTCACTGCCGGCAGGCAGTCCGAGCAGCTCGACTGCCAAGTACAAACCCGAGGATCCCGAGTTGCACATGACGCCGAACTTCTTGCCGGCCAAGGCCGCGATACGTTCTTCCATCTCGAAGACGTTCTTGCCGATGCGCAATCCTTGATGCCCGCTGCGCAAGACGTCGACAACCGCCTGTATTTCTTCCTCGCCGTGGGTGGCCCTGGCGTAGGTGATCCGCTCGCTCATCTTGTTCCTGCTTTCTCGAATAGGCGGCAGATTCAGCGATCTGCCGAGAGGACGAGCGCACTGTGCGGGACGGGAGAGCCGCCGGTCACGAGCACGTTGTCCAGAGTTTTGGTCGGTTGATTGGTGGAGGTGCCGCGGATCAGGCGAACACCTTCGGCAATACCGTTGACGCCGTGGATGTATCCCTCACCGAGTTGACCGCCGTGGGTGTTGATCGGCAGGCGACCGTCCAGCTCGAGATTGCCGTCGGCGATGAAGTCTTTTGCCTCGCCCCGACCGCAGAATCCGTACTCCTCGAGTTGAAGCAGAACCATCGGGGTGAAAGCGTCGTAGAGAATTGCGGCATCGATGTCGTCCGGCCCGATACCGGTCTGGTCCCACAGTTGGCGCGCCACGAGTTCGACTTCCGGCATGCTGTCGATGTCGTCGCGGTAGTAGCTGCTCATCGAAATCTGTTGCGGACCTACACCTTGCGCGGCGCCACTGATGACCGCAGGTTTGTGCGGCAGGTCGCGGGCGCGCTCCGCACTGACGATCACCAGCGCCTGTCCGCCGTCACTTTCCTGGCAGCAGTCGAGCAGGCGGATGGGATCGGCGATCATGCGTGAGTTCTGATGGTCCTCGATAGTGATCGGGCGTTCGTAGAACCAGGCCTTGGGGTTGTTCGCCGCATGCTTGCGTGAGAGGACCGAGATCTGGCCGAAGTCGGCGCTTGTTGCCCCGTACTTGTGCATGTACAGCTTGGCGAGGAAGGCTTCCTGCTGCGCCGGGGTCAGAAGCCCGTACGGGTTGATCCAGTTCCGATACTCCTGGTCCGTCGACGCGTTGTACGCAAAAGGTGGCGGGCCGGCGCCGAATCGGTGACCTGATCTTTCGTTGAAGGCACGGTAGACGACCACAACGTCGGCAACTCCGCTGGAGACGGCAAGCGCTGCTTGTTGAACCGGTGCGCAGGCACCGCCGCCGCCGTGTGGAATTCGACTGAAGAACGTCAATTCCGGGATCCCGAGGGCGCGTGCGACCGCAATCTCAGGATTGTTCTCCATGGTGAACAGCGCAAATCCGTTCACCTCTTCTGCCTCGATGTGAGCGTCGTCGAGTGCGGCGATCACGGATTCGCATGCCAACTGCCATTCGCTACGGCCGGAGTTCTTGGAGAACTCGGTTGCGCCGATTCCGGCGATGGCTGCTTGCCTCGAAAATCCTCGTGTCATGCGATTACCCTTTCCACCGGTTCGAGAGTCACGTCGGCCGTCACGTGTGTTCCACGGGCGTTTTTCCCGAGAACCGTCACGGTGAGCGCCCGGCCGTCTGTGGCGGTGACCTCGCCGGTGAATGTCATGGTGTCTCCGGGAAAGTTCGGAACACCAAGCCGTAGTGATGTTTTGACGATCCGTGATGCCGGGCCGGACCAGTCGGTGATATAGCGGTCGATGAGCCCGTTGGTGGTGTTGATGCTCATGAAGATGTCGGGAGTTCCGCGATCCTGGGCCTTGCCCGGATCGTGATGCACGTCCTCGAAATCCTGAGAAGAGATCGCAGTGGCGACGATCAGCGTTCGATCCAACGGCAATTCGAGGCTGGGGAGGACCGAACCCACTTCGCAGTCAATCAGTTTCGTCATTGCACCGAACCCCGTCGCCTCAGTTGCGGCAGCATCTCGCCGTGAGCGTGCTCGGAGAAGGTCACTTCGAGTTCCATGCCGAAGTCGAGTTCCTCGTGATCGATCCCCGCGATGTCGGCAACCAGACGCGTGCCTTCTTCGAGATCGACGAGTCCGACGGCGAGTGGGTACTCGAAAGCAGGATCCTTCGGGTGATGGATGACCGTGAAGCTGTGCAACGTGCATCGCCGCGTGGATTCGACTGTGTCCCAACTGAACGAGCGGCATTCCGGGCACGCGGGTGCGGGTGGATGGCGCAGCGTCTTGCAATCCGCACACCGTTGGATCTCGAGGCGGCCCTCTTTGGCCGCGGAGAAGAAGAAATCGTTGTCGTCGGTGACGGTGAGTCTCGGAACAGCGGTGTTGCGGGAGCCAGTCTCGCTCATGCGATTACCTCCTGGACTTCGAGTTGGGTACCTGTCTGGACATCTGGTTTGAACCTGAGCAATCGAAAACGCTCTTCGACCAGTGTCTTTCCTCCCTGGTCGACGTACTTCTTGAACAGAGTGATGAAGCACCCGTGACCGAGAGCCGTCTGTTTGAACGGCGAGATCGCTTCGATGGTGAAATATGCGGTGACGTGGTCTCCGGGACTCAACTCCGCGAAATACTCCTGCTCGACGTTGGTCGCGACTACGGACGTGTAGCCGGCCTCGTCCAACAGCCCGAGTAGTCGTGAATAGGCGAAATCCTCGGAGGCTCCGTCGGCGCGAAGTTGTTGGACCTGCCGATAGCGGCGGTAGCCCGCCATCACCCAGGTCGAAATCATGGCGGGCGGACAGACGACGTCTCGACGGCCGGTACTGCGGGCGGCCTCTGCGTCGACGTAGATCGGGTTGCGGTCGTCGTGCGCCTCGACCCAGTTGCGGATCATCGCCTCGTTGACGGCGTAGCGGGCGACGCGGGGTGGTTCGGCCTCTGCGCCGATGAAATTCGGAAACTGCGTCTGCAGGCTCTGCACTGAAATCCTCCGTGAACGAAAGTTGAGCAAGCGCTTGATTTTGAAGCTAGCATAGGAATCCGGAAGTGGAAACACGCGATCTCACCGACGAATTGGTTCGAGCCGGAGCTATCAGGCAGGATTGCGCTACGTTCGACGCCGGCAGCCCGGCACCCCCGAAACCCTGCCCTGAGCAGGACCGACAACCAGTGGAGATTTCAGTGGCATCACCAGATCGTCGGGAGAAGATCCTGGAGAGCTCAGCCGAGCTGTTTGCCAGGAAGGGTGTCGCCACCACGACCGTTCGCGAGATCGGCGACGCCGCCGGTGTGTTCTCGGGCAGCCTCTACCACTACTTCAAGTCGAAGAATGCGATAGTTGCCGAGCTCATGCGCGGCTTCATCACCGACATTCAGCTCCGCTTCGATCAGGTGGAGAGGACGGCAAACGACCCCGAGGAAGTCCTGCGCGGCTTGATCCGCGAGACGCTGGTCGTCATCGAACTACACCCGCACCCGACGGCGATCTACCAGAACGATCGGGCTTATCTTCGCGACAACGATCTCCTGCAATCCGTCGACGGGCCTTCCCGCCAAGTCCGCGAGCATTGGATGAAAGCGATTGCCGAAGGCGTCGATCAGGGAATCTTCCGCAAAGACGTGGCACCGGAAATTTTCTATCGATCGGTACGAGACACCTTGTGGTCGACAACGCATTGGCCGGATCGCCAGAAGTACACCACCGACGAGTTCGCGGATCTGATGATCACGCTCTTCCTCTCGGGATTCAGGGTCGCCTGACCAGATCCGGCAAATCCAGATGTTTCGGGGTTCGTCCCTGCGGCAACAGGATCGACACCGCGAACACGACCACCGCGCAGCCCGCGCACACCAGGTAGGCGACGGAGAATCCGGTCCACGACGTGGAATGTTCCGAACCGCTGATCACGAATGCAGCGAGAATGGTTGCCACCGTCGCACTGCAGATCGTGCTTCCGGACGTCCGCAGAAGTGAGTTCACCCCGTTGGCAGCCGCCAGTCGCTGACGAGGTACGGCAACCAGAATCAGCAGCGAGAGCGTGCTGTACACGATGGCAGTCCCGACCGCTGTGATACCCAGTGCTGCAACCACTCCCCACAGCGGCTTACCGGCAACGGCGTGAATCCCGTACCCGCCGGCGAGGAACACGGCGCCGGTCAACATCGCGGTCCGTGAACCGAAGCGGTCGGTGATACGCACCGCAACCGGTGAGAACAGCACCATCGCGATACTCGCCGGAATCTGGCAGAGCGCTACCGCGACGATCGACAGGCCGTACCCGGCACCCGGCCCCTTCATCCCCTGCAGCAGTTGTGTGGTGATCAGTGTGTTCCCGAAAAACGCGAACCCGACCAGCAGAGCCGCCAGATGCGGGATCAACACCGCACGTTTCACGAGAGCACGGACGTCGACCAGCGGATTGACGTTGCGCCGCTGTTGAATTACCCAGAGCGCGAACAGCACCGCCGACGCGGCCAGCATGGAGATCACCGCTCCACTGGTCCACCCCCAACTCGACCCCTGAGTGATCGGCACAAGCAGAGCAATCATCGCGGCGCTCAGACCAACCGCCCCGACGCCGTCGAATCTTCCCGACGGATTCGGCTCGGACTCTCGAATGAACAGCACCGCAGCAAGAGTCACGGACAGCCCGATGGCGGTGGTTACCCAGAACAGGACGTGCCAATTCGAGTACTGCGCGATCATCGCAGAAAACGGTATGCCCAAAGCGGTTCCGACACCGAGCGTCGAACTCATCATGGCCACTGCGCCGTTGACCTTGTTCCGTGGCAATTCGTCTCGCAGCATGGAGATTCCGATGGGGATGACCGCCGACCCGGCTCCCTGCAACGCTCTCGCGAAGATGAGTACAGCGATGTCCGACGACAGCGCACACAACATCGAGCCGAGAGTCATCATCGAGAAAGCAACCAGAAGCATCTTCTTCTTGCCGAACATGTCGGCGAGTCGACCGAAGATGGGAGTGACGACAGCGCCGACCAGCAGCGTGACGGTCACCAGCCAGGACACGGCCGTGCGTCCAGCGCCGGTGAAGTGCGGCAACTCCGGCAGCAGTGGAACGATGACCGTCTGCAGAACAGCCTGGAACACTGCGGCGGCGACAACGATGGGGAACAGGAAGCGGGAGCGCGGCTGCGCGAGTCCCGCGTCGGAGGTGGTGACTGCAGGCGTGCCCGGCGGACGGTCGAGCGTCGTCACCCCACACCGCCTGTTCTCACTAGGTAAATATCCGTTCACCTACATTAGGTGAACGGATATTTACCTAGCAAGAATTGTGACGCCGCTCACCCGTCGAGCAGCTTTTGCACCAGCGGTGCGTACAGCGCAACCACCTCGTCCTGGGTGCCGGTGGCATGGCCGGCCATCATCCGTCGGCGCATGATCGCCACTCCGACCACCATCGACATCGCCAGTTCCGCGCGCAATCTCGCGTCGGGGCCGGACAGGCGAGCGGCGAGGGTGTCGATCATCTGCGTCGAATAGTTCTCGCGCAGCTTGCGGTTGCTCTCTTCACTGACGCCGCTCATGAACAACAAGCTCATGGACAGCGGCTTGTACGACTCCAGCGGCTTGGTGAACAGCGAGACCATGCGCTCGCCGAGCGAGTCGTTCGGGGCGTCGAAGACCGTGACCGCCGCTGCCCGGAAGTCGACCAACTCGTCGTACAACTGCTCTTTGGAACCGAAGTACTTGATGATCAGAGGCGCGCTGACGCCTGCGTCTTCGGCGATGTCCTTGAGCGTGATTTCGCGGTACGGCCGAGTCGCGAATGCTTTCCCGGCCGACGCGATGATCTGCGCACGCGTCTGCTCGGACGTACGACGCACCTGCTGACCTTGCTCCGTGCCGCTCATCAAGCGTTCCGCGACAATTCACGACGGCCGGACAATGCGCGACCCAGCGTCAACTCGTCTGCGAATTCGAGATCGCCACCCATCGGAAGACCCGAAGCCAACCGAGACACCGTCAGCCCCGGAATGTCTCGCATCATGCGAACGAGATAGGTAGCTGTCGCCTCACCTTCCGTGTTGGGGTCGGTGGCGATGATGACCTCGGACACGTCGACGCCGTCCTCCTGATTTGCGATGCGAGCCAACAACTCCCGGATACGCAACTGGTCAGGCCCGATCCCCGAGAGCGGATTGAGCGCACCGCCGAGCACGTGATAACGACCCTTGAACTCACGGGTGCGCTCGACGGCCTGGACGTCCTTCGGTTCCTCCACGACGCAGATCACCGTGCGATCGCGACGTGCGTCGGCGCAGATGCGGCACTTCTCCTGATCGGAGACAGTTCCGCACACCGTGCAGAACTGAACGCCGTCACGGATGCGCTGCAATGCATTTTTCAAACGGTCGATCTCGGGAGGCTCCACGGAGAGCAGGTGAAAAGCGATGCGTTGAGCGCTCTTCGGCCCGACTCCGGGAAGCTTCCCGAGTTCGTCGATCAGATCCTGAACCGGACCTTCGTACACGCGTTCTCGTTTCTAGAAGCCGGGGAGACCGGGAAGGCCTCCGCCGAGTCCGCCGGCCAACGGGCCGAGCTTCTCAGCAGCGACTTCCTGTGCCTTACGCGAAGCGTCCTCGATCGCGCCGATCACCAGATCCTGCAGCGTCTCGACATCTTCGGGGTCGACGACCTTGGGATCGATCTGCAGACCGACAACCTCGCCGGTGCCCTTGACCGTGGCGACAACCAGTCCGCCACCGGCCTGACCGGTCACTTCGGCCTGAGCCATTTCCTGCTGCGCCGCCATCAATTGCTGCTGCATCTGCTGAGCCTGAGCCAACAGAGCAGACATGTCGGGTGCTCCACCTGGTTGCACGAGCGGTCCTTTCTACAGAGTTATCCCCACCAGCGTAGTCGGTGCGCGCTACCGTGAGCGGGTGCGCCGGAACCAGTCAGACACCGTAAAACCGTCAAGAGGGTCAAACATGGCATCACGTGTGTTCCGCTCCACTGCCCTGATCGCCATGGTCGGGGCCGGGCTTCTGAGCGCTGCGTGCACGATTCCGACCGAGACTGCCGAGGCCACGACTTCGGTCGAGGTGTCTCCGCTGAGCACTGTCGCCGCTGACGTCCCCGCTGCGCTCACCGGCAAGGTCGTCTTCCTCGATCCCGGGCACAGCGGGGCGAACGACGACAGCATCAACACCCAGGTCCCCACGGGCCGCGGCGGCACCAAGAACTGCCAGACCACCGGCACCAACACCGATGCCGGGTTCCCCGAGCACACCTTCAACTGGGAAGTCGCGAGCCTGGTCAAGAGCGAACTCGAAGGCCAAGGCGCCACAGTGGTCCTGAGTCGACCGGACGACATCAGCGTCGGATCTTGCGTCGACGCACGCGCCGAAGCTGCCAATTCCTCCGGCGCCGACGTAGTGGTGAGCATTCACGCGGACGGCGCAGCAGCCGGAGCCGAGGGCTTCCACGTCTGCTACTCCGCGCCCCCGCTGAACGCGGTGCAGGCCGGCCCGTCCGTCACCTTTGCCGAAACCATGCGCGACTCACTCGTCACAGCCGGACTCACCCCGTCGACCTACATCGGTGACGACGGGCTGGCACCACGCGCCGATCTGACGGGACTCAATCTGTCGCAGCGGCCGTCGATTCTGGTCGAACTCGGCAACATGCGAAATGCCGACGAGGCAGCGCGCATGACGAGCCCGGACGGTCAGCAGGAATATGCGTCCGCCGTCACCAGCGGAGTCACGGCCTTCCTCACAACCCCCTGACCTGTCTTCTGTGGAGAAATTCCACTTGTCCACAGGTATGTCGGCACCGCCGAAGTAGCCCGCTCACCTGGATACGGTTCTGCCATGGGGCCGATACTTCAGGTAGATTTCGCTGCTCTGCAGCAACTTTCAGCTGATCTGTCTCGAATTGCGGATCAGATCTCGGGGATCGATTCCGCCGGCCCGATTTTCGAAGCCGCGGCGGCCCTGAACTCGTCCGCTGTCGCGGCTGTGTCGACTGGGAATGCCGGCGTCATCGCCGACGCGTACCGGCACCTGGCTACGCAATTGGGACTCATGGCGTCGGGAACCGCTGCCGCAGCACGTCTGTACGACGCTGCCGAGGGCGAAGTGGTGTCCGAACTGCGCGGAGCCTACTGATGCGGCCCACCGTCTCTCAGCTTCGAACGTGGTCACCGGAGAAATTGCTCACAAGCGCTTCGGAACTGATCGACATCGACCGGCAGATCGAAGCTCTCGGCAATGACGCCGGACGCAGCATCGACGCCGTCCGCGAATTCTGGCAGGGACAAGCGTCGAGCGCGGCGGCAGTGCAGTGGTCTGGCATCTCGCTTTCCTCGTCGCGGCTGTCGATTGCATTTCGCGTAGTTGCGGATCTGTATGGCGGAGCGGCCAATACGATCGGTGCGGCGCGAAAATCAGTTCTGGACCTGGTCGAGGAGGCGACTCTCGAACACGGCTTGACGGTGTCAGACAGTGGAGCGGTATCGGCACCTGAGACGAAGCAGCCGTGGAATCTGGCCGACGCCATGCAAGATTCCGAAAACGACACGGCTGCAAAGGTTTTTCAGCAGAAGATCTCCACTGCATTGACGGCACTCGACGACGAAGACAACCGGGCCGCGACTGCTCTGGGTGCGGCATTCCGAGAGATCGGATCACTCCTTGGCAATCAGCCTGATCGCCTCGACCGCACTGTCCTCGACATCCTCGACGGGAGGTCGACACTCCCCGGGACACCAACGGAGCTACACCGACTCTGGGAATCGCTCACGCCCAACGAGAAAGACGCGTTGGCGAGGTGGGATCCGTCCATCGGTAGCCGGGACGGCCTTCCCGCTCTCGACCGGGACTACTACAACCGGCGGTACCTCTCTGCGCTCGAGCAGTTGCCGGATCGAACGGTCGCTGCCGGATACACGGCCGTGCGCGGCGAACTTCGACCGGACACGTTCCTTCTCTCGGTCACTGATGGGCATGCCGTCGTGGCAGTCGGTAATCCCGATGCCGCCGGCAACGTCGCAACACTGGTTCCCGGAACCGGCTCCGGGCTGTCGGGCGTCGGCGGAGACCTGCAACGAACCAAGGCCATGTACGACGCGGCGGTCAGGGCGGCGCCAACGGAAGCCACATCAGTGATCCTGTGGTCCGGATACGACGCTCCCCCAGGCATTCCCGACGCAGCCTCGGATCGGTACGCCGACTCCGCAGCGCCGAGGCTCGACGGCTTCCAGGACGGGTTACGAACCTCGCATGACGGTCCGCCTTCGCACAACGTGGTGATCGGTCATTCCTACGGCAGCACCGTGATCGGTGCTGCGACTACCCGTGGCGCTTCTCTCGACGTCGACGAACTGGTTTTTGTCGCAAGCCCCGGCGTCGATGCCGAGCGCGTGAACGAACTGAGCCTGGACGGCGTCGACTCGGACGAGGTGGCTCACCATGTTCATTCGACGACGGCCTTCTGGGATCCGGTCCAATTGATCCCCAAGATCCTCGGAGTCCACGGGTTCGACCCGTCGGATCCGGAATTCGGCGCGCAGGTATTCACCGGATCTCCCGGGGAGCCTGGGTTCGGAGTTCACAGCGATTACTGGGAAAGCGGAAACCCCGCACTCACCGAATTCGGACGGATCATTACCGGCCCGTGAAAGAAGGCGCCGTACCGGTGAAGGTACGACGCCATCTCGGTGATGCAGGATCGGTTAGACGAGTTCGCGCTTGAGGTTGTCCAGGACCTGGGCCTGGATGCGCTGCAGACCCTTCGGAGCGAACGTGCGCTCGAAGAAGCCGCCGATACCGGTGGCACCCTGCCACTGGGTGAGCGTCGTCACCGTCGTTCCGGTGCCGTTGGGGGCAACGGTCCAGGTGGTGACGAGGCTGGAGTTCGCGTCCTTCTCGGTGATGACGTTGCCGTCGACCGTCACTGTCGCCTTGACGTTGCGCGAGCGCTTTTCCGTCGCCTTGAGCGTCCACTGCGCGACGGTTCCGTCACCCTGGCCACCTTCGACGACCTTGTAGTCGAGGTACTGCTCGGACAGGATTCGCGGGCGAACCGTCTCGTAGTCCGAGAGCGCCGCGAGCACCTTGTCGGGTGCTGCTGTGACGACTGTCGAACTCATTGCATTGACCTGACCCATATGCCCTACGTCTCCTTGCTCGACCAACGCGGCTCGATACCGCGAATGACTACCCGAATCCGCACCTCGAACTGCGCAGATATTCCTTTCCATACTGCCTGCTGCGCCCGGGTATCTCGACCATCTACCCATTCCGTGTGAGCTGGTTCACCACTCGGAGCATTTACCGAGTTCGATTGCAACAACTCGATCAAATTCGGGCATTAATACCCCTCCGGATAGCTTGCACACGCAACTACCGATAGCGTCAGGGTGTGACTCTCTCGTTCAATGGGGTAGTTCAGAAGTTAGATCGAATCCGGACAAAGCAAGGCCCGGGTTCCGATGCTGCGCGTGAAATGGGGTTCGAGCAGCACAGAGAAGGCGTCGAACGCCTACTCGCGTCATACCGCGCCATTCCCGCCGATGCTTCTGTACGCCTGGCAAAGAAGACATCCAATCTGTTCCGCGCTCGCGCCAAGACGTCGGCCCCCGGCCTCGACGTCAGCGGTCTGGCAGGTGTCATCGCCGTCGATGCGCAAGCGCGCACAGCCGACGTCGCCGGCATGTGCACGTATGAGGACCTCGTCGACGCGACGCTGCCCTACGGGCTGGCGCCCCTGGTCGTGCCTCAACTCAAGACCATCACCCTGGGCGGTGCGGTGACCGGCCTGGGCATCGAGTCCACCTCGTTCCGCAACGGCCTGCCGCACGAGTCGGTACTCGAAATCGACGTACTGACCGGAAGCGGCGAGATCATCACCGCAACACCGGACGGCGAACACGCCGAACTGTTCTTCGGTTTCCCCAATTCCTACGGCACCCTTGGCTATTCGACGCGATTGAAGATCGCACTCGAACCCGTCAAGAAGTACGTCGCCTTGCGCCACGTGCGCTTCGATTCGTTGAAGAAACTCGAAGAAACGATGGATCGCATCGTCACCGAGCGCGAGTACGACGGGATCGCCGTCGACTATCTCGACGGGGTGGTCTTCACCGATTCCGAGAGCTACCTCACACTCGGCGCGCAAACCGACGAGGAAGGCCCGGTCAGCGATTACACCGACCAGGACATCTTCTACCGGTCGATCCAGCATTCGTCACTCACCCAGCCCAAGACGGATCGCTTGACCATTCGCGACTACCTGTGGCGCTGGGACACCGACTGGTTCTGGTGCTCACGAGCTTTCGGTGCACAGAACCCGAAGATCCGGCGCTTCTGGCCCAAGCAGTACCTGCGCAGCAGCTTCTACTGGAAGCTGATCGCCCTCGACCACAAGTACGACATCGGAGATCGCCTCGAAAAGCGCAAGGGCAAGCCCCCGCGCGAACGCGTCGTCCAGGACGTCGAGGTACCCATCGAACGAACCGCGGACTTCGTCTCGTGGTTCCTCGAGGAAATCCCGATCGAACCACTGTGGTTGTGCCCGTTGCGTCTTCGCGAGCCAAGCCCTGCCGCCGCTTCTGCATCACGGCCGTGGCCCCTCTACCCCCTCGAACCCAAGCGCACCTACGTCAACATCGGCTTCTGGTCTTCGGTGCCGATCGTTCCTGGTGAGCGCGAGGGGGCAGCAAATCGACTGATCGAAGAAAAGGTCAGCGATTTCGACGGACACAAATCGCTCTACTCCGACTCCTACTACTCGAAGGAAGACTTCGAGGAGCTGTACTACGGCGGCGACCGGTACATCGGACTCAAGGAACGCTACGACCCGAAATCCCGTTTATTGGATCTATTCTCTAAGGCGGTGCAACGTAAATGACCACGTTCAAAGACTCCAAAAGCCAGGACAAGCTCTCTATTGCCGAGATTCTCGAGACGCTTTCCGACGGCATGCTGCCGCTTCGATTCACCGCGTACGACGGCAGCACCGCCGGCCCCGAAGATGCCGACTACGGACTGCACCTCAAGTCGACTCGCGGAACCACTTATCTCGCAACGGCGCCCGGCGATCTCGGCATGGCCCGCGCGTACGTCTCCGGCGATCTCGAAGCCGAGGGTGTCCACCCCGGTGATCCGTACGAGATCCTGCGCATCATGGGTGACGAACTCCACCTCAAGCGCCCGTCCGCACTGACGCTCGCCAGCATCACGCGCTCCCTGGGCTGGGATCTGTTGCGGCCCATCGCCCCGCCGCCCCAGGAACATCTCCCACGGTGGCGTCGCGTCGCAGAAGGACTGCGTTACTCCAAGACTCGTGACGCCGAAGTCATCCATCACCACTACGACGTCTCCAACACCTTCTACGAGTACGTCCTCGGCCCGTCCATGACGTACACCTGTGCCGCTTACGACAATGCGGAACAGACGCTCGAAGAAGCCCAGGAGAACAAGTACCGCCTGGTGTTCGAGAAGCTCGGACTCCAGAAGGGTGATCGACTTCTCGACATCGGCTGCGGCTGGGGCTCGATGGTCCGCTACGCGGCCAGGCGCGGCGTCAAGGTGATCGGCGTGACTCTCTCTCGCGAGCAAGCGGATTGGGCACAGAAGGCCATCGAGGACGAGGGCCTCGCCGATCTCGCCCAGGTCCGTTTCTCCGACTACCGCGACGTGGCCGAGACCGGATTCGACGCAGTGTCCTCCATCGGCCTGACCGAGCACATCGGCGTCGGAAACTACCCGGCGTACTTCGAGTTCCTCAAGGGCAAGCTGCGTGAGGGTGGGCGTCTGCTCAACCACTGCATCACCCGTCCGGACAACCGAAGCAGCGCCAAGGCAGGCGGATTCATCGACCGGTACGTCTTCCCCGACGGGGAGCTCACCGGTTCGGGTCGCATCATCTCCGAGATCCAGAACGTCGGCCTCGAGGTGCGTCACGAAGAGAACCTTCGCGAGCACTACGCACTGACGCTCGCCGGATGGTGCCAGAATCTCGTCGACAACTGGGACGCCTGCGTCGCCGAGGTCGGCGAAGGAACCGCCCGCGTCTGGGGCCTGTACATGGCCGGCTCACGACTCGGGTTCGAGCGCAATGTCGTTCAGCTGCACCAGGTTCTGGCCGTCAAGCTCGGCCCCAAGGGTGAGGCGCATGTGCCGCTTCGCCCGTGGTGGAAGGCCTAGGGGCAAAGCCCCTGTGCGCCTTTTTGGTAGTCGGCACTACCAAAAAGGCGCACAGGTGCCGCAGGCACCCGACTGCGTCCTCACCCAACCTCCCCGCTGCAAGACCGTCTCCACCTCGTGCGCAACCTGGCACGGGGTCTTCATCACCTCGTCGAATCCGTAGACCAACCGCGGACGACCTGCCAGCTCTGCCGCATTGTCACGGCGGCGATCACGAAATGCCACTTCTGCCATGGAATGCGCCCACCGACCGTCGAGACGCACGATCAGCGGCACACTGACTTCGCTGTAGTCGCAATCCTCGTACAGCGTGCGGCCGTCGACGCGGACCGGAGACTGGCGTCTGGCCGACGGCAACCCGTGCGCCTGCTCCACGTCGACCGCATAGTGGTATTCGAGCGTTGACTGCACCCCGTCTGCCAGGAGTCGTACCGCATCGGAAAGCGCACCCTTGAATCGATGTGGTGTTCGTTCGTCAATCCGACGACGCACATCGTTCAACGGAATTCGCGCATTTGTCACTGTGGTGATGAGTGAAACGTAGGCGCTTCGCGCTGTGGATTCGGCGGTCGCAAGATCAATCGCGGTATCCGCCCGCGACGTTCGAGGTATGACTGACGGCACGCCGATGTATCGGTGGGCTCGGGATCGGTGGACGACTACCCCGGGGTGAACCACGCCACCCACTCTGACAAGTGCACCCGACGTTCGCACTGGAACTCGGCGGATTGTCGCGGACTGACAGCGAGCGGACTTGCCGTAGGGCACGGTGACATGGACTGGCTTGTCTGCGTCGATGCGACGCATTCCCCATTCCTCAGCTGCAGTGTCGTGGCTCAGAATCGCTTGCGGGCCACCATAAAGCCAAGCGGCGTTCAAGATCATTTCTCTGGTGAGCGGGCCAGCGGTCACTGCATACACGCCTTGTAGAACGCGCTGCCATTCGCCGCGGTCCAGAAAGTTCCGCAGCATCCCTCGGTTGTATCCGAATGACGAGAGTTGCTGTTGCCGTACCAGACCGGATTGCGCATCGAGAATCCGGAGAAACTCGCTTCCACCATGAGACGTAGTCATGGCACCAAGCGTCAGGCCGAACTCCGACAGGACTGACGTGAAATTCGCTGTCGGAGTTCGTCTGTGGATAACTCACCAGCTGGGGATGAACCCCTGTGCGCCTTTTTGGTAGCCGTAACTACCAAAAAGGCGCACGGGGGCTATGCCCCTAGCGAAGCCGGCGGGGTGAACCGCGGGCCGTACTGCGCAGCGAGTTCCTTTGCGCGAGCGACGAAGCCAGCCGTGCCGCCCTCGTAACCGACGATGAACTGGTGAACGCCACCGGTCCAGGCCGGGAATCCGATACCCATGATGGAGCCGATGTTGGCGTCCGCCGTGGTGATCAGGACGTTCTCGTCGAAGCACTTCTGCGTCTCGATCGCCTCGATGAAGAGCATGCGGTCGATGAGGTCCTGGATCGGAGCATCGGAGGTTCCGGAGTTGAAGTTCTCGCGGAGTCCGGACCACAGGCCGGTGCGCTTGCCCTCGGCGTAATCGTAGAAGCCGGCTCCACCGAGCTTGCCCTTACGATCGAACTTCTCGACGAGGGTGTTGATGACCTCGCCGGCCGGATCTGCCGGCAGTTCCTTGCCCTCGGCCTTGGCGGCGTCGGCAGATTCCTTGCGGATCTTCTGCATGAGGGTGAGGTTGAGCTCATCCGAAAGCTGAAGCGGCGCAGCCGGGTAACCGGCCTGCATACCGGCCTGCTCGATGGTGGCGGGCTCGACACCCTCGGCGAGCATGCCGATGGCCTCGTTGATGAAGGTTCCGATGACACGCGAGGTGAAGAAGCCACGCGAGTCGTTGACCACGATCGGCGTCTTGCGGATCGCCTGGACGTAGTCGAACACGCGAGCCAGAGTCTCGTCGGAGGTCTTCTCACCGCGGATGATCTCCACCAGCGGCATCTTGTCGACGGGCGAGAAGAAGTGGATGCCGATGAAGTCTTCCTGACGCTTCACGCCGGTGGCGAGACCCGTGATGGGCAGCGTCGAGGTGTTCGAGCCCAGCAGTGCCTTGGGATCGACGATGTCCTCGATCTCCTGGAACACCTTGTGCTTGAGTTCCTGGCTCTCGAAAACTGCTTCGATGACGAAGTCGACGCCGGCGAAATCTGCCGGGTCAGCCGTCGGGGTGATCTTGGCGAGGAGTGCGTCGGACTTCTCCTGCGTGGTCTTGCCGCGCGAGAGCGCCTTGGCCTCAATGCCTTCAGAGTACGCCTTGCCCTTGTTCGCAGCCTCGATGGTGACGTCCTTGAGCACGACGTCGAAGCCTGCCTTGGCGGAGACGTACGCGATGCCCGCGCCCATCATGCCCGCGCCGAGGACACCGACCTTCTTGATGGTGGACTTCTCGATGCCTGCCGGACGTGAACCGCCGCCGTTGATCGACTGCAGGTCGAAGAAGAACGCCTGGATCATGTTCTTCGCGACGCGGCCGGTCACCAGCGAGGTGAAGTAGCGAGCCTCGATGAGCAGCGCGTTGTCGATGTCGACCTGCGAACCCTCGACGGCTGCGGCCATGATGGCGCGCGGAGCCGGCATCGGAGCGCCCTTGAGCTGCTTACGCAGGTTCGCGGGGAACGCCGGAAGGTTGGCAGCGAATGCCGGAGTGGACGGAGTTCCGCCAGGGATCTTGTAGCCCTTGACGTCCCACGGCTGAACGCCGCCTTCGGGGTTGGCCTTGATCCATGCCTTCGCAGCCGGAACCAGCTCCTCTACCGAGCCGACGACCTCGTCGATGAGGCCGACTTCCTTGGCCTGAACGGGTCCACGCTGCTGCCCCTGGAGCAGGACGCCCATGAGCGCGTTCTGCAGGCCGAGCATCCGCACGGTACGCACGACGCCGCCGCCGCCGGGCAGCAGGCCGAGGGTGACCTCGGGCAGGCCGATCTTGACGCCCTTGACGTCTGCCGCGATGCGGTGGTGGGTCGCGAGAGCGATCTCGAGGCCACCGCCGAGCGCCGCACCGTTGATGGCGGCGACGACCGGCTTGCCGAGAGTTTCGAGACGACGCAGGTCTGCCTTGATCTCGACGCTGTGGTTGTAGATCTCCTCGGCCTGCTCGGGGCCGACCTTGATCATGTTCTTGAGGTCGCCACCGGCGAAGAAGGTCTTCTTGCCGGAAGTGATGACGGCACCGGTGATGGAGTCCTTCTCGGCGACCAGACGGTCGACGGTGGCCTTCATCGACGCGATGTACGCGTCGTTCATGGTGTTTGCGCCCTGGTTGGGATCGTTGATGGTGAGCACGACGATGCCGTCGGCGTCCTGGTCCCAGTTGATGATGTTCTGATCAGTCACTTTGCTTGACTCCTGGTAAGCCTCGTTGGAAGGACGGACGCCGCGTCAGACGCGCTCGATGATGGTGGCAACGCCCATACCGCCGCCGATGCACAGGGTGATGAGGGCGCGCTTGCCGCCACGACGCTCGAGCTCGTCGACCATCGTTCCGGTGATCATCGCGCCGGTTGCACCGAGCGGGTGACCCATGGCGATCGCGCCACCGTTGACGTTGAGCTTCTCGTCCGGGATGTTCAGGTCCTTCTGGAACTTCAGGACGACGGAAGCGAATGCCTCGTTGATCTCGAAGAGGTCGATGTCGTCGACTGTCAGGCCGGCAGCTGCCAGAACCTTCTTCGACGCCGGCGTCGGGCCGGTGAGCATGATGGTGGAGTCGGCGCCGCTGGTGGCGGTGGCGACGACGCGAGCGCGCGGCGTCAGACCCATGTCCTTGCCGGCCTGCTCGCTACCGACGAGCACGAGGGCAGCGCCGTCGACGATTCCCGAGCTGTTACCGCCGTGGTGAACGTGGTTGATCTTCTCGACCCAGTGGTACTTCTGCAGCGACACGGCGTCGAATCCGCCGATTTCACCGATCACACCGAACGCGGGAGCCAAGCCGGCGAGGTTCTCTGCCGTGGTGCCCGGACGCATGTGCTCGTCGTTGTCGAGGATGGTGATGCCGTTGATGTCCTTGACCGGCACTACCGACTTGGCGAAGTATCCGCCGGTCCACGCCTTGGCGGCGAGGTCCTGCGAGCGCACGGCGTATGCGTCGACGTCGTCACGCGAGAAGCCCTCGATGGTGGCGATGAGGTCTGCGCCGACGCCCTGCGGCACGAAGTAGTTGTCGTAGTTGGTGGCGGGGTCGAGTGCCCACGGTCCACCGTCGGATCCCATCGGAACGCGGGACATCGACTCGACGCCACCGGCAATCACCAGTTCGTCCCAGCCGGACCGAACCTTCTGAGCAGCCATGTTCACGGCCTCGAGGCCGGAAGCGCAGAAACGGTTGAGCTGAACGCCACCGACGGTGTCGGGCAGTCCCGCATCGTTGACTGCAACGCGGGCGATGTCCATTCCCTGATCGCCAACGGGGGTGACGACGCCCAGGATGAGGTCGGAGATCCGGTCCTCGTCGAGGTCGGGAAAGCGCACGCGCAGTTCCTGGATCAGACCCGTGACCAGCGAGATCGGCTTGACCGAGTGCAACGACCCGGTCTTCTTGCCGCGGCCTCGCGGGGTACGGATGGCTTCATAAATGAATGCCTCTGTGGTCACTGTGAGGTGTTCCTTCCGTGTAATTCGTCGAACCGGTCTGCAGATCGTCCGCGCCACCTTCGGTGGTGGCGCATGGCCGAGGTACAGACCTCAGCCCTTTCACTGTAGAACGTGTTCCAAATTCATGGGAAGGACCGAAGCGATCCTGCTAGGTGACCGAGGTGATCCGACGCGCGAACGCCTGCCCGCTTCGGTTCATTTCGAGAGCGCCCCCGGAAGCACTCACGGCAAGATGCGATACGGCAACATCATGTCGTGATCTTCGTGATCGAGTAGATGGCAATGCCACACATATCCCTGGAGTCGACCAGAATCAGCCATATCGTGGCGCCCGCCGCCCGTCATCCCACCGCCCGTCATCCCACTGCCCGTCATCCCACCGCTCGGAAGACGATCGAACATCGCGTCGGGATCGAAACCCAGCTCATCCGCGGTGGGGAATCGCACGATGATCCGGGTGACGGTGCCGCCGTCCACCCTGACGGTGTCCTTCATTCCCGCTTCCCACGGCGCCGGCGCGATCATCGGCCCCGCCTCGAACCCTTCGGGCGACGGAGTCCACTTGTTGCCGATCACCGGCTGCGGATGTCGGATCAAGTACTCCAGCGTCCGCATCGGTGTTCTGCCGAGAATCCGGAAATTCACCAGGTGCAGGTGTATCGGATGCGGGTCCGGCGTGGTGTTGACGATGTTCCACTGCTCGACGGTGCCTTGCCGCGGCCTCTCGACGTCCGTGGTGCTGAACGTCAGGTTGTTCAGCGTCATCTGAGCCGGTGGATTCCGCAGTTCCAGTTGCTGGCTCACCGTCACCGTGCGAATTACCGTCGGCTGCTCCAACGGGGCGAGAACGTCACGTTGCCGGCGCCCACCGCGCAGTTGCGACGGAACACCACCGGTGAATCCGCGCCTGGCGTCACCGCGGAACCGGCAGAACAGCGGCATCGTCACTTCACCGATGACAGCGGCGGGTAGCGGGGGCGCCTCGTCGTTGCGAAGCTCCACCGTCGAACCCTCCGACAGTCCGGTGAAATCGACGAGGAGGTCGTACCGCTCCCCCGGTGCGCAGCGGAAGGCATTGACCGCGACGGGCGCGTCGAGCATTCCGGCGTCGTTGCCGATGACCCAGAACGTCATCATGTTCGAGAAGTGAAGATTCCACACACTTGCCGACGACGCATTGACGATGCGGAAGCGGTAAAGGCCCCGAGCCACAGCCAGTTCCGGCCACACCTTGCCGTTGACCAAGCCGACGTCGCCCACCGCGCCGCCTTCCCACGATCCTTCCGGGATCAAGATGGTGGATCGGCCGTTCTGGGCGCCTGTCGGCGTGAAGATCTTCTCCTGCAGGATCAACGGGATCTCGAATTCCTCGGCCGGCAACCCCAACGGATTTCCCAGTTTGCCGGTGTCGAATTCATCCCTGATCAGATAGTTGCCGATCAGACCGGCGTAGACGTTGAGCCGGGTGATGCCCATCGCGTGATCGTGATACCAGAGGTGGGCGGCTTCCTGACCGTGCAAAAAGTGATGCATCGCAGCCTGTCCCGGCATCACCAGCAGCTCCGGATGGCCGTCGCTCTCAGGTGAAGTGACTCCTCCGTGCAAGTGCAACGACGTCGGCGGGTTAGCGCGAAAGTCTGCCTGCATTCCATGCAGCGTCATATCCATGTCCGCTGCCAACGGATGTCCGGTCAGATCGTTCTCGAACGTCAACATGATCGGCTCGCCGGAATGCGCCTCGACGGTAGGGCCCAGATAACCGCCACCGATCTCTCCGCTGCGGTACGACAGTGCTGGGGACGAGGGAAAATCCCGATGAAAGGCATGTTGCCCCACTTGCGCTGTCAGTGTGATCTCGTTTCCGGAAAGCGTTGACAACGAATGTAGTTCGTCACAGAACGGCTCGAACTCCGGCGAATGAAAAATCAACGGAGACTCGATATCCACACTCCCCGCCGGAGCAGCACCTGCCTTTGCACCCAAAGCAACAGCCGCTGTGCCGACTACCGACCCTTTCAGAACCGATCTTCTGGAAACCCCGATACCCATACATTCCCCTCCCCATCGAAACGGGTTGCGTTCTCCCGCAAGGAAAACGCAACCCGTCTCTCCACTTCGATCTCGGAAAATCCCCCGCCTACTTTCCGTCGATCGCCTCCAGCACCGAATCGATCAGCGACTGTGGAAGTTTCGACGGCGGAGAGATTTCCAGTTCTCCCGGAGCGCCCGGCATCGTCCAGACAGTTCTGTGCCGAGCGATCGCGAGCTTCTCCCGTGATCCGTCCTCATTGACCTTGAAGTACTCGAACTCGAGGTCGATCCCCCTCTCGTAGAGGGCAGACAAGGACATCGTGACCAGGACGTCGTCGAACGGCATGACCTCGCGCAGATGCTCAACCCTGGTGTGCACACAACGAAGTTCCCCGAGAGCGCCTCTGGCCGCCATGGCCTCACGCTGAGAACGGACCAGGAACTTGTCCCGAACCCTCGACTGCCAGATGTAATAGTTGCCGAAGTAGATGTTGCCCACGACGTTTCCGTCCTGCAACGTCGTCGAGAACACCTCGGATTCGAGCAGGTACGGATTGCGCGGCACCATCGGAGCCGAGCGGATCACGGAACCACGATCGACGTTCTTCGGTTCGGTGGGAACAGCGATGTTCTTCGTCCCCGTCGGAATCGTCATCGGCTCGATGAAATCGTGGAAGTACTGCGGCATCGGCCGTGCCGCCACCACACCGTGGGAGAGGATTTCCACCCACGTCGTCTGCATCGCACTCCACCCGATGTGAGTGCGCGTCTCGCCGTCGACCCGGGACCATTCGACATGCAGATTGGTGGTTGCCCGATCCGGACCGGTGAGTTCGGTGATCCAGATCGTCCCCTCGACAATGTCGTCGGTGTACAGGTTCGCATCGATGAACACCTCGGAGTTGTTGGTCACCATGCCCCAACGACCCGTCGCCATGTCCTCCACGATCTGCTTCGAGATCGGTCCGGTTCCCCTCTCTCGCAAAGCGCCCAACCACAGCGCGAAGCTCGCGAACCCCACTGATCCACCGACGTTGCACGCGTCCCGGAACCCGACGGGGAACCGGATCGTCACCGCCGGATAGCCGCTCCGGGCCACCACATGCACGTCGGAGCCGTAGGCCATCGGATCGAACTGCGCGAGAGACTTCGCCGACAACGGGCCGGAGTCGAACTGTGGTGCCGAGTCCTGCGCCGGTTCTTCCGCATCCTCCTCATGAGTCACAAACGCGAGAATCCGCTCCTCGTTGTCCGTCAACAGAGCTGGAAAAGTCAGAACCACCACGCTTCCGTCTGCGCCGCCGCGGAAGGTCACTGCGTCGTCCTCCCTGGCGCCCATCGCCAGAGAAACCGACCTCTGCCCCGTGGCCTTTCGGATCGCCTCGGCCGCCGCCCACAGCCTGGTTCCCGCACGATCGAGTGATTCGCCGCCCGCGATCAACTCGTCCAGCAGCGGAATCCGCGCCGAACCCAGAAGCGCCTTCCACTGCATGACGGTTCGGGCGCGAATCGGTTCGATGTCACATCCCTGAGGCCAGTCGCCGGCCGAACTGAGTGACTTACTGCCGTCGTGCGAGAGCGAGACATCCACAGAGGGTGGAATATCACCGACGACGACGGGCTTTCCGGTTTCCTGCCATTCGATGGCAAAGGCATTACTCATTTGATCACCACATCCTCATCGAGATGAATGTTCACGGCCGCCTCGGCGATCGGTTTCTCCTGCTCGTGGCGTTCCGACTTGGTCAACTCGTGAATCCCCGGGGTATGCGCGACCACAACCCGCGGGCTCTTCACTCCCAACGCCCGGCTGTGTTGCGCGAGCTTGTCGAGAATGATCTGTGCGTCGCGCGCAGTCGGATCCGCGATTTCCTCAGCCGTAGGACGGCTTTCGTCGTGGGAGAGAATCTGGGAGCGATATCCCTCGAGCTGCATCACTACTCGTCCGTCCTTCACCACCGCCACGTCGGCTTGCATGTGGGTCTCTGTCTGCACCTTGTCGTAGGCGTACGCGGTGAACGAACGAGCCTCGAATCGTCCGTCGTACATGTCGATTCGCGCAATGTTGACCGGAAGGCAGATCTCCCGCGGAACCATGATCTGGCCCGATTGGAGCAGGGAATCGAGGAAGTAGGGATCACCGAGGAGGTGCTGCCTACGGTCGGCTCGCGAAATAGCGCTGAAGAGGATGTGCTCGGAATCGAGGCTCGAGATCTCTTCGAGTCGGCGGAAATCTCCCTCCTGGAACAGCAACCACGAGTAGAGATCGTCCAACGGATCGATGTCGAGCACCGGTCGCGGCAACTCCTTCTCGAACTCCGGCAGTGTTTCGTCCAGCCCGAAGATGAAGTCGGCCGAGAAATGGGGCCGTCCGTACCCGGTCCGTTCGGTGCCGATCGTGACATGCACCCGCGTTCCTGCAGCATCACGATCCTGCTCCACGACGCTTGCCTTGATCTCGACTCTGGTGCCCTCGACCGTGTCGACGACGATCGGTCGATCCAGCTTGATGTCGTCGATGCGGACGCGGCCCAGAGTCACGCGTCCGGTGACATAGGCCGCCGCCTGCGACATCGCCTCGAGTCCGAACACCGTCGGAAGCAGCGCCGATCCTTTCCAGACATGGTCGAGGACAAAAGGATCTGCCGAGGTGGACAACGTCGTCCGGGTAACCAGTTCTACCTGCGGCTCGAAGGTCACCACTTGGTCGATGTACCGCGACACCGCCGGCAGAGCCGGTGCTGCCGGCGCCCAGGTGTCCAGACCGCCGAGTCGACTGGTCACGACGATACGACTCGCCTCGGGTCCGCTGTCGACCAGGCGAAGGAAATGATCCACTCCCGCAGCCGTGGAAATCGGCATGACACCCATCTTCGCGAGGTGGTTGACACTGCCCATGCGGGCGCCCATTCCGGTCTCTCCCCACACGCTGTACGCGAGCGAGAACGTCCGAGTCTTCGGGTGCCCGGCGGCATACCGCATCACCATTTCGTCGAGAAGCTCGTTTCCGTATGCATACCAGCTGTTTCCGGGCATACCTGTGAATCCGATGATGGAGGAGAAGCCCACGAACAGCTTCAAGTCGCGATCAGCGAGCGCTTCGACGAAGTTGGCTGCGCCCAGGACCTTAGGTGCAACCTCCTTGAAAGCCGCAGCGCTGTCGACTCTCTCGAACCGCCGCGGAACATTCGCCCCCGCACCGTGGACAAACCCGGTGATCGGCCCAACCTCGACCTCGATCTGGGCGACGACGCCGGCCACCGCCGCAGCATCCGTGACGTTGCAGCGATAGTAGTGAGCGCTCAAACCGGCAGACGTGAAGTCCGCAAGAGTGGAAGCGATTTCGTCACCCGCTTGTCGCTGAGAGCTTCCGATCAGCACTAGTTCGGCGCCTGTCTTTCGGCCGAGAGCCAGAGCGCATTGCGCCATGATGCCTTTCGCGCCACCGGTCACGACCACTACATCCGAACTTCCCAACCCGCTCTCGCGGACGGTGTAGTCGCTCGAGGCGAGAACCCGCGGTTGCAGTGCCGTGCGTCCCATCTCGGTGTCGTAAGTCGCGAACACATAGGATGCAACCGAATCCAACTCGGAGACGACGGTGGTTGCCACCACCGCGTCCGCAGTCGAGCCGTCGAATCCTATGACGCGGACATCCAGTTCGGGGCGCTCGTGATGCACCGAAGCGGCAAAAGCCGCCGCACTCGGTACCGGCGCCGGATTGCCCAACTCGACATCGGTGAACTGAATCACTGCCAATGTGGTTCGTGCGCCTGCACTTTGCTGTGCCGGAACCATCTTGTGCATGTGTTCGATCCCACTGCGCAAGCCGATTTCGGTGACGGAATCATCGGTCATGCGTGGCATTACGGCAACCACGTGCTGCGCATTCGCAGGAGCGCCGTCGGAGAATGTGCGAATGTCGACCTGAGCACCACGCCCTCGTAGTTCGGATTCCAACCTTCCGACCAAACCGGCGTCGTCACCGATGACGACAAACGTCGTGTCCGTGAGGTCTCGGACTCCGTGCAACGCTGTCTCGCTCCGAACCTTTTCCAGGGTGTAATCGCGAACCCAGGTGAAGCTGTCGGCTGACATACCCTTTGCCTTCACCGGCAGCGCCCGCGCAACCGGCTGCTGCTGCCCCGACTTCTCTTTCGCGGATCGATCGAGCACTTCGATCAGTTCACCCAGGCTGACGTTGACGAGTTCGGCCGGATCCAGATCACCCTGAACACCCAATCGCGTTGCCACAGTTGCTATCGCATCGGCAGCCTTGATCGAGTCCATGTTCAGGTCGTCGAGCAGGTGGAGATCCACATCGAGAGACTCCACCGGAAATCCGGTGTCCTCCGCGATTACCTCGAGCAGTATTCGCGACACGTCCGACTGCACCGAACTCGCTGCTGGAACGGCAGAACCGGGATTCGGTGATGCCGCAAGGATCAGCGATGCTGCTTCTCCGATGGTGGCGTTGGCCAACTCGGCAGGGTCGAGGTCGACAACCTCGAACTGATGCGCAACCTTCGAAATAGCCTCTGCCGCACTGATCGAGTCGAGATTCAGATCATCGAGCAGACGCAGATCCGTCGTGATCGACTCGGCGGGGAATCCCGTCGTATCGGCGAGGATCCTGATCAGCTCACTTTCCACGGACCCAGCGCCCGCGTCAGCCGGCTCTTCGACTACCGGAGCCGAAACCGGCGAAGGAGCTTTCGCTGCCACGGATTCGTGGCCGTTGGTGACTGCCCGCGAAGTCGGAGCAGACGGAGAAGACGGAGAAGTCGCTCCACTGCCTACATCAGCACGAATCACGTCGACGAGGAAGGTCCCGCGTCGGCTCAGGTAATCGGCCAGCGCCGCAGCCGGATCCCCGCCGGACGTACCAAGTGCGAGCGGTTCGGGAGCAGAGGTAACCGTCAGCTTCGCCTCGGCCAGGTTCTCGATGAACACCTTCTGATCGGCAGGAACGAATTCGCGCACGAACCGGCCGTCGAAAAGTTCGTTCCATCGGACCTGAGCGCCGTGTACGTACATCGCGGCCAGTGCGACATTGAAGTCCTCGTCGCGTCCGGACTTGGACGCAACGGGGAAGCAGCGCACGCCGTCGGTCCCATTGATCGCCTTGGTGAGCCCGGTCAGCACACGGCCGGGTCCGACCTCGACGAGCAGGTCCACGTCCTGCGAGATTCCACTTACCGTCTTGACCCAGTCGACCGGTGAGACAACCTGTTTGGTGACCAATTCGCGAAGTGCCAGTGGCGTCTGTACGCGTTTCCCTTCGACGCAGGAATACACGGGGCAAGTCAGCGAATCGACTTGCTCGTCAACGGGCGCAGTGGACTTCAGCTCCCGCTCGGCCTCGTTCATCATCTCGGAGTGGAAAGCATTCGACACGGCAAGCGCCTGAGCCGACACTCCGCGCGTCTTCGCGATGGCAACCACATCGTCGACCGCGTCTTTGGTGCCCGAAACCACGGTCTGTGTAGGCGTATTCAGATTCGCGACGGTCGCGTAACCCTTTGTTTCCGCGATGATCGCCTCAGCCGTCGATCGGTCGCAGGTCAGGCTCGCCATCGCGCCGTTTCCACCACCACTGACAGCCATGGCCGCACCCTTCGCCGCAGCCAAGGTGATCAGCGTCTTCTGGTCGTAAGCTCCTGCCGCGTAGAGCGCGGTCAACTCGCCGAGACTGTGGCCGGCGACAGCACTGGGTGTGACACCCAATCGGCGGAGGTACTCGAACCAGAGCAGCGAAGCCAAAGCGACGGCAGGCTGGGTGAACTGCGTCTGGGCGAGATCCCGCTTCCACTTCGCCAATTCCGCAGCGTCAGCGCTCTTGACCGGGTTCCGCAGAATTCGAGGCGTGATCGCCTCCGCTCCAACTCCCTCCAACCAGCCGTCCGCCTCGGTCGCCAGTTCGCGTGCCCACTCGAAGCGCTCGATCAGCACGCGCGCCATCTCTAGTTGTTGGGATCCCTGTCCCGGGAACAGGAATCCGATGTCGTGGTGGACGGCGTTCGAGATCGAGATCTCGTTGCTCACGACCTTCACCTGACCGGATGCAGGAGCGGAGTTCTCGCAGATCACGGCAAGCTGACGCATGCGTTCGGCCAACTGCGCGGGACGTCCGGCCACCACTGCGGCACGGAAGGGCGCGGTCGGCGAGATCACTCGAGAGAGTTTCGCCGAAAAGTCCAGCAGCTCGGCAACACTCAACGGAACCGCCAGATCTGCAACATCCCGCGCTCGGGTCGCCAAGTCCACCGCGGAATCTGCAGAAAGTACGAAAACCTCGGTGTCCTGATACGACGCCATCATCGTGCGGACGTCTTGCGAGGGTGTCAGCTTGCTGGATGGTGCATCAGCCGATTCGATCGCGACGTGGCAGTTGATACCGCCGAAACCCATGGCTTGCGCACCGGCACGCATCTTCTCGGACGGATCTCTGATCTCACCGTTGACGAGCGGAAAGAGTGCCGGCGCTTCGGTTCCGAACGCCGGGTTCGGGTCGGTGCAACCGGCGAGCGGCGGAAGGATTCGTTGATTGACGGCCATGGTCGCCTTGATCAGCGCAAGGATGCCCGACGCCGCCTTCGTATGCCCGATCAACGACTTCAGTGACGTCATGCCGATGCTACGAGCCTCGACCGGCCCGTCCGTCTGAGCGGCCTGCTGGACGCCGGCCAGTTCGACGGGGTCTCCGACGGGAGTACCAGTTCCGTGTCCTTCGACGAAGGCAACCTCGCTGGCCGCGAATCCCGCTCGCGAGTATGCGCGACGGATCATCTCGGCCTGAGTTTCGGCGCGGGGCTTGGTGATTCCCCCCTTGCCATCGGTGGAGATACCCCAGCCGCGAATCGTCGCGTACACGTAGTCGCCGTCCGCCCTGGCGTCCTCGAGCCGTTTCAAGGCCACGAATCCGCAACCTTCACCCGGGATGAATCCGCTTCGGCTTGCGTCGTACACGTTCATGTCGCCACGGGTCAGTGCACCCAAACGGGCGAATCCCACCAGTTCCAAAGGATCCAAGCTGACGTCGACTCCCCCTGCCAAGACGAAGTCGGCCGCGCCGGACGCCAGCTTTTCGGCTGCAGTCGCCACCGCGAGCATTCCGGACGCGCACGCACCGTCCACGACGTACCCGCCGCCGTTGAAGTCGAGATAATTGCAGATCCGGCCGGCAATCGTATTCGACAACATGCCGGCGAGAGTGTCTTCACTCGGCTCCACCAATGGGCCCTTGTAGACCTCTTCCATCGTCTCGGCGAGAGCATCGGCGACGGAACTGTCCAACTGGCGCGCTTCGGCTGCCACAGCGAGTGCGCGCTTGACGTAAGGCCAACGCAAACGCATCGACCACATCCGGGATTCTTCACCGGTGAGGGAGTTGCCGACGATTGCGGCGCTGCGTCCAGTGGGTACCGATCCTCGGCTGTAGCCCGCGTCGGTCAAAGCCCCGAGTGCTGTTTCCAGAGCCAACCAGTGTGTGAGATCTGTCGACTTGAAGGTCCGCTCCGGTATCCGGCGACCGACCCAGTCGAATTCGAAACCATCCATGAACGCGCCGCGATCGGCGTATGTCTTGTCGACGTCGTCAGGGCTCGCGCTCCAGTAGTCGTCGAGGGACATCCGTGACTCCGGAAACTTTCGGAATTGCATCCGACGCGCGAGGACGTTCTCCCAAAATCCTTGCAGATCATGTGCACCGGGGGACCACATGCTCATCCCGACTATCGCAATCGCAGGATTAGTTGAATCTTCAGTCATCTTACACTTCCTATTTTCGCGCGCATCCACGGGAGACTCAATCGACCGAAGACTAACCACGCCCTCATCGGTGTGTAAAACGCAGATTCACCTCAAGGCATAAACAAATAATAAAGGTTGTTCGGCGCAATGAACGTGTTTCAGCAATTTGACAGCAATCGAGAGTTAGCTGTAACTCGAAGTTACTTATTTGCTTCGTAACCGGTCATGCTCCTGCTTGAACATCCGTACCGGATCCCGGTTTCACGGCCGCCATTTTCTCGCGATCGGCAAATATTCAGTTGAATATGCACCGAAATGCCGCAATGCCGAATATGTGGCCAATTCGCCGAATGTCCCAAATTGGTCGATCCCCGCAAATCAAACATCCGACAACTATCAATCTGAACATTCGTGACACACCGAAATTTAACAGCAGCACTCGAATGCCCATCAGACAACGAGAAATTCCAGATATTCTTCGGCGACCATCGTCCGAATCGACGTTTCGTTACACCGGAACTGAGCGAACGAATGTGCCAGCAAACCAGCCACATACAATTCAGCTTTGCGAGGCCGAGCCGGTGCGCTTTCGAGACGCGCGCACACAAAGGGAACGGCACTTATAACAATTCGATCACACAGTGGTGCAGCTGGATTCCGACAGCTGTTTCACGCACACGGACCGACTCGGCAACTCAGCTTTCGAGGCGGCGAGCTCCGAGGACGTCCTTGAGGAGTTCCTTTGCAACATCTTCGGGATCACGTCTGGCAGTCGGATCAGCGGGCTCCGCCGCCTCCGCAAACATCTCGTCCTCGTCCTCCGGCGTTGCAGGCGGAGGAGTTGCCTCGTAGTCGACCTCAGGAGCAGGGGCCGGTCCAGGGTCTTCCGGATAGTCGGGGGCCTCGGGCGGCGGAATGTCGTCCGAATCGCCGCGCTGGGGCTGCGGGGCCTTGGGCTGCTGCGCTGCGCGCTCCTGACTGGGCCGCGAGAAGCGGGGCGCAGCGGCAGGGCGGCTCGGAGCTTCTGTCGCCTTGGTTGCGCTCGATACTGTCGGCGCTGTAGGCGCACCTTCTTGATACTCGACTTGCCAAGTGCCACCGAACATTTCGGCAAGGACCTCGCAAATGACCGCCGCGTTGTGCGGTTGCGTCACACGAGCACCCAGGACCGGTGAGCCGTGAGCGATGACAACGACATGTCCACGCACGTCGTGAACCGTCGCAGCGGACAGCATGGCCGGAAGAACCTTGTTTCGTTCACCGACCTTGTTGCGCAAGGTGTTCCACGATTCACGGAGAGTCTCGACTGTGGGGCCTGCCGAGACCGGCGCAGCTTCGGCAACCGCCGGCTCGTCGAACTCGGGCTCGGGCTCGGGCTCGTAGTCGGGTTCCGGCTCGGCAAGCCCGATCAGCTCTTCCGCCTCGACCGGAGCAGTAACCGGTGGTTCAACCACAGGAGCTTCAACTATTGGAGCTTCGGCAACCGGAGCTTCAACCACCGGAGCTTCGGCAACCGGCGGTTCCACGATCTCGACAGTGGGAGTCTCGACGACGGGAACTGCCGCTACCGGAGGTTCGACGACAGGAGCCTGCACAACCGGTGGCGCCGCAGCTTGAGCAGGCGCGGCTGGTTCCGGCCGTGCCTCAGGCTCGGCCTTGCGTTGAGAGGGCCGTTGGAACTTGGAAGCAATCTCCGGTTCGAGCGGCGGCACGGTGGGTGCCGGCGTTGCTGCCGCGCGAGGAGCAGCCGCGACTCCGGCAGCCGGAATACCTTGTTCCAGGCGCTCCAGCCGCTGCAATACAGCTGACTCGGTGTCGGAGGCCGACGGCAGCAGCATTCGCGCGCACATCACTTCGAGCAGCAGCCGCGGCGCCGTCGCACCACGCATTTCGCTGAGTCCGGCATGGACAGTCTCGGCGAAGCGGGTGAGCGTGGCCGGGCCGACTCGTTGAATCTGCTCACGCATCGTGACCAGCTCCGCTTCCGGAGCGTCGACCAATCCTCGTTCGCTGGCGTCGGAAACAGCCTGCATCAAGATGAGATCACGCAGGCGCTCGAGAAGATCGAGCGCGAATCGGCGTGGATCGTGACCGGCGTCCATCACGCGATCGACAGTGCCGAACAACGCGGCCCCGTCACTGGCAGACAGGGCGTCTACTGCTTCGTCGATGAGCGCGACGTCGGTGACTCCGAGAAGAGAGAGCGCGCGCGGATACGTGACACCTTCTTCTCCTGCGCCCGCGAGCAGCTGATCGAGGACACTCAACGAGTCACGAGGGGAACCGCCGCCGGCCTTGATGACCAGTGGATACACCGCAGGCTCGACCGGTACGCCCTCCTGGGCGCAGATCTTTTCCAGGAGTCCGCGCATGGTCGACGGCGCCAACAGGCGGAACGGGTAATGGTGTGTACGCGAACGGATGGTCGGGAGAACCTTTTCCGGTTCCGTCGTCGCAAAGATGAAGATGAGGTGTTCCGGCGGCTCTTCGACGATCTTGAGCAACGCATTGAAACCCGCCGCCGTCACCATGTGTGCCTCGTCGATGATGAAGACGCGGTAGCGAGAAGCAGCGGGTGCGTGGAACGCCTTGTCTCGGAGTTCTCGGGTGTCGTCGACGCCACCGTGACTTGCGGCGTCGAGTTCCGTCACATCCAGGTTGCCTGTGCCGCCCGGGCCCAGCGAAACGCACGAGTCGCACACGTCGCACGGCGTCGACGTCGGTCCCTGCTCACAGTTCAGCGAACGCGCCAGGATTCGCGCCGACGACGTCTTTCCGCAGCCGCGCGGGCCGGAAAACAGGTAGGCATGGTTGATGCGTCCGGTGTCGAGGGCCGTGCTGAGCGGTGCGGTGACATGCTCCTGCCCCACCACCTCGGCGAAGGACGCGGGTCGATACTTCCGGTACAGGGCCACGCGCAAAGACTACCGGCGACCCACGACAGGTGGTCCGGTGCGGGTGCAACGCCGACTTCTCCCGAAACATGTTCGCAACACAATCGCAGTGCGGAGGAAACCGCACGCACTCATCGTGGGTTCCGTGCACGCGGGCTGGTCCGCGTGCGTGAGGAGAAAACTGTGCCCGCCACCATCGATGCCGGAGCGACTGCCTGGTTGCTCGTCAGTACTGCACTCGTACTTCTGATGACGCCAGGACTCGCACTGTTCTACGGCGGCATGGTCCGCTCGACGGGCGTACTCAACATGATCATGATGAGTTTCGTCTCCATCGCACTCGTCACGGTCGCGTGGTTGTTCGTGGGCTACAGCCTCGTGTTCGGCGACGATCACGGTGGCATCATCGGCGGACTCGAACACATCGGCATGGCGGGCATCGACCCGTCGACCGTGCACGGGAATGTCCCGGAAGTGTTGTTCGCAACCTTCCAATTGACGTTCGCAATCCTTACTGCAGCACTCATCAGTGGTGCGATCGCCGACCGCGCGAAGTTCTCCGCCTGGATGATCTTCGTCCCCATCTGGTCCTTGCTCGTCTATGTCCCCGTCGCTCACTGGGTGTGGAATCCGCAGGGATGGCTCGCCCAGATGGGCGCACTCGACTACGCCGGTGGCCTCGTGGTCGAAATCGTGTCCGGAGCGTCGGGTCTGGCATTGGCACTGGTCCTCGGCCAGCGGATGGGTTTCAAGGCCGAGTCGATGCGTCCGCACAATCTGCCGTTCGTCCTGCTCGGCGTCGGCCTGCTCTGGTTCGGTTGGTTCGGATTCAACGCCGGCTCGGCCCTTGCGGCCGACGGTATGGCCTCGCAGATCTTCCTCAACACACTCGTCGCCGGTTGCACCGGACTACTCGGCTGGCTGTTCGTCGAGCAGAATCGTGACGGACACCCCACCACGTTCGGCGCAGCTTCGGGCGTCGTCGCCGGTCTGGTCGCGATCACCCCGTCGTGCGGAACGGTGAACATGTTCGGTGCGCTCGTCATCGGTCTGATCGCCGGCATCGTCTGCTCGTACGCCGTGGGATGGAAGCACAAGCTCGGCTACGACGACTCCCTCGACGTCGTCGGCGTGCACCTCGTCGGCGGAATCGTCGGCTCGTTGCTGATCGGACTCCTCGCGACGGCCGTGATGACAGGCGGTCCGGAAGGTTTGTTCTTCGGCGGTGGATTCGCGCAGTTGGGCAAGCAGTTCGTCGGCGTCGTCGTGGTCGCGCTCTATGCCTTCGGTGTGACCTACGGTCTCGGAAAGCTCATCGACAAGACCTTCGGCTTCCGCATTTCGCGTGAAGACGAGGCCCGCGGAATCGACGTTGCCCTGCACGCGGAGTCGGCCTACGAGCACGGAGTCCTCGGCCACGGTCCGATCGGCGGACAGAACCCGAGCCCGTTCCTCCAGCGTCAGCGGGAGGAACGGGAGAACCGCGAGCGGGACTGACCGCCCTCACCGGTTCGCGATTTCCTCCATCAGGATCGGAACGCCGACATTGCAGGAATGAATCCCGACGACGGTGGTCAGTTTCAGCACCTCGAGAATCTCCTTCGGGGTCACTCCCATGTCGAGCGCGGCGCGAATATGGCGTCGTACGCCGGGTGCGTACATGTGTGTGCTCGCCGCATCGACGGCTATGCACAGCAACTGGATCACCTGAGGTGACAGCACCCCACTGTTCCAGGGCTGCATTGCTGTCTTCATGTACAGCTCGGTCCACTCGGGATCCAGCTCCGAAAGTCCGTCCCACAACGGATTCCAGCCACCCGAATCCTTCATGGCCTGGGTCACGGGAAAAGCTTCACTTGCTCGAACGTCAGTCATCGATCTCCTCAGACCATCGAAAATGCTTGATTCAGTTCACGTTTGAGAATCTTTCCGGTTGCCGTCATCGGCAGCGACGGCACGAACTCGATGCGGCGCGGATATTTGTAGGCGGCCATCTGTTCCCGCGACCATTCCACGAGATCCGATTCGGAGATCTCTTCACTCGGCTCTAGGATCACGTAGGCGACAACTTCTTCGCCGAGGCTCGTGTCCGGCACCCCGACGACAGCGACGAGTGAGACGGCTGGGTGAGTGAGCAGAACCTCTTCGATTTCGCGTGGGTAGACGTTGAATCCGCCCCGCACGATCATGTCCTTCGCGCGATCGACGATGTAGTAATTTCCGTCGGTATCGACCCGTGCCAAATCCCCGGTGCGAAACCATCCGTCGCACATGACTTCCGCCGTCGCCTCTGGTCGGTTGAAATAGCCCTTCATGACGTTGTGCCCGCGAATGGCCAACTCTCCCACTTCATCGGGGCCGGCGATCGTGTGCCAAGAGTCGTCGACAAGCCGCGCTTCGACGCCCCAGATCGGCACGCCGATCGAACCGGGCCGGGGGTCGCTCTCCGGGTCACTGAACAAGGCCAGCGGAGAGGTCTCGGACAACCCGTACCCTTCGAGGATCTGAACACCGAAGCGTTCCCTGAACTGTGTCAATATTTCCACGGGAAGCGCTGCGCCACCGGAGATCGCGCACCGCATGTTCTGTGCAACGGTCTCGATATCCACCCCGGATTTCACTACCTCCTCCAGCACGCCGAGCAGTCCCCAATACATGGTCGGGACGCCCGCGAAGACCGAGATCTTTTCGCGTTCCATGATCTCGAGTGCCGCGGTCGCATCGAAGCGCGGCATCAACACCAAGGTGGCACCGACGCAGATTCCCGCATTCATGGTCACTGTCTGGCCGAACGAGTGGAACAACGGCAAAGTCAGGAGATAACGCTCATGCATGGACGGAACGCTCTCGAACAACCGGTTGGTCGACAGTGCATTCAAGACCATGTTGCAGTGAGTGAGTTCGGCACCCTTGGGCTTTCCGGTCGTGCCGCTGGTGTAGAGAATGACCGCGGTGTCCGTCGGTTCACGAACAACCGCGACTGCAGGCGTTTCCGTGCCGGACACGGATGCCAGTGCTTCGCCTAGAGTCTCGACTCCGAGGATCGACGACGGTGCACCCGACTCGGCGCTGATCACGATCAGGGCCGAACAGGTCTCGCTCTGCTCGAACCCGGCGATGGCGTACTCAGCGATCGGCAATTCGGGACTTCCCTCGAAACAGAAGTACAGCTTTGCTTCCGAATCAGCCAGGTGATAGGCGATTTCGCGCCCCTTGAGCAGAATGTTCAGAGGAACGACGACGCCGCCGGCCTTGAGAATGCCGTAGTAGACGATCGGGAACTCGAGAACGTTCGGGCAGGACAACGCCACCTTGTCACCTGGCTCGACACCCCGCGAGACGAGCAGATGGGCGATGCGATTCGCGTAGGCGTCGAACTGCGCATACGTCAGCCTCGCTTCCCCGAGAACCAGCGCATCCCGTTCCGGGTATCGCCGGGCCGAATCTTCCAGCAGAGCAGCAAGATCAAGCACGACTGTGTTCCTCCTGCGCCTCGGAATCCGTGGCATGAGACGAGGCAGCGCGCGACACCGACTCGAGCAGTTCCCGCACCAACGATTCCGCCCGCGGCCAATACCCGTATCCGGACGCCGGATTGAGGTGTCCGACCTCGCCCAGATCCAGTAACCGACTCCCCCATCCTTCAGCCAAACCCACAACTCGGCGATACCCGGCCAGCGGATCGTTCCGACTCGCCGCGACCGTGCTCGGAAACGGCAGACGCTGACGCGGTATCGGTAGCCACCCGTGTCGGTCGAGATCTTCGAGAGACGGATAAGACTCGGGCAGCGGAAGTTCGAGATCCGCCGGCGTGACCAGAAGTGCGCCCGCAACCTCTCGATGATGCGCCCTCGCCCAGTGAGCAACTGTCATGACTCCGGCGCTGTGCGCGACCAGGACCACCGGGCTGGAAACACTTGTCAACACCTCGTCCAATGCCGCAACCCTGGCATCGCGACTGAGCTTGTCGGTCTCGAGGGGAGGAACCGTCAGAACGTTGTCGAGCCTGCGCGCGAGGTGAGTCTGCCAATGATCTTCGACATGATCGCGCAGACCGGGAATTATTACTACCGTGGGTGATTCATCCATCAGGCACTCCGAACATCTGCTACTTCAGTGGCGTCGGGGATCTCGGGCCGATTCTGCAACGTCGCCAGCCGCCTCATCCCGGCGGGATAGGCACGCTTGCCGGCTACCAACCCGAGGGCCGCGACGACATAGACGAAGGGCGAAAGCTGTAGAGCGCCGAGAAGACCCAGGTGATCGGCGAGGATGCCGACAACGAAGGGACCGAGCGCCAGCCCCAGAAGGTTGTTGGCAACGGTGAGCGTTCCCATGGCCGAGGCTCGAATCGAGTGATGGGTAAGGTTCGCGACCATCGCTGCCGTCGGTCCCGACGAACCGGCGGAGAAGAATGCACCGATACCGAGCAACACGAGTTGCGCTGTCCCCGTGCCCAACCGGAGCCCGATGCTCAGCGCCACCAACGAGATGGCGCAGTAGACGATGGCAGTGGTCCATTTTCGCGCCGAATCGTCGCGGCTGAATCTGTCTGTGATGAAACCGCAGACCACCATCCCGCTTCCGACAAGGAGGACGAACACGGAAGCCGTGACGCCGGCCTTGTCCGGGGCCAGATCGTAGTAACGATTGAAGAAGCTCGGCAACCACGCCAGAAGTACTGCGGCGGTGAACATCTGGAGACCACCACCGATGTAGGCGAACAACACGGCTGGATTGGTGAACAGCGAGGACACCGGCGCACGAAAACCGTCGTGTCTCACCGCTTCCCCGGCGGCATCCGGCGCGGCCTCGACGGCGTAAGCGGTGAGCTTCTTCTCGGTGACGAGGGCACGGAAGAGCGCGACCAGAATCAGACCGAAGATCGCCATGGCGGCAAAAGACCACCGCCAACTGAACTGGACTGCGATGAACCCACCGATTGCCACACCGATGACCGAACCGAACGATCCACCGGCCATGAAGGCACCTGCAAGAGCTGCGTGCACGCGGGGCGCAAACACACTGAGGACCACGGCGATACCCACGCTGCCGTACGCCGCTTCACCGACACCGACCAGGAACCGGGCGCCCAACATCTGTTCGTAGGTCTGAGCGATTGCGCACAGCAACGTCGCGACACTCCACAACACCGCCATCAAGATCAAGCTCTTGACGCGGCCCCAGCGGTCCGCGAGCAGCGACAACGGGAACGTCAACAGCCCGACCATCAATGCCACCACGCTGCTCAGGGAGGCGAGGTGCGAATCGGAGAGATCCCAGTCCGCTTTCAGGATCGGGAAGACTGCACTGAGCACCTGCCTCGACATGTAGTCCGAGAGCAGAAGACCGAAAGCCAGGGCGAAAACGATCCACGGGTATAACTTTCGTCGTCCGCCGATTCCGAGCGCGGTGTCCACACGTGGCGTGGCGGGAGCTTGCAGTCCCATGACTCTCCTAGGAAGTACTCGAGGTAGACGGGGGGATTCGGGGGTACGAACCGTCGCGGTTCGTACCCCCGGAACTGTTGTACGAGAGGGTGTGAACTCAGGCGTGCTGCGTGAATCCCAGCTGGCCGATCCGGCGGTTGGGCGCGTAACCCAGCTTCGCCAACGTCTCGTCGGTGTCGGCATACGTCTCGCCGATCCGGTAGATGTCCCGAGCTTCCTTCGCGGTAGCCACCTCGCGGCCCAATTCGCCTGCAATGCGCACCAACTGCTCGATCTGCTGCACCGACGTCATCTTCTCGCCCTTGCGGCCCCAGATGGTGTCCTCGTTGCCGCAACGAGCGTGCAAGCCCATCGCGATGGCCATCGTGTTCACCGGCAGGACGCTACGCATCAGCGTTTCCAGCGTCAGGCACGCACCGTCGGGAACACGCTGGACGAAGTTCATCATGTTGTACGGGTTGGGGCCGTCGAAACCGCCGCCGATTGCGACCCACGTGAGGTTGACCGGACCCGTGTAGATGCCGCGTCGGATCAACCGCTCCACCGTTTCGAGCTGCGGAATACTGGACAACTGGAAATGCGGCTGGATTCCAGCGGCCTGCAACCGGCGCAGGTGCTCTGCCACCCACTCCGGACCGGCGGGCACAGTCATTTCCCGATACGTATCGGCCAATTCCGGACGCTGCATCGACGTACCCGCGATGTCGTCGTCGGTCATCAGTTCCATGATGTTCATCTGGCTGGTGTTGATCGCGATCGTCACCTGATCGGGAGCCGGGTCCAATTCCGCCAGCATGTGACGCACGTCGTCGGACAACCACTTCGCATCGGCACCTTCCCCCTCCGGGGCAAACGAAATCGACCCGCCGACCTGCAGAATCATCTCGGGAACGGCCTCACGCAAGCGACCGAGAAGCTCGTTGAACTTCGACAGACGCTTCGAGCCCTTGCCGTCGAGTTCACGCACGTGGATGTGGAGAACTGTGGCACCGGCGTTGAAACAGTCGACGGCTTGCTGGACGTGCTCGTCCATCGACAGAGGGAGGTCTTCTGCAAAATCGTCCGGCTCCCACTCCGGTCCGTAGGGAGCAACGGTGATGACAAGCTTGTCCTGGGTTTCGGGGAACAGTGAATCGTCGTGGAAATGCATAGCGTGACTCCGATCGAGTGAATGAATTTATCTTCGGGGCTGGGAAGAGAGATCAGAACGGTGCGTCGCCGATGATTCCGGCGCGCTCCATCTTTCGAACCGCGGGCCAGTAGTCCTGCACCGCGTAATGCTGTGTCGAACGGTTGTCCCAGATCGCGACGCTGTTTTCGGTCCAGCGCCACCGAACCTGGTACTCGGGAATCTGAGCCTGGCTCGCCAGGTAAGTGAGCAGATTCCCGGCGCCGGGGGCGTAATCGATTCCATAGCGGACGTTCTCGGGCGTGTGATAGTTCACGAGGTGTGTGGCGAACGAATTGACGAAGAGAATCTTCTCGCCGGTCTCCGGATGTGTTCGTACCACGGGATGTTCGGCGTCGGGAAAGCGTTCCT
This sequence comes from Rhodococcus sp. MEB032, assembly GCF_030208925.1. Taxonomy (NCBI): domain Bacteria; kingdom Bacillati; phylum Actinomycetota; class Actinomycetes; order Mycobacteriales; family Nocardiaceae; genus Rhodococcus; species Rhodococcus sp. MEB032. Next base: position 63,115 of record NZ_JARVSY010000012.1, read on the forward strand.
TCAGCTGGTGCCGCTGTTCGATCGGCATCCGAGCGCCGAAGGTCGACTCGATACTGTGCCTGGCACGCAGATCCTTGATCTGCTCCTTGACCCGCGCCGGCAGATTTTCGTAGGCGAGTGCCATGTTCACCCAAATCGTGTCGCCGCCGACAGGAGGTGTTTCCACACAACGCAATACACATCCCATGGGCGGGTTAACGCGCCAGGTGGCGTCGCAGTGATATGCATTCTCGAAATGCTCCGGCGGGCTGTCCAGATCCTTGTAGATGCGGACCAGGCCCGGGTGGTCGGGGTCGCTGCCCAGAGCCGGATGATCCTCGAGTTCACCGAATCGCTGGGCAAGTTCTACGTGCTCGGCTTTGGAGAAGGTCTGGTCGCGAAAGAACAGAACCTTGTGTTCGAGCAACAATGCCTTGATTTCGGCGAAGAGTGCATCATCTCGCGCGACCTCGCCGAGATCCACCCCGGACAACTCTGCCCCGATCGAACAGGTCAATTTCTCGACGCGGATCGTATTCCTCGACGAGGGAAGGTTTTCTGTGAGCGTTGCGGTGTTGGTCATGACAATTCCTCTGGGAAGTGCTGTTTCGGTTCAGACGGAGAAGACGGAGGAACCGATACTGCGACCGGACTCCATGTCGTGGTGCGCACGCACCGCATCTTCGAGGGGGTATCGCTGGTTGATCTCGATCTTCATTCGCCCGGACTCGACGTGTGAGAACAGTTCGCCCGCCAGTTCGGCACGTTCTTCGGGATCCGCGATGTAATCGGCGAGAGCCGGACGTGTGAGGAAGAGTGATCCCTTGACTGCCAACTGCATTGCCTGAATCGGCGGAGTCGGTCCGGACGCCGTTCCGAAGCACACCAGCAGCCCCCGCCTGGCAAGGCAATCGAGAGAGATGTCGAACGTGGATTGCCCGATACTGTCGTAGACAACCGGCACGCCGACGCCCCCGGTGATCTCCTTGACACGCGCGACGACGTCCTCGCGGGTGTAGATGACGACTTCATCGCAACCGTGAGCTCGGGCAACGCTCGCCTTCTCGTCGCTCGACACCGTTCCGATCACTTTGATTCCCAACAGTTTTGCCCACTGGGTGAAGATCAGTCCAACCCCGCCCGCCGCAGCATGTAGCAACACGGTGTCTCCCGCTTTCAACGGGTAGATGCGACGCAGAAGGTAGGCGGCAGTCAGTCCTCGCATGGTCATGGCGGCCGCGGTGTCGAAGGCGATGCCGTCGGGTAGCGCGATCAGGTCGGACGACGCCATGATCCGCTCGGTGGCGTACGCACCCAGCGGACTGCCGGTGTAGGTCACACGGTCCCCCACTGCAAAATCGACTACTCCCTCGCCGATCTCTTCGACCACACCGGCGCCCTCGACGCCCATCCCGGCAGGCAATTGCGCAGGATAGAGGCCACTTCGAAAGTAGGTGTCGGCGAAGTTCAACCCCACCGCTTCATGACGAACCCGAACCTCTCCGGCGCCCGGTCGTCCTACCTCGATCTCTTCCCAACGCATGACGGACGGTGTGCCGATCTCGTGGAACCGAATGGCGTTTGCCATCAATGCTCTCCAATTCTGTGGGCGGGCTCGACTCGATTGCGGTCGAGCTGTATTCGTACGCAACAACTTCCAGAAGTCGGTGCTCGACTTCGTGGTCGTGCCGAACTGATGTGAACAAAACTATGTGAGATCCGGCTCACATGCTTAACTTGACGAGACACACAACACAACATTTCGGGACATCGAGTAAAGGGGGCCCTATGAAGCCACTCGCCCGCTACGCGTCACTGAACCGATACGTCGACCTGTGCCGAACAGTGGACGTGGACGCTGTGGCCCTCATGAGAAGTGTCGGCCTGAGCCCGGCAAGCCTGGCGAACCCCGACCAATGGGTACCGGCCGCCTCCATCGCATCGCTCCTGGAGCGATCGGCAGCGGAGTCCGGACACGAAGACTTCGGGCTTCTACTCGCCGGCCTGCGTCGACTGTCCAATCTCGGCCCCCTCAGCTTGGTCATCAGGGAAGAACCAGACGTCAGGAGCGCACTCGACGTATTGATGCGATACGAGCACACGTACAACGAGTCATTACGCATTCGATTGAACGAGGTCAACGGACTCGCCACCCTGCGAATCTCGCTCGAGGTCGGCGAACCGGTCGACACCAGACAGGGCGTCGAACTCGCAGTCGGCGCGACACTGCAGATCCTGCGGAGTTTCCTGGGTTCTCGATGGCAACCGGTCAGCGTGGGATTCACGCACAATGCCCCGAAAGACACGAGCACGCATCGGCGAATCCTCGGCGAGACGGTGGAATTCGATCACGAGTTCACCGGTATCGTTTTCTTCGCCGCCGACCTGGATGCGGCTAACCAACTTTCCGACGAGTTACTCCGGCCGTACGCTCGCCAGTTCCTCGACTCGCTTCCCGCCTCGGAAACCTCCGATACCCTCAGCCGCACCAAGGAATTGATCGAAGTTCTGCTTCCGACCGGCCGCTGCTCTGTCGAGCAGGTGGCACGCAGTCTCGGATTCGACCGGCGGACACTGCACCGTCATCTCGCCGAATCCGGAGATACGTTCACGGCCGTTCTCAATTCGGTTCGAAGCTCCCTCGCGGAACGATTTGTCTCCAACCCTCGCTATTCGTTGACCGAAGTGGCTGTGCACCTCGGGTTTTCGACGCAGGGTAGTTTCTCGCGCTGGTTTCGCACTCAGTTCTCGATGAGCCCGAGCGCGTGGCGGACTCAGCGCTCGATCAGCTGACCAGCACGACTCCGACGTAGGCGATCGTTGCCACCCACACAGTGGAAATCGCGGCCAGCACGAATGGCCGGGCGCCAACTCCACGAATGACGCTCAACCGCACCCCCAGCCCGAGTGCGAACATCGCGGCGGCCAACAGCGCCGTCTGCACCGTCTTCGCCAGCCCCAGAAGCTCATCCGGCAAGATGCCCGTGGAGCGCAAGCTCATGCAGCCGATGAATGCCACGACGAACAACGGAATCAGCGGGGGACGCTTGGCGGCAGTGCTGTCGACCATCCTGCGTTGCCGGATACCCAGAAACGCCATGACCGGCGCCAACATCAACACGCGCGCAAGTTTAACCACGGTCGCGACGCCCAACGCGGTGGCGCCGAGAGCGCTGCCGGCAGCCACCACTTGCGCCACTTCGTGGATCGACCCACCGGCCCACATGCCTGCACCGACCTCGTTCATACCGAAAGCGTTGGCCAACAGTGGGATTGTCGGAATCATCAGAGTTCCGAAAATCACCACCAACGCAACAGCGGTGAGCAACTCTTCCTCTCGTGCATTCACCACACCGTCCGCAGCAGCCACGGCGGCAGCGCCACAGATCGAGAAGCCGCAGGCAATCAGAATTCTCTGCGACCAACTCAATCCGAGAAGTTTTCCGGCATACATGGTCCCGGCGATACCGAGGAACACAATCGCCACCACAACAGCGATCACTCCCCAGCCCAAACCGACGATGTCGGAGAACATCAATTGCAGCCCGAGCAGAGCGATACCCACCCGAAGTAGCCGTTTCGCCGAGAATGCCAGGCCAGGTTGGAATTTCGCCGGCAAAGAGACGGTATTCGCCAACACCGCACCCGCCACGATCGCAATCAGCAACGGACTCACGGCGGAGGTGAACTGACCGGCTATCAGCGCGACCGTGGCCCCCAAGGCGCACAACGCAACTCCGGGCACCAATGCAGCCACACTGGACCACCGTCGTACTTCTGACGAAGGTGCGACTGCGGGTTTCTCGGCCACGGACTTCACATCACGGTTCACTCATCCAGCGTCCTTGAGCCACCATCGCTCCGGTAGGGCGATTTCTACCATCACGGCATATCAAATCGATATGAACGTGAAGTTCGGTATAGCCTGTTTGCATGACCAGACGGTGGCCCGACCTCACCACTCTCGAGCTACTCATCGGCATCGATGATCACGGAAGTCTCAGTGCGGCAAGCCGTTCAGCAAACATTGCGCAGCCGAATGCCAGCCGCGCCGTCAAAGCCCTCGAGCGGCAGCTCGGGATGCCCCTCATACACCGAAGGTCGACGGGGGCGACTTTGACTCCGCAGGGGACCGTCATCGTCCACTGGGCGCGCCGCGTCCTCGCCAACTCGAGGCAGCTTCTCGACGTCGCCGAAGGGATGCGGACCGAACGATCCGCGGAATTGACCGTGTGTGCCAGCATGACCGTCGCCGAACATCTGATTCCGGCCTGGCTCGGTATCTTTCGGTCACTACATCCTGGTGTCACCGTCCACCTTCAGGTCTACAACTCGACCCGCGTCCTCGAGGCTGTCGAGGTGGGAATGTGCGACCTCGGATTCGTCGAGTCACCGACCGTTCCGAAGAGCCTGTCCAGCGTCACCGTCGCGCGTGACTCGCTGGTCGTGGTCGTTCATCCGGATCATCCATGGGCGCGTCGACGAAAGCCGCTGACCGTCGCCGAACTGGCAGCGACGCCGCTGCTGGTGCGCGAGCCCGGATCGGGAACCAGAACGACTCTCGACCTGGCGTTACACGAATACGAGCGCGGTGCACCGTTGTTGGAACTGGGTAGTTCGGCCGCGATTCGAACCAGCGTGCTCGGTGGCGTCGGCCCGGCGGTACTGAGCACGCTGGCCGTCGAGGACCAGGTGAAGCAGGGAGAACTTCGGGTGGTAGCCGTCGAAGGCTTGGAACTCGACCGATCCCTGCGCGCAGTGTGGCGTCCCCCGCGTCAGCTCGAGGGTCCCGCAGGAGACCTGATGAAAGTAGTGCGTGCGAGCGGGTCCCGGAAATCCTGAAAGCGGCTTACTTCTTGTCGGCCTTCGCTGCTGCCTTTGCGGCCTTCTTGAACTCGCGGACCTCGAGCAAAGACTGTTCGTCGACCACGTCTGCAATCGAGCGCCTCGAACCTTCGAGCCCGTAGTCGCCGGCCGCTTGGCGCCAACCTTTCGGCTCGACGCCGATCTGTTTTCCGAGCAACGCCAGGAAGATCCGGGCTTTCTGATCCCCGTAACCGGGTAGGGCTTTGAGCCGCTTCAGTACTTCCTTGCCGTCGGGATTTCCCGAAGTCCAGATCGCCGCGGTGTCGCCGTCGTAGTTCTCGACGATGAACTGGCACATGAGCTGGATACGCTCGCCCATCGACTTGGGGAATCGGTGCACAGCCGGAGGCTCGGCACAGACGGCGATGAACTCGTCGGTGTCCATGTCGGCGATACGCCTGACGTCGATACCGCTGAGCCGATCCGCCAGCTTCTTCGGACCGAGGAAGGCCGTTTCCATCGGAACCTGTTGATCGAGAAGCATTCCGATCAACAACGCCAACGGGTCCTCGGCCAGGAGGGCATCAGCTTCGGGGTCACCGACAAGGTTCAGTTGAAGTGCCATGAGTCCGATACTGCCACGTCAGGCGGCAGTTGTGACCGGCGCCGACGCATCCGGGGCCGGAATCTTCCACTTCTTCCAGCCGAACAGAACCACCGTCGAGACCGCGGCAAGCGTGAAGACCCAGAGGTAGACGCCGACGGTCGGAATCCGCAGATACTCGGGCGGCACGAACATGAACAGGCCCATTCCGATGAAGCGATCCGTACCCGGAATGACCGACGGGTCCCACCAGGTGTGAGACCAGTTCAAGACCGGGAGCAGGAAAACGAACGGCGCCACCCACGCCCAGCGCTTCTTCGACACCATCGCGTAGTGCGCGGCGAGGACGACCAGCGGGACGAACCACACCCAGTGATGGCCCCACGAGAACGGCGAGACAGTGGTCGCAGTCAACCCCGTCATGGTGAGGCCGAGCAATTTCTGGCCGTGCCGGTGAGCAATCCACGCGGCACCGAGTCCGAGGCATACCGCCAGCGCACTGAAGACTAGGACCAGGACCCGCGACGGCGTCGGAGTGTGAGTGAGCTGAGCGATCAGACCGGACACGGACTGGTTGCTCGGAGCATCCGTCGGTCCGACGCGTTCGCTGTCGACAAGAGTGCCGGTCCAGTACTTGTACGCATCGTTGTAGATCACGACGAAGCCGATCGCAACGGTCGCAGCGAACGTCACGACGGCCGTCACCAACGCACGCCATTGACGAGTGATGAAGAGGTACGCCCAGAAGAAGGCCGGAGTGAGCTTCACGCCGGCGGCGATGCCTGCCCCGATTCCTCGGAGCCGACTCTTCTCGTCCCGACCGAGGTCCCACACGATCAAGAGCAGCAGGAAGATGTTGATCTGCCCGAGCCAGAGCGTCGTACGTATCGGTTCCATGAACAGAAAGATCGTCGTCGCCAACGCACTCACGGCGTACGCCTTCACGTCGAGCCGATAACCGAGATACTTCCAGCACAACACGATCACTGCGAACAACGCAGCGATGTTCAAACCCGTCCACACGACAATCGCCTGTTTGAACGAGAGCACCGCCCACACCGTGAACAGCAAAGCCGCAAACGGGGTGTACGTGAACATCATTCCGTCCAGGACTGGCCCGTCGTACAATGGAAGGCCCTGAACCACAACGCTGCCGCCGTGGCGGTAGACGTCGAGATCGAGGAAATTTTCGAAGATCCCCCAGTACCGCGTATTCATCGGCACGGCGAAAAGAACCATCAGCACGGACGCGACTGCCAGAACACCGAGTGCAGAGAATCCGAGAACACCGACACGGAGGGTGCGTCGCGGTATGTCAGCTTCGATGACCGACTCTGATTTCGCGGTGTGCGCCTCGAAAGAAGGCCCATCCGAAGCGTTGATCGCGCCCGTCACTACAACCTCCGGGATTTACACCCTATGTCGGGAATTGATGCTCCGAACGGTACAAGACGAGACCGAAAAGTACCGACCGGGCACGCCGCTTCGAGAACTCAGATCTCGGAGAGACGCGATTCGGTAGCTGCGAGCAGAACACACGTAGCCACGCCGTCCATGGCAACTTCGAGTTCAGCCTTGGACGGGAAGCTCGGGGCCAACCGGATGTTCCGGTCATCCGGATCCGTGCTGTACGGGAAAGCCGACCCGGCAGCGGTGAGCGCGATACCCGCGTTCTTCGCCAGTTCGATGACCCGCTTGGCCGTGCCGTCGACCACGTCGAGGCTGATGAAGTATCCGCCCTTCGGCTCGGTCCAAGACGCGACCTTCGATGCACCGAGACGATCCTCGAGGATCCGCAGTACGAGCTCGAACTTGGGCGCGAGGAACGCGCGATGCTTCTCCATGTGCGCACGAACGCCGTCGGCATTGCCGAAGAAACGCAGGTGGCGAAGCTGATTGACCTTGTCCGGTCCGATGCTCTTCTTGCCCAGGAACTTCTGGTACCAGGCAAGGTTTTCCGCCGAGCTACCGAAGAAGCTCACACCAGCGCCGGCGAAAGTGATCTTGGACGTCGACGCGAACACGAGCGGACGGTTGGGGTGTCCGGCCTCCGCTGCCATCGAGAGAATGTCGTAGGAAGGCGCAGTCTCGCCGACAAGCGGATGTACGGCGTACGCGTTGTCCCAGTACAGGCGGAAGTCGGGCGCGGCCGTCGGCATCGACGCGAGCGTACGGACAATTTCTTCGGAGTACACGGCACCGGTGGGGTTCGCGTAAACCGGAACCGCCCACATGCCCTTGATCTGCGGATCTGACGCAACAAGTTCGGCGATCTTGACGACATCCGGGCCGTCGTGGTTCATCGGCACCGCGATCATCTCGATGCCGAGGGACTCGGTGATCGCGAAGTGGCGGTCGTAGCCCGGTGCCGGGCAGAGAAACTTGATCTTCTCTTCCTGTGCCCACGGCCGGGCCGAATCCGGTGTGCCATGAAGCAGTGAGAACACGACGTTGTCGTGCATGATCTCGAGGCTCGCGTTGTTTCCGGCGAGAAGGTTCGCAACGGGGATACCCAGCAGCTCGCCGAAGATGGCGCGCAGTTCCGGCAGACCGGTGAGTCCGCCGTAGTTACGGCAGTCGGTGCCGCTTCCGTCACGGAAATCACCGTCGCCGGGCAGCGTCAGCAGCTCTGCGGAAAGGTCGAGTTGTTCCGGGGAAGGCTTACCGCGGGTCAGATCGAGTGCGAGCTTCTGCGCCTGGAGCTGCGTGTACTTCGCGCTCTGGCTCTCATGCTCGGAGGTGAGTTCTTCATGGCTCATCAACCCGATCTGGGTTTGGATAGGCATCCGGAGCGGCCTTTCACCGACGAGGCGGGGTCGGGTATGTGAAAAAATAGAGGACCCCGCGCACCCGGCAGAGCCCGTTGACCCTTGCTGCCTTCCGGCCCTGGGGGAGTTCACAGGATGCGCGCCGCGCGGGATCCAATGAACAGTGTAGACGGCTTTCGCCGGCCGCTGCACACCACCTACCGGGGCCGAGATGCAAACCTCGAGTTCCACCGGTTCTTCGCAGGTCAGGTACCCGTTTAACGCTTCGCGCCCGCAATTGGGTATGCTGCTCCACGGAGGATTCGCCTAGTGGCCTATGGCGCTCGCCTGGAACGCGGGTTGGGTTAACGCCCTCAGGGGTTCAAATCCCCTATCCTCCGCCAAAGGAACCCCTGTGAACTGCTGAGAAGCGGTTCACAGGGGTTCTTTTCTGTCCTCATGCAACGAGTAATGCAACAGGGTCTCGGTTCAGCTCGATGTTCTGCGAGCTCAGACGGTCTGCCGACTCGTGGTGGTTTCGATCCCGCAGCGCGCCGAATCGGAATGCTGCTGCGTGATTTCGAGTGGCCCGCCGATGGCCCGAACCCGATTCGGGAAGCTATGGCCACATCTGCTCCTGCAGCCCGCGTTGGTCATGAAATGACACCCGCGCCGCAAGTCTTATTTATCCAGATCCCATTCTGGATAAGATAGGCATGGAAAGCAAGGCGGCAATATAGCGTGGATACAGGGAGAGACCAGATGGCGTACAGGACGTTGAAATCGATCTTTCACCAACGAGATCGTGCTGGTGCCGATGCTGAGGAGCGAGCGCGACGCGATTCTCCCGCCGCCGTCCACTGGGACCTACTGATCGGCGAACACTCGACGTTCGCACTGATGACACCCGAAGTCGCAGCGCTGATCGAACGGATCATGAGCTTCGAGCCGAAGATCCGGGCTGAGTGGAACGGGCTGCCTGCCCTCGCGCGCACCCACTACCTGCATCGCATGGTGATCGACGAGATCCAGGCAACGAACGAGATCGAACAGGTCCGCTCAACCCGGAAGGAGATCAGCGAGGCAATCGAGATGGTGTGGGCGGAGCAACCCCTCGCGAACAAGCGGTTCGCCGAGATGGTGCGGCTCTATCTCAATATCGGCAACGACCAGGCCGAGAGTCCGCAGACGCTCGACGACATCCGAGACGTCTACGACGCGGTAACTCGGGGCGAGATTCGCGACGAGGACGCCCCCGATGGGAAGCGGTTCCGGCAAGGGCCAGTATCGATCACGTCAGGAATCAAGGTCGTGCACACCGGTGTGGTACCCGAGTCAGCGATCGACGACGCGCTGACCCTCATGCTGAGCCAGGGGGGCGACGACTCGATTCCACGACTGATCAGGGCAGTGGTCGCGCACTTCATCTTCGAGTACACGCACCCGTTCTACGACGGCAACGGCCGAACCGGACGCTACCTTCTCGCGCTGGACCTTCGACAGGTGTTGGCTCCGTATGCGAGCCTGGCATTGTCGGCGACCGTCGCCGACAACAAGGATCGTTACTACAAAGCATTCTCTGACGCGGAGAATCCATTGAACCGCGGAGATCTGACGCCCTACCTGATCGATATGCTGGAGATCATCGCCGAGGGGCAACATCGACTGCTGCTCGACCTCTCCGAGAGGCGGCATAAGATCGACACACTCGAGGCGCGTATCCGCGTTCTGGTGGAGGATGAGGAATTTCCGCTGAACTTGGGACTCGATCGCGAGTCGACGCCGCCGGTTGATAGCAACCACATCGGCGCAGTCCTGTTCACCCTGGGTCAGGCCCACTGCTTCGAGGCGAACCGCGCCATCAAGTTGAACACCCTGGTCGAGGTGGTGGGTCGATCCAGCCAGTTCGCCCGCCCGCGACTTCAGCGCCTGGACGATGCCGGGATCATTGAGACGGTTACGAAGAGACCGCTGCGCTTCCGGCTCACGGCACGGGGGGTATCGCTCCTCGATCTGGATGGGGAGTGATTTTCGCCAGGTCGCAGATGGGCTAGGCGAGCTGGGCCGTCCACCCGATTTTCGACCTACTTCACGAGCGTGGTCCAGAATCACGTCTGCCGGATTGGTACCCCGCAATTTGCGCGGGATACGACCTCGGAGCCGCTGGACTTCTTGCTGCCGAACCACGCAATTTCGTTTGACAGACTCACAAACCCGAGGACAGACTTTCCGTCCAACCCAACCATCGGGAGTACGCGTGATTGCCGGCCAGACCAATCTGCTCGCAGATTGCAGCAGTTGCTTCGGTCTATGCTGCGTCGCACTCCCCTTTTCCAAGTCGTCCGACTTCGCGACCAACAAGAATGCCGGCGACCCCTGCAAGAACCTGCAGGAGGATTTCGGTTGCGGCATTCACACCGGATTGCGAAAGAAGGGCTTCACCGGTTGCACCGTCTACGACTGTTTCGGTGCGGGACAGAAGGTTTCACAGCAGACCTACGACGGCATCAGCTGGCGTGATGTCCCGGAGACCGCGTCGGACATGTTCGAAACCTTCCCTGTCGTACGCCAGTTGCACGAACTGCTCTGGTATCTCGCCGAAGCCCGCTCGCTGAAGCAAACCCACTCGATACGAAAGGAACTCGACGCTGCACTCGCGGAGACGGAAAGCCTGACCAACGGCACGCCTTCGCAGATTCAAGCCGTCGACGTCTCAGCACACCGAGCGGCAGTCAACACACTGCTCTTGCAGACGAGTAACCTTGTGCGCTCACCGATCTCAGGCAAGAAGGGCCGAAAACTCGACCATCGCGGCGCAGACCTCATCGGCGCCAAATTTCGTGGTTCCGATCTACGTGGGGCCAACTTTCGCGGGAGTTACCTGATCGGTGCAGACCTCCGCGACTGCGAACTCGATCGAGCCGATCTGATCGGTGCAGACTTACGCGGCACCGACATTCGCGGCGCAAAACTCCGCGGCAGTATCTTTCTCACTCAGTTCCAGATCAACGGGGCGATCGGCGATTCGGCTACCACACTTCCCGATTCACTGACCCACCCCAGCCACTGGGCCTGAACCCGACTGTCAACTCCGTCGACGGAGAACGACCTTGTTAGCTTCCGGATCGACAGACACCCACGGCGGGTCACCGTCCGTTCCGTCCTCACGATGCATCAATGCGCTCTGACGCTGTTCGAATTCATGATGCTTGGACCCCTGAAACAGGGCAGCAACCTCTTCGAAGCCCGCGGCCGAGACCGGACGAGTCGTACGTCCCCGAGTCCACGGCAGTGCCCGGCCGCCGGTGAGCCGGTTCCAGAGAGTCTCGGCGAAAGCGAACAGGACCAGCAGCACGAGCAAGCCTGGCAGCGTCAACGCGAACAGAGTGCCCATGAAAGAAGTCTAGCGACGAACGCCCCCGGTCCCCTCGACTTCCGATCGGCCGCCCTATGTCTGGTCCCGCGGTCGATGATCTGCCAGAATGCAAGCTGTTACGACTAGTAACACCTTCGGGGGGAGGATTTCACATGAGCTTGATACTTGCAGCTACCGACCGTTCGGAGCTTGCCCAGACACTCGGTACCGAATTAATACATTTCGGGCACCAGATACAGCTCGTCCGCACCGGGCGCCGCCTACTCGATGACCTGGACACCGACAGTTTCGATATCGCCGTGATCGATCTCCTGTTGCCGGACATCGACGGCTACGAGATCGCACGGCAGATCCGCTTGCGTAGTTCGATGCCGATCATGATGCTGGTGGATACCTACGAGGACATCGACGAAGCACCACATCGCGCTGTCTCGGACTTTGTGCTGAACCCGATCGATTCTCACGCGCTCGATCTTCGGGTCACCGCAATCCTTCGTGAAACCGCACATCCCGCCCCCGGCAAACACCAACGTCACGGTGACCTGCTCCTCGATCGACGTGCGATGACGGCGACGATGGGCGGAAAGCTGCTGGTCCTCAGCCGGACAGAATGGCGGGTGCTCCTGGAGCTGTCGACCGAGCCTGGGCGCGTGTACTCACGTGATCACCTGATCCGAAACGTGTGGGGTTCCGACCACGAAAGGACGCGTGTAGTCGATGCAACCATTCTCAGCCTGCGGTCCAAACTCGAATCCGATCCCGCGAAACCGAAGTACATCAAAACCATCAGGGGATTCGGATACCGCTTCGGCCCGGTCGACTGAAGTCGCCTTCGTGTCGGTGCCGCTCGATAAGCTCTTGTCATGGGTTGGTACACACCACAATCGGTCGCCCCGGATCTCTCCGACATCCTGGTGTGTGGCTGGACGGCGTGCGCAGAAGGAGAACACCTCCTCGTGCCCGATGCTTGCATGGACGTGCTGTGGATACGCGGCGTCGGCATACGCGTCTGTGGCCCCGAAACCGCTGCATGGTCATTCACTCTTCCGCCCGGAACACGCTCCGTGGGTGTTCGATTCCGCCCTGGATCGGCATCGCCGATGTTGCGAACCTCGGCGTCCGAGCTTCGGGATTCTCGCGCCGATCTCAGCGATGTAACCGACGCACGCACGGAACGAATACTGTTGAACCGCTTGGAAAATTCCGAAGACCACGAACAGGTCTCCATCCTCGAAAGCGCTGTTCGGAGTTGGGTAAGTTCGAGTTTCCGTCACGATCCGGTGATCAACCACGTTCGCACCGCACTGTCCGAACATTCGTGGAATGTCAGCTCTCTCGCCGACGCGGCGGCACTGACTTCGCGCCAACTCCAACGTCGATGCAACGACGCCTTCGGATACGGCCCGGCAACGCTGCGCTCGATCCTGCGCCTCCAGCGCTTCATGGCGCTCGCTCGCAGTCGACCCGCGCTGGGACTCGCTGAATCCGCAGCGCACTGCGGATTCAGCGATCAGGCCCACTTGACCCGTGAATGCCGCCGGATCTCGTCGCTGACCCCGGCGGCTCTACTCCGCACCCAAGCCCCCGACTGGCACGGGTCGGATACCGTTGTCGCGCTGGCGGAGGGAGACGCGGTCGCGTAATCCCGACCGCGCTCCCCCGCCGTCACTTCTGGCTGAAAAGCGTCCTTGCCGACCACAGCCCACCGAGGGAAAGAACTGCGACGGTCATGTAGTAGTAACTCGGGGCGTCGAGCGAGCCTGTTGTACTGATCAACCAGGTCAAGACCAACGGCGCGATTCCGCCGAGCAAAGTCACTCCGAGGTTGTACGACAATGACATTCCGGTAGCCCGGATCTCTGCCGGGAACAGCGAACTCATCAGGGCGGGCAAGGGACCGAAGGCAAACGCCATGATGACACCCAGGACCGAAACAACCAGGACGAGGGTCAGAGTCGACGGGTGATCGACCATCAATTTGAAAAGCGGCCAGGCCAAGACGATTGCCGCAACGGCGGCCCAGGTCATAACTCTCGCCGGTCCGACCCGGTCTGCTAGATGACCGATCAACGGCACGGTGAACAAGGTGACCAGTCCGGCGACGATGCCGCCGAGATAGCCGGCCGAGGCGGATACTCCGAGGTTCTTCACGGCAAACGTCGGCATGTACAAGATGAGATAGATCGAGATCGTCGCGACGCCCACTACGGCGGCCCCGGTCAGCACCCGGCCGAGATGCCTGGTCAGCGTCGTCTTCAGCGGAGCCTTTTCCGGGACGCTCGTCTTGAAATCGTCCGTTTCGTCAAGCTTGGCACGGATGTAGAGTCCGACCGGCCCGACGATGATGCCGAAGAAGAACGGAACGCGCCAGCCCCACGAGTAGAGCGCTTCATGCGAAAGGTGGGTGTTGAGCACGTATCCGAACAGCGATGCCAGGAAAACCGAGGCACCCTGGCTGGCAACTTGCCAGGAAGAGTAGAACGCCTTCTTGTGTGGCGCAGTCTCCACGAGGAAGGTTGTAGCAGTACCGAATTCACCGCCGGCGGAGAATCCTTGAATGAGACGCGAGACAAGGATGACGACGCCGGCCCACGGTCCGATCATCGAGGTCGTCGGCGCCACGGCCATGATGAGCGTGCCGATCATCATCAGCATCATCGTCAACGTCAAGGCGTTCTTGCGCCCGCGACGATCGGCGTAGCTACCGAGAACCATCCCGCCAAGCGGCCGGATGACGTACGAGATCGCAAACGTCGCGAACGTCAGTATCAAACCGAGCGTGTTGTCGCCGCCGGGAAAGAAATTATGGGCGATCACCACTGCGAATGATGCGTAGACGATGACGTCGAACCATTCGAGCGCGGCGCCGAGCGAACTGCTGATCACCGCCTTGCGAGCAGCGGCCAGGCGTTCCGGGGTGACTGTTCCGGAGGTTGGCGTAGTTGCCGTGGACATGGTTTTCCTTAGGGGGTCAGGGTGGGTCAGGCGCGGGCGTGAGCGATGACGTTCCGAACGAACTGCTCGCACTGTGCCAATTGGTCAAGTGTCACGTACTCGTCAGGTGCATGCGCCTGAGTGATGCTTCCCGGCCCACACACGACAGTGGGGATACCGATAGTCGCGAACATCCCGGCCTCGGTGGCGTACGCGACCTTTTCGTCCGAGGCCCGACCACCCCATTGTTCGACCAGTGCGGCCGCCGAAGCATTCGCATCCGTCTCCAGGGGAGGAACCGAGGCCGACACGTGCATCGTCAGGGAGGCTGACGGGTTTTCTTCCTGCATCAGGTTTTCGATCCGATTCGCCTCGGCGGCAAAGCGTTCGAGCAAATCTGCGGCGCCAGCTGAGCTGATGCTCCTGAATTCGAAAGTGATGGAGCAATCCTCGGGGACAGTGTTCACTGCGATCCCGCCGGATACGAGATTGACCGAACACGTCGTCCAGGCCACGTCGAATGCGTCGTCGTACGGGCCGGACGCACGGAGCTCGTCGGCCGCGCTTCTGACGAATCGAATCAACTCCGCGCCGTATTCGATCGCGTTGACTCCTTGCGGAGTAAGCGACGAGTGCGCCGAAACACCATGCAGATCAACACGTATGACGTTCATCGACTTGTGTGCGCGAATGACCCGCATCTCCGACGGCTCTCCGACGACGCACACATCAGGGCGCAGGTTCCGGGAAACAACCTCCTCGACCAACCCGGCCGCACCGATGCAGCCGACTTCCTCGTCGTAGGAGAATGCAAAGTGAATCGGCTTCGCCAGCGGCCGAGCAACGATGTCGGGGATCGCAGCGACGACGATCCCGATGAACGACTTCATGTCGCACGTGCCACGTCCGTACAGGCTTCCGTCGCGAACGTCGGGCGTGAAAGGCTCGCTACTCCAGTCTTGATCGTCAACCGGCACTACGTCTGTATGGCCGGAGAACATCACACCGCCGGCAGTACTTCCGTCAGGAGGAGTGAACGTTGCCAACAAGTTGAGCTTCGTTCCCTCGTCATCGGCAACAAGTACCGGCTCGACCCCATGGCGACGTAGTTCCGCCGCAATGAGATCGATCAACGGTCGATTGCTCACGGCACTCGTCGTATCGATTCCGATGAGGCGTTGCACCCACTCGAGGCTTCTCTCTGTCGGAACAGCGGGCAACGTGGTCGATGACATCTGGTTTCTCCCTTCACAGCATGAACGCGGTGGGCACTCGCCACCGCGTTCTGCCCTTCGAGCATGAGTGAAGTGATCCCAGACACAGTGAAGATGCACGATACTTGCACCATGATCGAAGAAACGCAGGATTCCGCCGTACTGGACGACGTCGACCTCGCCCTGATCAATTGCCTGCAACTCGACCCGCGAGCGTCGTGGCGCACGGTTGGCGACGCGCTCAAAGTGGATCCGGTTACCGTAGCTCGCCGCTGGCAGCGGTTACAGGATTCCGGCACCGCCTGGGTCTCTGCCAGGGCAACCGGCCATGGCCGTCCGGAGTCGTGTCTGGCTTTCGTCGAAGTCGACTGCACGACTTCGAACGCGTTGACGATTGCAGAACGACTTGCCCGCTGGCCGCACGTACTGAGCGTCGAACACACAAGCGGCCCAGGCGACTTGACACTTCTCGTCGAGGTCAGAGACATGGCTTTCCTGTCGCGCTTCCTGCTTCGGTCGCTCGCGTCGGTACCCGGGATCGTCAGTTCGCGTGCACACCTCGTCACCGAGGTCTTCGCGATCGGAGACGACTGGAAATTGCAGGTACTCGATGCCGCGCAGCGAGCGACGATGACAGACCGGCCTGTGCGATACAAATACGCGCCGACGGATCAGCGCCATCACGGGAAGACGTTCGACGCTGTCGACCGCCAATTGATATTGAAACTGGGTGAGGACGGTCGATCCTCGATTGCCGAGCTCACGGTCGGTACCGGCCTCAGCGAAAGTACGGTCAGGCGGCGACTTGCCGAATTGACGTCGCGCAACCAGATCGTGTTCCGCTGCGACGTGTCTCTGCCACTGTCCGGCTGGCCCCTCGTGACCTGGGTGTGGGGATATGTCGATCCCACGGACCGGTCGACGATTCGTGCCCTGGTGGAGCGAGTGCCGGGAACGCGGGTGTGCATGCGGATATCCGGTGGACGCGCCAACACACTGCTCGCGATCGCCGCACACTCCCTTCGCGAAACTCCCATTACCGAAGTACAACTCGCACAAGAGGCACCGGGCCTGGTGGTGCTGAACAGGTCAGTGGTGCTGCGATCGATGAAGAGGGTGGGCCGACTTCTCGACGACGAGGGCAAGAGTGCCGGGGTCGTACCGATGGACATCTGGGCGGAAGCCCCGGAGATCGAGTGAATGTCCGAAATAATCAATCACGATGCGCTGTGGCGGTGAAGGATTGTTGTCATGACTTCAACAGAGATCTCCCCCGCCCAGCGTTATCGGGATCTGGCTGCCGGATTCACGGCCCGGATCGACGCCGTACCCGCCGACCGCTGGGACGACGATTCCCCCTGCGAGGGCTGGACCGCCCGCGACGTGGTGAGACACGTGCTCGACAGCGAACGAGACATGGTCAAGGTAGTCGGCCTGGAATTGGCACCCGGTCCGTCGGTCGACGACGACCCGTCGGCAGCCTGGGCGGCCGTCCGCAATTCGATGCAGGAAATTCTGGACGATCCGGCAAAGTCCACCCTGGAATACGACGGACACTTCGGCAGGACCAACCTCGGGGCCACGGTCGAGGGGTTCTTGTGTTTCGATCTGGTCATCCACGGTTGGGACCTCGCGGCCGCAACCGGCACCGATACGACGATGCGAGACGCGGACGTGGAGTGGGTGTCGGAGATCGCCGCGGGCCTGGGCGAGTCGATCCGCATGAGCGGTGTGTGTGGCCCGGAAATACAGGTTCCGGACAACGCTGACAAAGCGACGAAACTCCTTGCCTTCCTCGGCCGGAAGGCGTGAAAAAGCACCCCTGACGTGGGCATTACTTCCATACGCATGTAATGTCGCGGTATGCCGGAACGCCGAAAATCCTCCACGAGTCCAGACCTGCTTGCGGCGGCATTGTTCGATGTCGCCGCGGAATCCGGACTGGAAAATGCCAGCGTTCGCGAGGTCGCAAAACGGGCGGGTGTCTCGATCGGCGCAGTGCAACATCATTTCTCGACCAAGGACGAGATGTTCGCATTCGCACTGCGAACACTCGTCGATCGATTGTTGACGCGACTGGCCGAATCGTCCGCCGACGCAGACCCGCATACCGCCCTGTTCCAGGCGCTCTCGCAACTCCTGCCCCTCGACGAGCAACGCACGCGTGAGGCGCATGTGCTCGCCGCGTTTGCCGTGCGCGCCGCAACCAGTGAGTCACTCTCCGAAATTCGCCGGACAACCCTGTTCACAATCCGCACCGGCATCTCGACAGTTCTGATCGGCATCGGAACTCCGGAAGCGGAAACCAGAGCGGCACTTCTGCTTTCAACCGTCAATGGATTGGCACTCGACGCACTCGGAAGCCCCGCCATGTATCCGCCGCAGTACCTCGATCACGCTTTGGAAACCCAGATCCGCCTCACCCTGCACGACGCCGAGAACCCGCTCGCCTCCGTCGGGCTCGCCAGCTGACGTGGAAGGAGCAGGACGCTTCGCGCCGAGTCCGTCCGGCGATCTCCATCTGGGAAACCTCCGGACTGCCCTCCTGGCCTGGCTGTTCGCCCGCACCAGCGGGCGCGACTTCCTCATTCGGGTAGAGGATCTCGACCGTGTCCGCCCCGGCGCGATGGAACGACAACTCGACGATCTGCGCAGGCTCGGCCTCACGTGGGACAGCCCAGTCGTATTGCAGTCACACCGTCTTCCCTTGTACCACAAGGCTATCGACCAATTGCGCGAGCGTGACCTGACCTATCCCTGCTTCTGCACACGCAAGGAGATCCTGCAGGCACCGTCAGCGCCCCATGCTCCAGACGGCGCCTACCCCGGCACGTGTCGGAACCTTTCGGAGGCCGAACGCGCCGAGAAATCGGCAAGTGGCCGATCTCCCGCGCTGAGGCTACGGGCCGGCATCGACTCGTTCACCGTCCATGACGAACTGTTCGGCGAGGTGACGGGACCAGTCGACGACGTCGTCCTGCTCCGCGGAGACGGGGTGCCCGCTTACAACCTTGCCGTTGTCGTCGACGACGGTGCACAGGACATCGACCAGGTGGTTCGCGGCGACGACCTCCTGACCTCGGCTCCACGTCAGGCATACCTTGCCCAGCTGCTCGACATCGAACCACCGTCGTACGCCCACGTTCCTCTTGCCTTGAACAGTGAAGGCAAGCGACTCGCGAAGCGCGACGGCGCAGTGACTCTGGCAGATCAACTCGAGGCCGGACGCAGTGCCGAGCAGGTTCTGACGATGATCGCGTCGAGCATCGGTCTCGCCGAACCCGGCGAGGTTGTCACACCACCCCAATTGGCGGATCGATTCGACTCTCGCAAGATCCCCCGGACCCCGTGGATTTTCCCGGCGAAGTAAGTGACGTATCAATCGGTGCCTCGTCGGAACAAAACTACGATTGTCCGATATGACAAAGCCGTCCGCAATAGCTATTCGTTGGCAATTCTCGAATAGTGAAGTACGGTCGAGACTGGCGAAGGAAATTCCGGGCGAGTTGTTCCTGCAAAACCACGCCCGGGATCTGAACCTGGAATCCGACCACAGTACCCACTTGCAGCATCCACGCTGACACGCACGTGCGGCACGGGCGACTCAGGACGAAAAGGAATACGCATGGTCCGCGAGCTTCGCGAGGCACTCGACGACCATCAATTCGAGGTGTTGTATCAACCCCAGGTCAATCTGAACTCGTCAGCAATTATCAGCTATGAAGCTCTTTTGCGTTGGCGCCATCCGCTGCGAGGGTTGATCGAACCTCAAGATTTCATGCGCTCCGCCGAATCCTCTGGGCTCATCATTCCCATCGGGCTACAAGCTCTGGAAATGATTTGTGCCCAAACAGCGTCGTGGCCTGAGCACATGATGGTCGCGGTCAACTTTTCGCCTCGCCAACTCGCTACCCCGCACGCCGCTCACGAGATCCTCGGAGCGCTCGACAGTTCACAAACGCCACTGAGCAGAATAATCGTGGAAGTCACCGAACTCGGCGTCGTAGGCCGGCATGCCGCCGAGACACTCCACGTCTTGCACAACGAGGGAATTCGAATCGCGCTGGATGATTTCGGGGCGGGCTTCGCGTCTTTCTCCGCATTGTCGGAATTGCCGCTCGACATTCTCAAGATCGACCAATCCTTGACCTGGGCCGTCAGCGCAGCGGGTCGTGCTGGAGACCGTGCCTTTATGGTCATGGAGTCCATCGCCGACATCGCTCGGAAGCTCGGGCTTGATTCGATCGCCGAGGGCGTCGAAACCGCGGAACACGCAGCCAACGTCTTGCGGGCCGGCTGCGACATGGGCCAGGGCTATTACTTCGGCAAGCCACTTCCTGCGTCGTCCGTCGTCACTCCCGTGTGAGCGCTCGCCACTTCAGCACGACGACACTTCAGTACGACGACGATGCACTCGCTATGAGTGCGACCACGAGAATCACGGCAAAAATTGCCAAGAAGGCCGCGCCGACCGCAATTCCGGCTATCGCAAGCCCGCGCCCCTGTTGACCTGTCTGCTTGATCTGATTGAGCGCGACAATTCCCAGAATGATTCCGACGATTCCGCCGAGACTGTAGAAGCAACCACCCGCAAGCGATACAACCAGCGATGCAATTGCGAGACCATTGGTGCCGACTGGCTGCATCGGCGGTGCGTACCCACCCGCGAATTGATTCGGTTGACCGTACGGGTTCGGAGGTTGGCCGTACTGAGGCTGTCCGTATTGAGCTTGTCCGTATTGTCCGGATTGCTGATATTGATTCTGCTGATACTGATTCTGCGGTCCGAAATTCTGCGGCGGCAGGTACGGGTTCGGTTCACCGATTCCGCCCGGCTGGGGGTTATTACCGGGCGGGTTGTACGACGGCGGTGGATAACCCGGGTACTGCTCGTTGGGAGTGGTATATCCGGGAACTTCAGGTGAAGACTGCGTTTCGGACGGGGACACGCCGTACCCCTCAGGAGGCAGGCTCGGAAATTCTCCGTACCCAGGTTTTGCCTGGTAATCGCTCGAAGAATCGTCGTTGTTGCCCCCGGAACTCGTCATACAACGCAGCCTAAACCACAGGTGACCTCCGAATCCAAGTGAGCAGATGTCATCCACATCGCTCTTTGATCCCAGTAGGGTCATATCCACTGTCACACTCGAGCGCGATATTTACGACTGAGGGGAACACATGACAACCGGTGGGTACGACCCCAACCAGAATCCAGAAGGCGGGAAGCAATTCCCACCCCAGGATCCATATGGCCAGCAGGGAACACCTCCTCCCGGAAGTTACCCCCCTCCCGCAGGCCCCCCGCAAGGCGGAAGCTACCCGCCCCCGCAGGGCGGAAACTTCCCGCCCCCTCAGGGTAGCAACTACCCGCCTCCCGGTGGATACCCGCCGCCGCCCCAGGGCGGAAACTTCCCGCCGCCTCCGCAGTTCAACGACCAAGGTGCGTACGGCGGAGGAAACCGGCTGCCTTCGGGTGCTCAGCCGGGCGATCTATGGATTCGACTCGGTGCCCGCATCATCGACGGCATCATCGTCGGCGTCATCGCCGCGATTCTGGCTCTATTGGTCAGTGACTCCGACAGCTTGATTCTGGTCTCGGGACTGTTCTCGGGAATTCTGACCTTCGCTTACTTCATCGCAATGGAAGTAACGCAGGGTCGGACTTTGGGAAAGATGATTCTGGGCCTTTCAGTACACGGTCCGGGTGGCGCACCTCGCCCCTCCGTCCAGCAGTCTGCGATTCGCAACGCCTTCACGTTGCTCTCGATCATTCCGATCATCGGCGGAATCCTCGCGTTGGTCGCCTACATCGTCATCGCGGTCACGATCAACAACAGCCCCACCAAGCAGGGCAAGCATGACGAGCTCGCTGGTGGAACTCAGGTAGTCAAGGGTTAGGTGCGCATATGACAACCGGTGGGCACGACCCCAACCAGAATCCCGAGGACGGAAAGCAATTCCCGCCCCAGGATCCCTACGGCCAGCAGGGAACGCCTCCTCCTGGGAGCTATCCCCCGCCGGCGGGGCCTCCGCAGGGCGGAAGCTACCCGCCGCCTGGTGGATACCCCCCACCTCCTCAAGGTGGCAATTACCCGCCGCCAGGTGGATATCCGCCGCCTCCGCAGGGTGGAAGCTATCCCCCTCCCGGAGGCAACTACCCACCGCCCGGTGGATACCCGCCACCTCCCGGAGGCGGTAACTTCCCACCGCCGCCCGCCAACGACTACGGCGCAGGATTCGGTGGACCGCAGCTTTCTGTGGGTGCGGCAATTACCTACGGCTGGAACAAGTTCAAAGACAACGCATTGGTTTGGATCGGAATCTCGATCATCGCGTTCTTGATCGCCGGACTGATCCAGGGCGCTTTCAACGGCTTCGACTACACCAACACAGAGTTCAGCGCGCTGTCCATTGTGGGTGGATTGGTCACCGCTATCGTCGGCT
The DNA here is from genome assembly GCF_030208925.1 of Rhodococcus sp. MEB032. NCBI lineage: Bacteria > Bacillati > Actinomycetota > Actinomycetes > Mycobacteriales > Nocardiaceae > Rhodococcus > Rhodococcus sp. MEB032. The sequence continues at coordinate 85,219 of NZ_JARVSY010000012.1, forward strand.
ACATCATCCAAGCCGCATTCCTTCGTGGAGCGTTGAGCGAATTGGATGGAATCAAGCCGGCTTTCGGCACCTTCTTCCAATTCACCAACATCGGCGCAGTTGTTCTCGGCGGTTTCCTGGTAGCAGTGGCAACTTACGTCGGTTTGGCTCTCTGCATCATTCCCGGCATCATCGCGGCGTTCCTGCTCTACTACACGCTGACCTTCATCGTGGACAAGAATCAGGATGCGATTTCGGGCATCAAATCGAGTTACGCGTTGACCTCGTCGAACGTCGGAACGTTGGTCCTGCTGGCGCTCGCTCTGATCGGTATCAACATCGTCGGTGCGCTGCTGTGTGGAATCGGTCTTCTGGTGACGGCGCCCGTCGCGTTGATCGCCAGCACCTACGCATACCGCGTGCTGACCGGCGGCCATGTAGCTGCCTGATCCGTTCGTTTGCATCACCGAAGGCCCTGCGGTTCCACGTGAAACCGCAGGGCCTTCGGTGTGTTCTGCGCAACTGGACGGTCGCCAACTCGCATCCGAGCGCCTTGTGGTGCTTGGATGACGGACGTGACAGCTCAGGATCAGCAAGACGAATCGACCCACGAAACCAAATTTGCGCACGTCAGCCGGGGTTATTACCCGACGATCGTCGCGCTCTTCACCGCAACGCTGCTGATCTCGAACGTGGCGGCGACCAAGGGGGTCGCCTTCTTTGCGGATTCCGACTTCTCGCTCGGTCCCTTGCAGATTCTGCCCATCATCACCGATGGTGGATTCTTCTTGTTCCCGCTCGCCTACGTCCTCGGTGACGTGCTCAGCGAGGTCTACGGCTTCAAAGCGACCCGACGCGCGATCTACCTGGGCTTCGGCGCACTGATTCTTGCCGCTGCGTGCTTCTGGATTGCAGTGCAACTCCCGTCGGCAGAGTTCTACGAGAACCAGGCCGCCCTCGAAACCGTGGTCGGTGTCATTCCCCGGCTACTGGTCGCGGGCTTGGCCGCCTACCTCGTCGGACAGCTACTGAACTCACTGGTTCTGGTCATGATGAAAAAGCGCATGCAGGAGAAGCATCTGTGGGCGCGGCTGATCGGCTCGACCGTCGTCGGCGAATTCGCCGATACCCTCATCTTCTGTTCCATCGCGGCCGGTGTCATCGGCATCAGCACATGGGAAGACTTCATCAACTACGTGCTGGTCGGCTTCCTGTGGAAGACGCTTGTCGAGGTTCTGGTCATGCCGATCACCTACCGCGTCATCGCATACGTGAAGAAGCGCGAACCGACCTACGCCTGAGGTGCAGGCGTCTTCGCCGCGTAGAACTTTCCGAGCATGTCCGCCTTGAAGTCGTGGAAATACCCACCTTCGATGCTGGCTCGGATATCGTCGACCAACTTCACGGTGAATCGCTCGTTGTGGATGGTGCAGAGCGTCGACGCGAGCATTTCCTTCGCCTTGAACAGGTGATGGATGTACGCGCGGGTGTAATTGGCGCACGTGTAGCAGTCGCACTCGTCGTCGATAGGCGTGAAGTCACGACGGAATCGGCTGGTGTTGATGTTGAACCTGCCGGAGCGGACGTAAATCGCAGCATTGCGAGCAACACGCGACGGGTTGACGCAGTCGAAGGTGTCCGCACCGTTCTCGATTGCGACGAAGAAGTCGTCCGGTTCACTGATGCCGAGCATATGACGCGGCTTGTTCTCGGGTAGTTCCTCGTTACACCAACGCACGATCGTTCCGAGGTTCTGCTTCTCGAGGGCGCCGCCGATGCCGTAGCCGTCGAAGCCGTATCCGTTCTCGCCTTCGATCGACTCGAGTCCGCGGCAGGCTTGACGTCGCAGATCTTCGTACTGCGCGCCTTGGATCACGCCGAAGAGAGCCTGATAGGGCTTGTCAGCGCGTTCGGCGGTGAGCTTCTCGTGTTCATTGATACAGCGGATCGCCCACGCCTGCGTGCGCTCGACCGATCGCTCCTGGTAGCCGCGGGTGTTGAGCAGCGTTGTGAGCTCGTCGAACGCGAACATGATGTCGGCGCCGAGCTGATGCTGGATCTGCATCGACACCTCGGGGGTGAAGCGATGCTTACTGCCGTCGAGGTGCGATTTGAACGTCACGCCCTCGTCGTCGACTGTCGCGAGACGCTCCTTGCCCTTCGCGATGACGTCGTCGGACTGCACACCGACGGCCTCCATCGCGAGCACCTTCTTGAACCCGACACCAAGCGACATGACTTGGAAGCCACCGCTGTCGGTGAAGGTGGGCCCGTCCCAGTTCATGAACTTGCCCAGCCCGCCGGCCTCGTCGACGATGTCGGGTCCCGGCTGCAAGTACAGGTGGTACGCATTGGCGAGCAACGACTGCGCACCGAGTTCCTTCATGGACTCGGGCAGCACGGCCTTGACCGTGGCCTTGGTTCCGACGGCCACGAACGACGGCGTCGCGATATCGCCGTGCGGTGTGTGGATGGTTCCGGTTCGTCCGAGCCGGTCCTCGAGCCTGGTCCCTATCGTGAAAATCGACTCGGGACGCTTGTCGACGACGGGCTCGGGCGGTGTCGGTACTGCAGAAGTCACGGGCTCAATCCTGTCACAGGAGCAAATATCGCCGTGATCACAGCGAAGAAAGTTCCTACGCGATCAGCATCCGCATTGGTCTACTGACCGAACCCGAGCGGTACCGCCGCGTGAGGGTCCCCACCATACTTCCCACTACACATCCCCCGGCTCGACCGGTTTACCCCGCCAACCCGCTGACAGGAGCTCACTTGACGAGACAGACCGGCCAGACCTACAACTTCGTCACCGTCGACGTCACAGACTCGATTGCCACCGTGACTATCGACAAACCTCCAGCCAACGCATTCAACCCCAGCATGATCGCCGAGCTTCTGGAGATACTGCCGGTACTCGCGTCGGACCAGACCGTCCGCGTCATTGTCGTGACGGGCACTGGACGGTTCTTCGTCGCCGGTGCGGACATCACCGTGATGCGCGAGCTGACGGAAGAAACTCAGCGCGCGATGCGCCCGTGGGTCGACGTACAGCGGATCCTCGAGTCGGCTCCCAAACCAGTCGTCGCGAAGATCAACGGGCACGCACTCGGCGGCGGAGCAGAACTGACGTTGGCCTGCGACTTCCGCATCATGGCGCAGTCGGCGACCATCGGCTTCCCCGAGATCGGACTTGGGCTTTTTCCGGGTGCCGGTGGCAGCCAGCGACTTCCACGCCTCATCGGGGCTCACCGAGCCAAAGTGCTCATGATCGAAGGCAAGCGCCTCAGCGCCGAGCATGCACTCGATATCGGCCTGGTCGACACCGTCGTTGCGGACGCCGACCTCGATGCGCATTGCGCTGACCTCGCACGCGAACTCGCGACGAAACCCACTGCCACCATCGGAATGATCAAACGCATTGTCGACGAGGGCATGTCGTTGCCGCTCGATCAAGCGCTGGATCTCGAATTCGAGGCAGTGCTCGACCTGATCAAGACGGACGACGCTGCTGAGGGACTTCAGTCATTCCTCGACAAGCGGTCCCCCACCTTCACGGGACGCTGACAGCTCCCATTTACCGAGAGGCCATCATGCTCAACAAATTTCAGAAGAAATGGGTGGGCGCAGTCGCTTCTCTCGCCGCCCTGACGATCGCCGTCAGCGGATGCACCCGCCCCGCTACCGACAACTCCGCCGAAAGTGGTGGCCTGGTACGGATCGCGGTAGGTGTAGACCCGTCGTACGCCCCGATTTTCCTCGCCGACCACGAGGGCATGTTCGAGGCCGCCGGCCTCGACGTCCAGGTCATCCAGACCGAAGGCGGGGCAGCAGGCGCCCAGAACGTCGTAGCCGGAACTTCGGAACTCTCCGGCAATGCCGACTCGACGGCACTGTCCGTCATGGCCGCCAATCCGAGCCTGCGGGCGCTGGGCGTATTTCAGGAATCCGACCGATACTTCCAGGTTGTACTGAGGAATGGCGTCGAGCCGAAGTCGATCAAGACCATGGGCGTCTTCCCCGGCATCGGCCTCTACTTCACGAACCAGTACCTGGCCAGTCTCGGCATCGACCCCACGACGGTCACACTCGTGAGCACAAGCCCGCCCGAACAGCCTGCTTTGCTGGCGCGCGGTGACATCGACGGCTTCCTGTCCTTCGACCCCTGGGTGACGCAGAGTGTCAATACCGGCGGGCGCGTTGTTGCCACGACCGGCGACTTCGGCGCCAAGTACGCCCAATGGATCATCGCTTCGGACAACTGGTTGTCCGCGAACGAAGAAACCGCAGGCAAGGTGTTCAAGGTGATCTCGGAAGCGTCGGCAATCGTGAACTCGGATCCGGATCGGGCTGCAACCGCAATTGCCGCGTCTATCCAGATGGACCCGGCCGAGGCCGCAGACCGGGTGACCCAAATCGATTTCGGTGGACGCGGATTCACCGAGGACGACGTGGAGCGCGCAAACGAACTTGTTGCATTCTTCCGCGAGCAGGGCAAGATCTCCGCGGACATCGATCCGTCCGCTGTCCTCCTCTCGGGATGGTTCGAGCAGAACGCCGCCTGAGCGGAGAGTGAGAACGGGTCCGGTGGGCAGACCGAAATCATGTCGCCCACCGGCCCGCAGAACTACGTTCGACTCCAGTCGGTTCGGCGATATCTTTCGATTGAAACGGAGTAGTTGTGGTGCATCCCCCGGTACGGGTCGTAGAGATTTCCAGTCCGTTTGCGCGATTCGCCGGGCGCATCCTGGTCGGGCTGGGTTTCGAGGTCATTCTGGTAGAACCACCCACCGGTGACCCCAGTCGCACCGAGTCCCAGGGTGATTCGTACTTGCATTGGCATGCGGGCAAGAAGTCCGTTGTCCTCGATATCGACGACAGCAACGATCGCATCGCTTTCGAAGCACTACTGCGCAGTGCCGACGTCCTGCTCGACGGCAGCGCGACCGGCGCTCTACGCGACAACCGAGGATCTCTCGTTCACGTACGAGTGACACCCTTCGGCACAACCGGACCGCGAAGTGACTGGAAGGCAACAAATCTGACCGTCGCGGCACTCGGCGGGATGATGGCCCAGGTCGGCGATCCCGAGCACCCTCCACTGCTGCTCCCCGAACTCCAGGCTGAGCAGCTCGCCGGAATCAATGCCGCAATCGGCGTGCTTCTCGGACTGCGTTCGCGATCCAAGGGCCACAACCCGTTGCTGGAGATCAGCGCTCAGGAATGTGTTGCCGCCGCGCTGGAAGCGGGCACTCTTGCCTACATTCACGAGGACCGCGTACCACCGCGTCCGGGCCGGGTACATCCGCTCGTTCCGCACGGACTGTTCCAGGCCGCCGACGGTTATGTCGGTGGCGGCCTCGGCGGTAGCCCCCGCATGTGGGACGGCATGTTGGCCTGGCTGATCGACAACGATGCTCAGGACGATCTCGATCAACCGGAGTGGTCCGACGCGGTCTACCGAAAGACGCATCAGGAACACATTTTCGACGTTCTGTCCGTCTTCATCGCGAAGTGGCCGAAGGAAGAATTCGCGGTCAGCGCGCAGTCACGCAAGTTGCCGTGGGCAGCGGTCGACCGGCCCGAAGAACTGCTGCGTAACCCGCAACTCAACGACCGGGACTTCTTCACCGACGTGACCGGAGATCACGGTACCTACCGCGATCTCGGGTTCGGCTTCGCTTTCCCCGAAGGCCGGCGCATCGGAACGCTCGAGGCTGCCCGGTTGGGCCAGCATCAGGAACTCTTGAAGGCCACCTCGCCTGTGGCAGTGAACGAAACCCACGAGTTCAGCGGTGGCAGCACGCCCAGCCTCGAAGGTGTCCGCGTCCTGGATCTCACGTGGGTGTTGGCGGGCCCGTACGGCACCAGAATCCTTGCCGACCACGGTGCCGATGTCATCAAGGTCGAATCGATCGGACGCCCGGACCCGACTCGCTTTGCACCGTTCATGCATCTCTCGCGAGGACCGCACGACAATCCGAACACCAGCGGGTACTTCAACGACGTCAACCGAAACAAGCGCAGCATCACACTCGATACCCGATCCGCAGAGGGCCTTTCGGTACTGCGCGACCTGATCAGGAACTCCGACGTCGTGGTCGAGAATTTCAGCTCGTCGGTCATGGACAAGATGGGGCTCGGCTACGAACAACTCCGGGAGCTCAACCCGGACATCATCTACGTGTCGATGTCCGGGATGGGTCACACCGGTCCTCGCAAGGACTGGGTGTCGTATGCCGACATCGTTTCGGCAAGTACCGGTTTGACCGCACTGACCGGCTGGAACGCCGATGACGTTGTCGGAGTCATCTACGGCCATGGCGACATCGTCGCCGGACTGCAAGCCGGCGTCGCGATGCTGGCAGCCCTCGACTACCGCGACCGGACCGGCCGGGGACAGCACGTAGACCTGTCACAACTCGAAGCCATGGCAGCGCACATGGGTACCAGCGTTCTCCGAGCCGCCCGGTCACAGTCCCCCGATCCGATCGGCAACAGCCATCACGAACTGGCACCACACGGCGTGTACCCGTGCCTCGGCAGCGACCGGTGGTGCTCGATTGCCGTTCGCGATACCACGGAATGGAATGCATTGTGCCGCATCATCGAAGCAGAGAAATGGATCGGCAATCCTGACTTCGCGAGTGCAGAAAGCCGCCAAGCCGATCACGAACGTATCGACGACGCCATCGCCGACTGGACCAGGACTCTGTCACCCGAAACCGTCATGGAACGCTTGCAATCAGCGGGTATCGCGGCCGGCACCGTCCAGGACGGACGCGACCTGGTCGAGAGCGATCCACATCTTCGGGCACGCAGTTTCTATTCGGCACAGGAACATCCCCTCGCCGGAACATTCCTCCACGAAGGCATCCCTGTTCGCCGGAACTCCGAACCCGGCTCGATCCGACGCGCTGCGCCGGTGCTGGGCGCGGACACCGACGACGTCCTCGAGTCGGTGCTCGGATACAGCGACGAACTGATCGCCGGACTTCGCGACCAGTCGATCCTGTCCTGACCGCACTCATATTCAGTACATCCATTCACAGATCGCTACTAGGAGACACAATGCGCGCGGCCCGACTCCATCAGTTCGGCACTTCACCGGTCATCGACGACATCGACATTCCCACACGTGAATCCGGTCAGACGCTCGTGCGCATCGACGCTGCCGCGCTCGGCCATCTCGACATCACCGTCGCGAGCGGAAACTTCGGAGTCAAGCCGAACCTGCCACATATCGGTGGAACAGACGGAGCGGCGACGGTAATCGAATCCGACACCTATGAGCCTGGCACCCGCCTTCTGGTCCGAGGCGGCGGAGTCGGCCTGTTCAAGAACGGTTGCTGGGCTGAGTATCTGGTAGCGGCAGACAAGGCGTTCACACCCTTTGATCCCGCACTGTCGCCGGCCGTCGCCGCAACCTTCTTCCTGCCCAGCACAACCGGCTATGTTGCCGTCAACGACATTGCAGCCGTCGCTCCCGGCGAACGAGTTGTTGTCGCCGGAGCATCCGGCGCTGTCGGATCGATGGCAGCACAGTTCGCTCTGCTTGCCGGAGCGTCCGAGGTAATCGGTGTTGTACCGCGCGAAGATCAGGCTGCCTTGCTTCCGGAGGGTGTGCGTCCCGTCGTCGGGCAAGGCGACGAACTTGCCGGAGTGGTGGGATCCGAGCCTTCCGTCGACGCCGTGATCGACACGCTTGGCGGCGACGGCTTGCCGCACCTTCTGGCGAGTGTTGTCCCCGGTGGCCGGGCTGCCCTGATCGGATATACCTTGGGTAAGAGCCTCACCCTGGACTTGCCGAACTGGTTGCTCAGCGATGTCCGGATCCTGCCCGTCAACATGATTCGCAAGACTGCCCGGCAAGCCGAACTGGCACCTGAAATGATCCGGCTGCTCATCGAAGGCAAGATTTCCGTTGCAGTGCAGGAGTTTCCGCTGGATGACATCGCAACAGCACTGCAGTTGATGGGTGAGGGCAAGGTTGCCGGCCGGGCCGTCGTCGTACCCTGAGGGATACAATTACCCATGCCCCACGACGCACATGCCATTCCGCGCTCGCTTCCGGATTTGATCCGGAGGCGAGCTTTGGAGCGTCCGGAGCACCCGGCGCTCGTCGTCGACGGGATCACGGTCACCTACCGCGAATTGCGGGATCGTGCAGCGTCGATGGGGGCGGATCTCCGTAATCACGGTGTCGGCCGTGGGGAGCGCGTGGCGGCACTGTCCGGCAACAGGATCGAACTGGCAGACCTTGTTCTCGGATGCGCGTGGATCGGTGCGGTTGTCGTCCCACTCAATACGGCCCTCCGAGCCGACAGTGTTGCCAGCGCACTCGAACAGGCTGGTGTACAACGGATCCTGGTTTCACCCGAATACTCAGGCGCTGTAGCCGGATTCGACGGCACCGTGTGGGTCATGGGTGAACAGTGCGTCCCCACTGCCGGTTCGCATCCGGGCTGTGAGCCCGAGACCCTCGATCCGCTCGACCTGGCCGCGATACTCTTCACCTCCGGCACCACCGGTCTGCCCCGAGGCGTCCGATGCCCGCACGCGCAGTTCCTGCAGTGGGGCAAAGGCGTCGGCGCCTCACTCGGGCTCACCGGGGACGATGTGCTGTACAACTGCCTGCCGCTGTTTCACACCAATGCTCTCAATGCCTTTGTTCAGTCCCTTTGGGCCGGGTCTACTTTTTTCCTGGGACAACGCTTTTCGGTCCGCAATCATTGGCGCGAAGTTCGCGAGATCGGCGCAACTGTCGACTACCTACTGGGTGCGATGGTGGCCATGTTGATGAACGCGGACCCATCGCCGCAAGACCGACAGCACAGCGTCCACGTGGCACTTGCCCCCGCAACACCGGCTCATCTGATCGAACCGTTTGCCCAGAGATTCGGTGTAGAACTCGTGGACGGATTCGGAAGTACCGAAACCAATCTCGTGATCGGCACACTTCCGGGAGATCGGCGGGCCGGGTACATGGGGCGGGTGATGAGTGGCTACGACGCCGCAGTCGTCAACGACGGTACTGCGGCCGCAGACGGGGAGCCCGGCGAACTGGTGGTCCGCAGCACGATCCCCGGCGCCTGTTCACTGGGCTATCTGGGCGAGGAGATTCCGGCGACGGAGAGTTGGATACAGACCGGTGACAGGGTGATTCGGGAAGCAGACGGCTGGTTCCGATTTGTCGATCGCATCAAAGACGTGATTCGGCGCCGCGGTGAAAATATTTCCGGGGCCGAAGTGGAAACCGTTCTGGCGTTGCATCCGTCGGTCGGTCAGGTTGCCGTCTTCCCGGTACCGTCGGATCTGGCCGAGGACGACGTCATGGCAACTGTAATACTGCGCCCCGGAGTATCTTTCGACCCCATTTCGATTCTGGAGTTCTCCCAGCAACAGCTGCCGTACTTTGCACTTCCCCGGTACATCGACGTCGTGGACACGTTGCCACTCACCGAAACCGGCAAGGTACAGAAAGCAGTGCTACGTGAGAGGGGCGTCGGCCCACACACCTGGGACTGCGAGAAGAGCGTGTTCCGCGCCCGGCGATAGACCGCGCCTCGCTACTTGCCGCAACCGTTGAACGAACACATCACCGGACTGCAGATCGTGCGCAGAGCCAGCGGGTCGCTCGGCGAATGTGTGCACTTCATGGCATGAAGTTTTCGGGTGATTCCGGCGCCGGCAGTGCGCAGGGCCCCGGTGATGCGGCTGACGTTGAGGCGAGCCGTCGGCGCTGTCACAGACAACGCGCCGGCCAGAGTGCGCGGGCCGCTGAACACCGGCACTGCGACGCTCATGTACCCGAGCCGTGTCTCCTCGACCTCCACCGCGAGTTGTTCCTTACGCATCCGCTCGGTTTGCTGGCGCAGCACGCTGACGGACATCGTCGTTCGACTGGTCAAGGCGGTGAAACCCTGCTCGACTACCTCGTCGAAGACCGATTGCGGGGAGAAGGCTAGGATGATCTTGCCGGTGGCGGTGCAATACAGCGGGAGCCGACCGGCCACCCGCGACTGCTGATTGAGCCCGCGGTGTCCGATGATCTTCTCGATGTAGAGGACGTCGATGCCGTCACGAACCGCAAAGTGAACCGTCTCCTGCGTCGCCAGCAGTAGGTCCTCCATGTACGGCAGCGCCGCGTCGCGCAGAATCCGCTGACGCGGCACCAATTGGCCCAGCTCGAACAATCGCAGGCCGAGCCGGTACTTGGTACCCGCGCGCTCGAGCAATCCCCACTCGACCAGCTCGCCGGCCAACCGGTGAACCGTCGCTTTCGCGACCCCACTGCGCCGGGTGAGCTCCGTCAGAGACAGGTCACTGTGGTCGGTGTCGAAAGCGTCCAAGATCATTCGAGCCTTGCCCAGGACCGAGGACAGTTCACCTGCAGGCTGCGATGCAGCGGTCGTTTCCGACGCGATGGGTAGTACGGATCCGAACCCGACGGATTGTTGTGGAGCGGCCATGAGTGTCCTCCTGAACGATCTGTGACAGCCTGCCGAGACCGAGTGCCACAACGACCGAGATCGGTCGGGGTCCTCGTTAGGTGCAGGTGCTTCGAGACTGACACTATGGTGACGACACGATGAGACGCACGCCACACGGTCCGCTCAGTGAACCCGTCCCGCAGAGTTTACACGGGGCGCCTACCTGCGTAATTCTCCAGAAACATGCGGACGGCGGATGCAATCTGCGGAGCGTGCTCCTCGACGAGTGCGACGGTCCCCGATTCGACGATCTCCGTTTCCACCACTGCCGCACCCGTCAGGTGTGCACGCAACGGCGCAATGTTAGGCATCGAGAAGGGATCCTTCTGCGCGCCGATCAGCAAAACCGGCGCAGTCACCGAACCGACTCTCGCCTCCATGACGTAGCGGGCGCAGGCTTTGTGCCCCTCCGCCGGATCTACCCGGTAGGCAAGCGCGTCTCGGATGAACCTGTCGAGCAGTGCGGTGCCTGGTTCGGGGTAGTAGGGGCGACGCATCTCCCACAGCCTGGTGAGATGGCTACCGTCTGCGGCCCGGTCGACGCAGTCGATCCCACCGGGTCCCGAGTGCCCCTCGCGGTAGTTGCGGTCGGTCCACGGGCACGACGAGAGCACGGCAGCGTGCACCCTCTCGGGGCGTGATGCCGCCATCTCGAGCGCCACTGCCGCACCGGTGTGGTGACCGATGACCGTGACTCGATCGACGCCCAGGGTGTCGAGCAATTCCCACGCGCCTCGCGCATAGGTCTCGATGGTCTGCGGGCCGGGCACCGGAGCACTGTTGCCGTACCCCGGCATGTCCATCGCGACAACGCGGAAGTCGTCGGCAAGGAGTGGAATGAACTCGCGGAACTCGTCCCACGACCGGGGCGCCTGATGAAGCAGGAGAATCGCCTCACCCGAACCTTGCTGCGCGTAATGCAATTGCCCGAAAGACGAATCAACGTATCCGAGTTGCAGGCCGCCAGCCATCAGAACGCCGCAACCATCGGGGTATCGACGCCGACGATGTCGATCTTTGCCGAACCACCCGGATTTCCGACGGGCTCGCTACGGGTAGGCAAGACCTCGAGGAAGAAGCGCTTGTTGTCTTCCTTGAAATCCGGGTCTGCTTTCCGGTCGACGGTGATCGCCTCCACCGGGCAGGCCAATTCGCAAGCGCCGCAATCGATGCATTCGTTCGGGTTGATGTAGAGCTTGCGATCACCCTCGTAGATGCAATCCACGGGGCATTCTTCCATGCACGATCGGTCCGTGTAGTCGATGCATGCTTCACCGATGACAAATGCCATTGCCTAGCTCTCCTGTTCGGTGGAGTGTCCAGGGAAGATTTCTGCTTCCGGATCCAGCACTGCCGCAGCGTTGTTCACCGCAGTCGCGGCCTCGCCGAAACCGACGGCGATCAAGCGGACCTTGCCGGGATAGTCCGTGATGTCCCCGGCGGCATACACACGCGGAACATTCGTCTCCATCCGTGTGTTCACCGCGATGTGGCGATTGTCGATCTCGATTCCCCACTCCATCATCGGACCGAGGTCGGCCGTGAATCCCAATGCAGCGATGACGGATTGAGCGGGCAGCGTGGACGTGCTCTTGTCTTGTTTGTGGGTGATGTCGACCTCGCCGATCCACCCGTTTCCACGTACCGCCGAGACATCGGCGTTGACGAGAACCTGGACACTGCTTTCCTGCACCTTGGCGACTGTGGATTTGTGCGCGCGGAAACGATCTCGCCGGTGAACCAGGGTGACGGACTTGGCAATCGGTTCCAGGTGAACGGCCCAGTCGAACGCGCTGTCGCCGCCACCGACGATGACAACGTCTTTCCCGGTGTGCGCCGACAAATCCGGGACGAAGTAACTCAGCCCCCGATCCATGAACTCCGAACCCTTCGCCAACGGACGCGGGGTGAAGGTTCCGATGCCGCCGGTGATGACAACCGCGCCGGCCACCACGACCTGGCCCGTGCTGGTGGTGATCCGCACCCGGCCGTCGTCGTCATGCGACAGCTCACGAGCCTGCATGCCCAGAAGGTACACCGGATCGAACGGGGCAGCCTGCGCCATCAAACCCTCGATGAGGTTGCGTCCCTTGACCGAAGGGAATCCCGCGATGTCGAGGATCGCCTTCTCCGGGTACATCGCACTGACCTGTCCCCCCGGTTCCGCAAGGGCATCGATCACGGCAACCGAGAGGCCGCGGAAGCCTGCGTAGTACGCGCCGTACAGCCCGGCGGGGCCGGCACCAATGATCAGAATATCGACGCCGATCTCGTTGTCGGTCGCCGTGGAAGACGTTTTGTTCACACTCGATACGGTATTGCGCCGACGGACTCACGCAAATGAAACCGGTCCGCTCAACAGACCTCGGTAACAGTTGCGGGACAGCACGAAAAGGGCCCGCCGACCTCTCGGTCGACGGGCCCAATGCTCGCAGGAATTCAGTGCGCGAAGAATTCAGTGCGCGAATACCTCGGGTTCGTCTGCTGCGATCTTCTGGATGATGGTCGAGTACGCAAACCACCCCACCTTCTCGGTGCCGACTGCTTCGTAGGTCTGCGCCGCGATCTTCTCGTGCAGGACAACCGGATCACCGGCGGCTCGCGCCGTCAACTCCGCCTGCATCGACCGCTCCATCGACACATACCACCACACTGCGCTCTCCACGGAAGTTCCGACGGTCAGATGACCGTGGTTGGTGAGGATCACGGCCTTGTTCGATCCGAGGGCATCCGCGATGCGAATCCCCTCCTCTTCGTCCAGCGCCACCCCGTGATACTCCTCGTAGATCGAGTGATCCTCGTGAAAGGCGCACGCGTCCTGAGTGATCGGCGTTAGGCGGGTGTGCAGCGAGGAGAACGCCTTACCGTTCAAACCGTGAGCGTGAACAGCTCCGATGATGTCGGGACGAGCCTCGTGAACCTTGCTGTGGATGACAAACGCTGCTCGGTTGAGCGGTCCGTCTCCGGAAATGACCGCGCCGTCCGACGCCACATGCAACAATTCCTCCGGCTGAACCTGGGAGAAGTGCCGCCCGAACGGCGCAGTCCAGAAAGTCTCCGGATCTTCTGGGTCTCGGGCGGTGATATGTCCCGAGATTCCCTCGTCCAAACCGAATTTCGACAAAATCCGATACCCGCCGATGACAGCGGTCTTGCGACGACGCCGCTCACTCTCGATATCGGTGAACTCGGGCGGTCCCGGAATTCCGGCCTGCTCGGCAATGCTCAGCGGGTGATTCATGCTGCGCTCCTGACTATTTGACGCCGTAACGGGCGAGGTACCGCGAGGACAGAATGCGGAGAATCCGGTCGAAGATGAAGCCCATGATGCCCAGGACGATGATGCCGACGAACGTCCAGTCGATCCGGCCGTAGTTTCGAGCCTGCCAGATCATCGAACCGATACCCTGGTCGGCGGCGACGATCTCCGCCGACACGATGGTGAGGAAGCTGTTGCCCATCGCCAGGCGAGCGCCCGTGACGATGCCGGGGATCGACGACGGCAAGACCACCGTCTTCATGATCTGAAGTTTGTTGGCACCAAGATTTGCCGCTGCCTGCAGTTTGTTCTCGCTGATCGCTACAGTCGCGGCAATCGTGCTGACCGTGACGATGAATACCGAGGTGTAGAAGATCAGAACAACCTTCGACGTCTCACCGATGCCGAACCAGACGACGGCGAGAGTGACAAACGCAATAGGCGGAATGAACCGGAAGAACTCGATGTACGGATCGAGGAGCTGTCGCACGATGGAAATGCGGCCCATCAGAATTCCGACGGGAGCACCGATCACGACACCCAGGAACCAGCCGATGAGAATTCGCTGACCCGATGCGGTGATCGACGACCACAGAACGCCGCTCTCCCACAGTTCCTGTGCCGCCGACCATACTTCGGCCGGTGATGCAATGGTGGTCGGCCCGTACCACCACGCCAGGAACGACCAGATGCCCAAACCGATTGCCGCTGAGGCTGCATACATCAGCGTCGCTTTGACAATCTTGGATCGCCGCGCCGACGAACGCTTTTTTGTCTCCGCCACCTTCGCTGTTCTCACACCGGCTGAACCACCGGTCACTACAGCCGTCACAGCTCGTCCTCCTCAATGCCTTGGTTCCGCAGCGACGCAACCACTTCTGCCCGAATGTCGTCCCGCAGCTTCTCGTAGAGCTCGATCACCTCGGGATCGTTGCGGTCTCGCGGACGAGCCGCATTGACCTCGTAGACGCTCTTGATCCGGGCCCGCGGGCCGGCCGACATCACGATCACACGGTCAGCCAACGTCAGTGCCTCGTCGATATCGTGAGTCACGAATACCACGGTGCAGCGGGTGTGCCGCCAGATACGGTCGAGTTCGGTCTGCAGAACCTGACGAGTCTGAGCGTCCAACGCACCGAACGGCTCGTCCATGAGAACCAACGACGGCTGGTTGGCAAGAACTCGTGCGATCTGAACACGTTGCCGCATACCGCCGGACAGCTGCGAGGGGAACTTCGCACCCGCGTGGGGCAAGCCGACCATCGCGAGGTACTCGGCCGCGATACTCGCCTGCTCGCTGCGGTTCGCTCCACGCATCCTGGGGCCGTAGGCCACGTTCTGGCTCACGGTCATCCATTCGAACAACGCTTCGGAGCTCTGAAACACCATGCCGGCGTGGCGGTTACTGCCGGCGACGACATCTCCGTCGCACACGATCTCGCCGGCGCTGGGTTCCACGAAGCCGGCCATGGACGACAGCAGCGTCGACTTGCCGCAGCCACTCGGACCGAGCAGACAGACGAATTCACCTGGCTGCACGTGCATGTCGATTCCGGCGACGATCTCCGCCGCGCCGAAGCTGATTCCGAGGTCGACCACGTCGATGGCAACACCGGTGTTCTTCTTGCCGGGGCCGGCTGTCCCCGCGCTATTCGTCGAGCTGGTCGTTGAACCACTTGTTGCGATACTCACTGTGCACCATCCTTGTACCAATCCAGAAGCATTGCCGATTCGAGATCCGGCTGGTCGCTGAGAACACCGATCGACTTGTAGAAATCTACGATCGATTGAGCCGACTCGACATCCGCAGCTTCGAGATTCACCACGGCGAAGTCGATCTCGTCCACCGCGGCAATAGTCTGATCCTCGCTGACGTTCACAGCCGCCTTGGTCGCGGACGCTGCCACGCCCGGATCCGACTCGACCTTGCGCGTTGCCTCGTCGAGCACCTTCGCGACGGTTCGCGCTGTCTCTTCGTTGGCCGACAACCACGGAGCCGTCGTGATCGCCCAATGATGATAGAACCAGCCGTAGTCTCCGGTTACTGCCACCACGTGGCCGGTTCCCTGATCCAGGGCGGTGGCCGGCCACGGCTCCCACAGGACAAACCCGTCGATGTCGCCGCGACTGAGCAGTGCGGGCATGTCCGTCGGGGTCGCCGAGATCATCTCGACCGAACCGGGGGCAATGGAATTGGCAGCGAGGTACTTGTCCGTCGAAATCTGGCTGAGACCCGGGACGATGCCCATCTTCTTGATCGCAGCCGGTGAGTCGACACCGTTACGCAGCACGACCTTGATGTAGTCACCCGACGCCTCGTACGAGTACATCGCGCGCAACGACGGATTCTGACGCAACTGGGCGATCGTTGTCGTATCGGAGCTACCGGCGATCTGGACCTGCCCGGTCGAGAGTGCGTCGACGGCCTCGCCACCACGACCGAACTGGACGAGTTCGACGTCCAAACCGGCAGCGTCGAACATGCCTTCCTGATCCGCTACGAAGAACGGAGCGTAGGAAGCATCGATTCCGACTGCGATACGCAGTGGTCCACTTCCGGCAGAATCAGCTGTGCTTTGCGTCGCCGGGCGGCTGCATGCGCCGGTTGCAACGGTCAGCAGCAGCGCAGCCGAAACAAGAGCAGTCCTTCCAAACTTTGACAGCGAGGCCATCTACTCACACCTTTGTTTGTGATCTGTGCCGCAGTTGCGGGTCGTGGAGAGCAAACCTAGCTGTGTGTACCTACACCCGAGAACCAACCGGGTCCACCGTGCGGACCGGGGACAGGAACTTACCTCGGCGAAACACTGCACCTGGAGGAACGTGCGGACCGAAATACTTCGGTAACACGGCCCTCGATCACAATGTCCACCGAATCACAATGTCCACCGAATTGTCTGCGAGCGCAGCGCACTGGCGACATTCTGCGCCGTCATCGAATAGATCGACGCACGCGCTCCGGCGCTGCCGCCGGCGACGTGCGGGCTCAGGAGGGTCGAATCGAATCCACGGAGCGGGCTCGAAATCGGTAGTGGTTCAACGTCGAACACATCGAGGGCAGCGCCGCCGACATGCCTGGAACGCAAGGCACGCGCCAATGCCGCGTCGTCGACGACAGCGCCGCGCGCCACATTGACCACGATCGCTCCGGTGGGCAACTGCGCAACTCGATGGGAATTGATCAGTCCCCGAGTTGATTCCGTAAGCGGGACGGCCAGCACCAGGACATCCGCGAGAGGCAGTAACTCGTCGAGTGACACAAACGTCGCAGCCACAGTGTCACGCGGTCTCGAACGCGCGGTGACATAGACGTCGCAACCGAAGGCGGCAAACAATTCTGCACACCGGCGGCCGATCGAACCAACACCTACGACGCCGACCCGGCGCTGCGCCAGATCGCGGCAATCGCGCGTCAGGATGGATTCCTGTGGCCATCGACCATCGGTAACCTCGTTGTGCGCCCAGAACATGGAGCGGCACAACACACCTGCCGCGAGCACTGCCCACTCCGCAACCGAGTTCGCGTTTGCACCGGGAGTATTCGCCACCGGAACTCCGGCGGCGCGCCAGGCTTCGGCATCGATGAAATTGGTTCCGGCACCAGGCTGTTGGACGAGGAGCACATTCCGGCCGAGCTCTGCTTCCTCCTTGCCCAGTGGCAGATCACCACTCCAGTCCCCCACCACGACGTCGCATGTCGGCAACTCCGCACGGAGCGCCCCCGTGGTGCGCTCAGGTAATCGAACTACCTCCGCCTCACCCCTGACGGCGTCACGGATTGCGGTACCGAGTCCGTTGTCGGCGTCGGCCGTCAGCAGAAGTACTTTCTTCACGAGAACTCCTTCGCTGTAAGACGATGACTGTACCTTCGAAAACGCGGAAGCCGGCCTCCCAATCGAGAGACCGGCTCCATTACGCAGCAGCATATTTGGCAGGAACTTCTCAGATAGCTGCCTTCGCGCTGGCTGATGCCTTTGCCAAGAACTCGAGGCTCAGCGGGTTGTACTTCGCTGCCTGCTCGTGCTGCGGCCAGTGACCGCACTCCGAGTAGAGTTCGAGCTGAGCGCCCGGAATATCCTCGGCCATCTTCTTCGCTTCCGGAACATCACCGAACGGATTTTCCTGACCCCAGACCACAAGAGTCGGCGCCTTGATGAGTGCCATTCGATCCGGGCGCAGCAGGTTCCGCTGGCGAACCTCCATCTCCTGCAGGGAAAGGAGGTTGTGGATGTTGGCGACAAAGTCAGGCTGATGGTAGATCCGGTGACGAGCCTGAACCAATTCCTCGGTTGCATCGGCGGGATCATGCATGAGCAACTGCATACGTGCGCGGGTCAATTCGATGTCGTCACTCTGGACGGCCTTCGCGGTCGACGTCTTGATGCGCTCCATGACTACCGGGTTCGCGACTGTTCCGCCTGCTGCCAGCAACTGCAGCGACAGAACACGTTCGGGCTGCTCGCTGGCCAGGTAGGCAGCGACCCAACCACCGAGGCTTTCACCCACCAAGTGCACACGGTCCAGTCCGACCGCGTCGAGGTAGTTCACCAAATGCTCGACGTAGCGCGGAATCTCGTACGGGTAGTCAGGCTTGCCGGTGTAACCATGGCCGAGCATGTCGATCGCGTGAACCCGGTAAGACTCGGCGTGCGGTGCAATATTGCGTGCAAATGCCTCGAGGTGTCCGCTGGTGCCGTGCAGGAAGATCACGGCCTCGTCACCGGATCCTGCCTGCAGAGAGCGCGTGGGCACACCGCCGGCGTCGACGGTCGTCAACTCGAAATCGAGCCCGGCAAGTTCGTTCCAGATTGTCATCAGAGAAACTTCCTTTACTGAAGGTGCAGATTATGTTGTTGCGCTGTCTGTTCCAGCTGGATCGAGAATCGTGACACCCATACCGGTGAGCCACTCGGGAATCGCTTCGTAGGCAAGGCGTTCACCCGGAACGTAGTCGAGCATCGCGGCCATCATGAGCCAGGTCCGCAACTCCTGCGCACCGTTGCCCGCCTCGTCTTCGATCTGCTGCGTCGTGAACTCGGCAAGCTCACTTGCCTTGCCGCTGGCAAACAGATCAAGAATTCGGTCATCGAACTCCGGAGTGATCGCGGCATCGGCTGCGCGGATGATCTGGCGTCGCCGGACGTCGTAGTCGGACCAGTTCTCCCGGCCGTCCAGCCAGGCTTGAACCATGAAATCCTCGTCCTCACCGTGCGGATCCCGCCAGTCCGGCCAGGGCAGACGATGAGACAATCCACCGGACGCGATCACCACGACCCGGGTATCCGCCGGATACGACGCAACGGCATCCCGCAGGGCCTTCGCCACTTCCTCACATCGCTTGAACGTCGGGAGGGGCGGCGCGAATACGTTGACCACCAACGGAACTATCGGAACATCGATTCCGTCGAGAAGGTACTGAATCGCGTGAGACTGACCATGATCGATCTGCAATCGCGCCGAGTAGGCAAGATCGAACCGGCCACCTTCGATCAGCTCGTTTGCAAGGTGCCTGGCGAACTCCACGTCGACCCGTTGCGGCCCCTTGGGTGTTCCTGACTCGCCACTGGAAATGCACTCTCCGACGCCGAGAGTGAACGCCGGAATCAGATCCAGCCAGAAACCGCGAAAGTGGTTGGAGCCGAAAATCAAGACAACATCGGGTTTCGACGCCGCGATCTTCTCCCGGCTCAGATACAGCGCGTCCCGGAAGCGTTCGGCCTCCGCCTTGTGCGTCGTCTCTTCCCAATGGGTGTTCATCAAGGTGCTGTGGGAGGCACCGATACCCAGAACTATCTTCGCCATCAGTCGATTCCTACTTCCTCGAGCGAGCGGGTGACGGTGTCGAGGGCCACTCGGATCAGATACTTCGTAAATCTCTCCGCCGCAGCCAGGTCCACAGTGTTCATCCCCATCGCGAAGTCCACCTCGAACGGTGCGTCGACCACCTTGGGCATACCCACCCGAATCGTCGGGATGCCGCGGCTGCGCAGGATGTTTGCGTCGGTGGCTCCACTCGCGTCGAAGAAGTCCTGATGCGGCTCTCCTTCGGCAGCTTCCCACGCGTGGACTGCGGCGCGGCGCAACCACATTCGAGGGTCGGAACCCTCACCGGGGATGGCAAGAACCTGTTCGACGTCGATCTGCAGATCCAGCGATTGTGCGATCTCCGCAACGACGGCTTTGAGTTCGCGCTTGGCCGCGGTGGGCGTCGTCCGCGGGCTGAGCCGTAGATCAACGGTAAGGCGCACCTGCTCGGGGGTGAACGACGCTGTTCGCTCCCACCCGCCGCGGATGTTGGCAACGATCCCCTGAGGCGCAACCAAACCGTCCTGATGCGCCGCCGAGTACTTCGGGAACCATTCCTCCAACTTGGCGACCACCTCGCCGGCTGCGGTAATCGCGTTGCGGTACGGCAACCGGTGGCGCGAGCCGACGTAGGTGTGCAGACCGTGCACCGTGATCTCGAACCAGGCCAGTCCCACTTCTTCCCAGGAGACCGTCCAGCCGGGCTTGGCGATCAACGCGCAGTCCGCCCACACTCCCTGTTCCAGGAGGAACGAGCAGCCGACGCCCTGGCCGGTGTTGCGTCGGGGGTTTCCGACACCGGGGCGGGCATTGGTCGGCATACCACCGGCGCCGAATCCGAGCACCAGGTCACCGCGGAGCGGAATACCGGCTGCGGCAATTGCTTCGGCCGCCGCGACAATGCAGACGGCGTGGCCTTTGGGGTTCGACGCACCCAATCCGATCACGTAGTTCTCGTCGAACTGGGCGTGCGGCGTCAGATCCGCTCGCAGCTCATTTCCCACCCACGGCAGGTCTTCCGCCGGATCGCCGGTCGTGACGGTGTCGATCGGCGCATACAGCAACAGGTCCGGTCCGGACCCGTCACCGCGGAGCCTTCCCCACGAGTTCGCTTGCCGATCATCGAGATCCATTGTGTGGGCCTCGATGCCCGACGCTGCCAGGACCGCCGTGATGTGGCGGGCCAGCGGTGCTTCGTCACCCGTCGGACTGGGAATGTTGACCACCGAAGTGGCGAGATCCCGCAATCGCGCACGATCTACATGGGCGTAGGCTCGCTCGACCCATTCCCGGCGCTCGTCGCCTAGGCCTGCGAGAGCATCGGCCCTCGCAGTGGTCATGGATTGACCTGATGTACCTGAGTATTGCTGCGCTCGCCGGCCAGCTGCCACAGCTTGGGAACTGCCACTGCAACAGCGGCACCGATTGCGACAGCCGTCAGAATCTTGAACATGTATCTCTCCTATTCGCTGGTGCCGGTGGGAATCTGAGCGTCGGCGACAGGGGCCGAGCGGGGCGTTGGCGTCCGGCGCTCTCGGGTGGGCCTGACCGGCGCCTTGGGGGTGTGCTTGGCCGCGTCGGCGATCTTCTCGGCGTACTCTTCCTCTGCCAGATTTCGCCACGTCGTCAGCGACACGTCCGGTCGGTACAGCTTCTCCGGCGGTGCGTCGGTGACCTCGACCATCCACGCATCCTGACCCGAGAACTGACCGTGGAACAGCCAGCGGATCGCGCCGAGGTACTTGGCGTAGAAGCCCAATTTTGCTGCGCCGGAGACGAAGTTGACCATGAGGCCGACGTACTTGTGGTTGTCTTCGTCCACCGGGACGTAGAACTCGTAGTGAATGAACTTGGGGTACGCGATGCGCAGGACACCCGGCATGGACAGTGAAGCAAAACCGGGGAAGTTCTGAGCTGCGATCACAGGATTGACGTCCAGACCGGCGCCGACGTTTCCGATCTGCGAAATCTGGGTCTCGTCCGGCTTCTTCTTCCACCACCGCTTGTTCGTCCAGGTTCCCACGCCCGGGAATTCCGCCTCCCAGTACACCTCTTCCTGCACGCGGTAGATCCAGCGTCCCTCCGGAACGATGCTCGTGATGTTCCACGTCGGCATCGGCTTGAACAGACGCCACAATGCGGTGCGGTGCAGGTACTTCGCATGTCCCTCGTCGAAACCGTTCTCACATGCGAAGCGCCAGTTGCCTTCTCGGGGCTGAATCCGACCACCGACGATACCCTTGTTCTCCACCAGCTCACGCGGCAACTGGTCGTCGATGGACGGCGCCGGCTCGTTGGCGATCGGGATGTACACCCACACCAGACCGAGTCGCTCCTCGATCGCATAGGTCTGGACGTTCAGCTTGCCGCAGATCTTGGAATCCGGACCGTCGGTGATGACCGCGGCCAGCTTGCCGTCAGTGAGCCGGTACGTCCAGCCGTGGTACGGGCAGCTGACAGTTCCCGGGAACTGCTGATCGCCCTCGGACAACGGAACGCCGCGGTGCGGGCACCGATCGTGCAGGGCATATGCCTTGCCTGCGTCGCGGATGATCGCCAGCTTTTCACCACAGATGGTGAAGCTCTTGGGGTCTTTGGTGATGTGGTTCGACCACGTGACCGGGTACCAGTAACCGCGGTATCCGCTGCCGGCTGCGTTGTAACCCGGCCATGCCGTCCAATCCTGCCGACCGGCCGCTCGTGGCCGCTCGGGCAGCGCGAACGTGGCTTCCGACGCCTCGACACCAGTCATGTGAAGTCCTCTCGACACTGAACGTTTGAATGAAACAGATCTTGGGTGAGATTGCGGTCTACGCCAATGGATTCGGTTCGCTCAGCAGACCCGGACCACCACAGCGGTTCCGACGGCACACAGCACGCCATTGTCCGAATGCTCCCGCAATGCCAAAGTTAGTTGGTCACTGTCGATTTGGGACACTTCACCCGACACCTCGAGTGTGGTTCCGACGGGCGCGGGCGCACGATTCTGCCAGGAGACGGACACAACTCCTTCGTATCCACCGGCAAAGTGTGACGCGGCACGAAAGAACAGCGTGCCCTGCAACTGGGCCATGACCACCGGTGCGGACAACCCCTCCGTCTGCGCATATGAGGCGTCGTAGTGAATACGGTGCGAATTGTGCGTCGACGCCCCGAATCGAAGGATCCGAACCGGATCGCAGACCAAGGTCACCGATTCGATCGGCGTGCCCACGACTACTGTTTCGGTCATCGGACGATGAACTTCTCGACGACCTCGGCGAATGCGCCGGACTGCGCACCCCGGTAAGTCTTGGTGACCGAGAGCAGCAGAAACTCGTCCGGAGCCCGGCCCTTGGTCGTCACGGTATCGAGTACTCGCCCTACGACGACAGCCTCACCCAGCGGGGCCGGTCGCAAGAAAGTCACACTCTGCCCGCCGGCCATCAAGCGCACGTCGATACCGTCTGTGCCCGGCACTTCGTCACGGAACATGCCGTCTGCTCGATACTCTCGATCGGAGCCACCTTGCGGTCCTCGCAAAAGCGAAGGCAGATACATCGGATGGACGGCAAATGCCGGGTGCTCCGGGTCGAGAAACCGGGGGTCCGTCTCGGCGGTGGCAACCGCAAACGCAACCGACTCCGCCGGACGCACCGTTCCCAACTCTCGCGTTTCCCGCGTACCGATCATCGCCTCCGCGCGATCACGCGCGTGCTCGAGTTCTGTTCTCATGCCAGCACGCTAGGCATTCGGAAGTCTCACAGCCACGAACCGGGTTCGCCTGCCGGACCGCGATACTTCCCATACCGCTCACCTCAAGGTCAGGTATAGCCATGGCTGATCAACCGAAGAGCTTGTACGCCAAAGCAGATGGCGTCACATTCCATTACTACGACCTCGGCGAGGGCGACCCCACGATTTTCCTGCACGGAGGCGGCCCCGGCTGCACTGCGTGGTCCGACTTCGGGCCAGTGGCACCGCTCTTCGCCTCGGATCGACGAGCGATTCTCGTTGATCTGCTGCAATACGGTCGGTCCGACAAGTGCACCATCGCCGGCCCAATGTGGGACTTCCACGCCGCCAAGGTGGTTGCCCTGCTCGACGAACTCGGAATCGAACGCGCAGACTTCGTCTGCAACTCGTGGGGCGGCACCATAGCGCTCAATCTTGCGGCAAAGTACCCGGAACGCGTTCGCTCCCTGGTGATCACGGGCAGCATGCCCGTCTTCTACGGTCCACTCGCGCCGCTCCCCGAGGATGGCCGTCGTGGCCGCAACGCCCGCGACGTCTACTACGGCGGCACCGGCCCCACCCTCGAAAAACTCCGCACCTTGATCACCAGTCTCGAATGGTTCGACGGATCGAAGTTGCCCGCCGAAACCCTCCAGATGCGATACGAGCAAAGTCTCGACCCCGAAGAAATGGCCCTGGCTGCCTCGGCGGACTCACCTCGTGGCGATTGGCAGGATCTCACAGCTGAACTCGGCCAGATCCAGGCGCCGACGCTCTTCGCCTGGGGCATGCACGACGCATTCCTCACCCCGGACTACCCGCTCATGCTTGCGCGGATGATTCCCCATGGCCATCTCTACATCATGGACAAGGCGTCGCATCATCTTCAGGAAGAACGACCATACGACTACTACAGTGTAGTTTCGGGTTTCCTTGACCAACAGCACAACTGAACGAACGGTGATCACCCCGACGGGCGGTGCACGGATCCGATTGGTACTGCTTCTCGGAATTCTCACCGCCCTCGGGCCGTTCACCGTCGACATGTATCTTCCTGCGCTGCCACAGATCACGCAGGAATTCGGCACGTCGGACACGATGGTTCAGCTGACCCTGACGGGCACACTGCTGGGTCTGGCTTTCGGCCAGTTGCTCATCGGCCCACTGTCCGACATCTACGGACGTCGACGTCCCCTGCTCGTGGGCACAGTAATTCACGTCGGCGCGTCGTTGGCCTGCTTCTTTGCTCCGTCCATCGAAGTCCTCACTGCGCTGCGAACCCTTCAAGGTTTCGGCGCCGCCGCGACAGGCGTGATCGCGATGGCAATCGTTCGTGATCTATTCACCGGACACGATGCGGCAGTTGTACTTTCGCGGCTGATGTTGGTCATGGGCGTAGCGCCCATCCTGGCCCCCTCCATCGGCGGGGCACTGATGTCCGTAACACAGTGGCGCGGAGTCTTTCTCGCTCTCTTCATCCTGGGCATCGCGATGATCGCACTCGCGGCAGTATCGCTGCCGGAAACACTTCCACCCGAGAATCGGTCGGGCAAGGGCATCGGCGCCATCGCGCGAAACTACATTGCGCTCGGCAAGGATGCCCACTTCATGGTGTTGGTGCTCGTGTGCGGTCTCGGCCGCGGCGTTTTGTGGTCGTACATCGCCGCGTCGTCCTACGTGATGCAGGAACAGTTCGGACTGAGCCCCACCGCATACGGATTTGCCTTTGCCGGCGGCGCCGTCGTTCTGATCGGTTCGTCCCAGCTCAACGTCGTGCTTCTCGGCCGGTGGTCGCCGAATTCCATCACGATCTGGGCAATGTGGGGCAGTAGTGCCGTCGGCGCTGCATTTGTTGTTGTTGCCGCCACCAACTCGTGGGGATTCGTCGGGTTTGCCGTCCCCATCCTGCTGATGCTCTGCGCAACGGGTTTTGTCATGCCCAACGCACCGGCGGTTGCACTGTCCCGTCACGGAGAAGCCGCAGGCTCAGCAGCCGCGCTGATCGGATTTGCGCAGTTCGGCGCTGCCGCTGTGGTTGCGCCCATCGTCGGCCTTCTCGGCAACACCAGTCTTGCCGTGGCCATCTCCATGACCGGGGCTTCGGTTCTCGGCGTCATCGCGCTGCTCTGCGTGCGTCGATAAAACGGTTATGCCGAGCGTTCGAGAACCGATACCTTCCGGCTGATCCCTTCGGCCGCCGCGCGCAACGGTTCGGCAAAACGCTCGGTGTCCATTCGATACCGCGGACTCGACACACCGATCGCGGCAACTGCTTCACCAAGTCCACCGAAGATCGGGGCAGCGATACTCGATGTTCCCAGGCGAACCTCCTCGGTCTCGACCGCCAACTGCTGCGAACGAACAGCGTCGAGTTGCCTACGTAACCCGTCTTCCGAGTTCACCGTCCGATCGGTGAACTCGACAAATCCGTTGCCTGTTACCGCTCGAAAAACGGAATCCGGTGAGTACGCGAGTATCGCTTTGCCGGTTGCCGTGGCATACATCGGCAGCCGGCCAGCCACCCGCGACGGCAGGTCCACCCCGTGATGACCGGAGATCTTGTCGATGTACAGAACATCGAGGCCGTCGCGAATCGCGAGGTGAACCGTCTCCCGGGTCGCCGCGTGAAGATCCTGCACATACGTCAAGGACACCTCGCGCAGAATACGTTGACGAGGAACCAACTGCCCCAGTTCGAAGAGCCGTAACCCCAACCTGTACTTGGTTCCGACCCGTTCCAGTAGACCAAGAGACACCAGTTCACCGGCTATTCGATGCACCGTCGCCTTCGCAACACCACTCCGATTCGCAAGTTCGGTCAGCGACAGCGCACCCGAATCCGCATCGAAGGAATCGAGTATCAGGCGCGCTTTCCCCAGCAACGAATGCATCGCCGAGCGCCTCCAGTACACAGAATGTGGTCCACCCAGCGGACCAAGTCTGCTCCAGTCTACTGAGGCATCAGATCTCCGCGCCCACGAATTGGCTGTTGTACAGACGGAAGTACGCGCCGCGGGATTCGAGCAGAGCCTCATGGCTCCCCTGCTCCACGATCCGGCCTTCATCCATCACCACGATCAGGTTCGCATCACGAATTGTCGAAAGACGGTGCGCGATGACAAAGCTGGTTCGGTCGTTGCGCAGAACCGCGGTGGCGCTCTGGACCAGCAGTTCGGTGCGCGTGTCCACCGAACTGGTCGCCTCGTCGAGGATCAGGATGGACGGCTGCGAGATGAAGGCGCGGGCGATAGTGATGAGCTGCTTCTCGCCCGCACTGACGTTGCTGCCTTCCTCGTCGATGACCGTGTCGTAACCCTCAGGCAGAGAGTGCACGAACTTGTCGACGTAGCTCATCTCGGCCGCACGACGAATCTCCTCGTCGGTGGCACCAGGCTTGCCGTAGGCGATGTTCTCGCGGATGGTTCCACCGAACAGCCATGCGTCCTGCAGAACCATGCCGATCCGTGAGCGCAGATCGTCTCGCGTCATGTCGGCGATGTCGATGCCGTCCAAAGTGATTCGGCCCGAATTGAGTTCGTAGAACCGCAGGATGAGGTTGACGAGGGTGGTCTTGCCTGCGCCGGTGGGTCCGACGATCGCAACCATCTGGCCCGGCTCGGCAGTCAGGGACAGGTCCTCGATCAGCGGCTGTTCCGGCTTGTAACTGAAGGTGACGTTCTCGAACTTGACGCGACCCTTGTCGACCGTGGGCGACTTCGCGCTCTTCGGGTCCTCCGACTGCTCGTCTTGGTCGAGCAGCGCGAAGACCCGCTCGGCCGAAGCGACGCCGGACTGCAGCAGATTGGTCATCGACGCTATCTGCGTGAGCGGCTGGGTGAACTGCCGCGAGTACTGGATGAACGCTTGCACATCGCCGAGCGTCATCGTTCCGGATGCGACGCGCATGCCACCCACCACTGCGATGGCGACGTAGTTGAGGTTGCCCAGGAACATCACGGCCGGCATGACCAGACCGGAAATGAACTGCGCCTTGAAGCTGGACTCGTACAGATCCTCGTTCTGCTTGCGGAAGCGCTCCTCGACCTCCTGCTGGCGACCGAACACCTTGACCAACTCGTGGCCGCTGAATGCTTCCTCGACCTGCGCGTTGATTCCGCCGGTGCTCTTCCACTGCGCCACGAAGTGCTTCTGTGAACGCTTCGCGATAAACGCCGTCACCATGATCGACAGCGGAACAGTTGCCACCGCGATCAAGGCGAGCAGCGGTGAGATCCACAGCATCATCACCAGAATGCCCAGGACGGTCATCACCGACATGACCAACTGGCTGAGCGTCTGCTGCAAGCTCTGCGCGACGTTGTCGATGTCATTGGTCACGCGTGAGAGAACATCACCGCGGGCATGGGTATCGAAGTACCGCAAGGGAAGTCGGTGAATCTTCTGCTCGACGTCCTCACGCAGACGACGAACGGTTCGCTGGACCACGATGTTGAGCAGATACGCCTGCAGCCAACTGAACAGCGACGCGCAGACGAACAGCAGCAGCACGATCATCAAGACCTTGCCGACTGCGTCGAAATCGATTCCGGTTCCAGGCACAACTGCCATGCCGGACACCATGTCGGCGAGCTGACCCTGCCCCGAAGCGCGCAATCCTTCAACAGCCTGTTCCTTTGTCGTCCCCGGCTGGAGTTGCTTGCTGACGATTCCGTCGAAGATCAGGTTGGTGGCGTTTCCCAGGATCTTCGGAGCGATCGAGGAGAGTACGACGCTTGCGGTCACCAAAGCGAAGATCAGGACGACGATCGGCTTGTCGGGGCTCAAGCGACCGAGGAGACGTTTGAGCGAAGGGCCGAAGTTCATGGCCTTCTTTGTGGGATCGCCGCCGCCGGGCGGGCCGATGGGAGGCGAGGAAGTCGGTCGATTGCTCATGATGCGTCCTGTACGGCTAGCTGAGAGGCGACGATTTCGCCGTAGGTGGGACAACTGACCACGAGTTCGTCGTGCGTGCCGATCCCCACGATGGCGCCGTCGTCGAGCACGATGATCTGATCGGCTTCCACGATGGTGGAAATGCGCTGCGCGACAACGACGATGCAGGCGTCTTGCGTGACCGGCCGGAGCGCCGCACGCAGCCTCGCATCAGTAGTGAGGTCGAGTGCCGAGAAGGAATCGTCGAACAGATAGATCTGTGGCTTACGCACCAACGCTCTCGCGATGGCGAGTCTCTGACGCTGGCCACCCGATACCGTCGTACCGCCTTGTGCCACCGGTGTGTCCAGGCCTTCGGGCATGGCGCGGACGAAGTCGGCGGCTTGGGCGATCTCGAGGCACTCCCACAGCCATTCGTCGGTAGCTTCGGGGTTTCCGTAGCGGAGATTGGTGGCGACAGTGCCCGAGAACAGATACGGCTTCTGCGGAACCAGACCGATCACCGAGCAGAGCAGTTCCGTGTCGATGTCGCGGACGTCGACTCCTCCCACCGATACCGATCCGGAGGTGGAGTCGATCAATCGTGGAATCAGGTTAAGCAGAGTGGTCTTTCCCGATCCGGTGCCGCCGATGATCGCCGTCGTCTTGCCGGGTTCGGCACGGAACGTGATGTCGCGCAATACAGGTTCCTCGGCTCCGGGGAACTGGAACTGAGCGCCACGAAGTTCGACGACTCCCGGGTCCTTCAGTTCTCGGACCGGATTCTCGGGCGGAATCACCGACGAATCCGTGTCGAGCACCTCGGAGATACGTTCGGCGCACACCGACGCACGCGGCAGCATCACCGCCATGAAAGTGGCCATCATGACGGCCATCAGGATCTGCATGATGTAGCTGAGCATCGCGGTGAGCGAGCCGATCTGCATCGAGCCCTCGTTGATCTGATGGCCACCGAACCAGATGACCGCGACGCTGGTGACATTGCTGATCAGCATCACGAGCGGGAACATCAGTGCCATGAGGCGGCCGACGCCGAGTGCAGTCTCCGTCAGCTCACGGTTGGCATCGCCGAAACGCTCTACCTCGTACGGTTCCCGTACAAACGCTCGGACGACACGGATGCCCGTGATCTGTTCGCGAAGAACACGGTTGACGGCGTCGAGGCGGCCCTGCATGACCCTGAATCCGGGGACCATCCGGGCAATCAGGAAACCCATCGAGACTACGAGAAGCGGGACGCTGATCCCCAGGATCCAGGACAGATTCAGGTCCTGGCGCAGAGCCATGATGATGCCGCCGACGCACATGATCGGCGCCATGACGAGGATGGTGCAACTCATCACGACCATCATCTGCACTTGCTGGACGTCGTTGGTGTTGCGGGTGATCAGCGAAGGCGCACCGAAGTGCCCGACCTCTCGGGCCGAAAACGTCCCGACCTGATGCAGCACCGAAGCCCGGAGATCGCGTCCGACGCCCATGGCAACTCGCGCACCGAAGA
The DNA here is from genome assembly GCF_030208925.1 of Rhodococcus sp. MEB032. Classification (NCBI taxonomy): domain Bacteria; kingdom Bacillati; phylum Actinomycetota; class Actinomycetes; order Mycobacteriales; family Nocardiaceae; genus Rhodococcus; species Rhodococcus sp. MEB032. The sequence continues at coordinate 114,860 of NZ_JARVSY010000012.1, forward strand.
AGACGGCCCCCACCGAGCACAGGATCTGCGTGAGCGTGACCATCAGCATCATCCCGCCGGTGGAGAGGATGTAGCCGGTGTCGCCTTTCGTCACGCCGTTGTCGATGATGTCGGCGTTGAGACTCGGAAGGTAAAGGGCCGCCATAGTCGAAATAAACTGCAGGACGACAACGCCCGTGAGTTCACCCCGGTACGGCATCAGATAAGTGCGCAGCAGCCTGATCAGCATAGTGAGCGAAGGTTACCAATCCTGGCCGACATGTGCCGCTGGATATTTCGATACACAAAAACTGCTGTGCGCCTTTATTAACCGCGGGGGGTTAATAAAGGCGCACAGCAGAGATCAAGCAGATGCGGACTGAAGCTCCGCTTCCTTTTCTTCACGGAGGGCCTTGCTGAGCTTCTCACCCTCGATGTCGACGTTCGGCAGAATCTTGTCCAGCCACTTCGGCAGCCACCACGCCTTGTCGCCGAGCAGTGCCATGACGGACGGGATGATCACCATGCGCACGATGAAGGCGTCGAAGAACACCGCCGCGGCAAGCGCGAAGCCGATCGACTTGATGAACGAGTTCGGTTCCGCGATGAAGGCACCGAACACGGAGATCATGATGACCGCGGCCGCACTGACGACCCGGGCGCCATGGTTGAAGCCGATGGTCACGGCCTCCTTCGCGCTCGCGCCGTGGACGTACTCCTCACGCATACGCGTCACGAGGAACACCTGGTAGTCCATCGCGAGTCCGAACACCACACCGATCAGGAAGATCGGCATGAAACTCACGAGTGGTTGCGGGTTCGAGATGATGCCCAACCAACCGTGCTGGAAGATCGCCACCGTCGCACCGAATGTCGCGAGCACGCTGAGCAGGAAGCCGAGCGTCGCCGTCAGCGGAACCAGGATCGAACGGAACACCAAGAGCAACAAGATGAATGCAAGGCCGACGACGACGGCCAGGTAGGGCACCAATGCATCCTTCAGCGTGTCCGAGACGTCGCCTTCGAGTGCGGTCTGACCGGTGATGCCGTAGCTGACGCCGATCGAATCGTTGAGTCCGCCTTCGGCTCCACGAAGGCTGGACACCAGATCCATCGTGGCGGGGTCGGTCGGACCACTCTTCGGAGTGATCAGTACCTGCGCGGTGTCGCCGGCCTCGTTGACCCCGACGACCTGTGCGTTCTGGACGTCATCGAAGCCCGAGATGGTCGAGACGACCTCCGCAAAGGCCTCCCCGGCGGGAACGCTGGCCCCCTTCGCGTCGACAACGGCGATAAGCGGTCCGTTGCGACCGTCACCGAAGCCCTCGTCGATCAGGTCGTATGCCTGACGCGCACTGGTCGCCGGGTCACCGGTGGCCTCCGACGGCAGTGCCAGGCTCAATCCCGTTGCGGGCAGAGCCAATGCGCCCAGAAGCACTACTCCACCGATCAGCGGCACGAGCGGACGACGGACGACGGCACTGATGAAGCGCAGAGCCAACTTCGGCTTGCCCGAATCTTCGTCTTCGGACTCCTCAGCGCGCTTGCTGAGGAAGGGAATCTTGCCGGCAAAAGCCTTGCGTCCGAACATACCCAGGATCGCAGGCAGCAAGGTCAAGGCGATCAGAACCGCGATCAGCACGGTAAAGGCCGCTGCCGCACCCATATCGGAGAGGAACGGGATGCCGACGACGCGCAATGCAACCAGCGCGATGATGACCGTCAAACCAGCGAATACCACTGCGGAACCGGCGGTTCCGACGGCGCGACCTGCTGCTTCGGCACGGTTGTCGGTAAGGGTGAGCTCATGCCTGAACCTGGACATGATGAACAGCGAGTAGTCGATCGCCACGGCCAGACCGATCATGATCGCCAACGTCGGAGTCATCGAACTGAGATCCATGAATCCGGTGGCAACCGTGATTCCGAGGCTGCCGATAGCGATACCGATGATCGCGGTGAGGAGCGGAAGCCCCGCGGCCACAAGCGAACCGAACGTGATGGCCAGAACGACAGCGGCAACGGCGATACCGATCAGCTCGGTGACACCACCGGGCATCTCCGCTTCCTGAGCAGCAGAACCACTGACCTGGACGTTGAGTCCCTCGGCCCGACCGACATCGGCTGCGGAGTTGATCGAATCACGCAATGCCTGATCGAGATCGGCGAAGTCGCCGCTGAACGGAACCTCGACGTACCCGACTGTGCCGTCGGCACTGAGCGGCGACAACGCACGCGCGTCGTCCACGGCCTGTGTCTCGGAAGTTCCAGCCGCAGCAGCCTTTTCCTTGAACATCGCAACCATGGAGTCGTTGCCGGTAACCGGATTGACCAACGCCTTCGCGGCCTGTTCCGAAGTGGCAGTCGCCGGGTCCACCTTGGCAGAGTCGGCGACCTTGTCGATGCCACGAATACTCGCGAGCATGTCGTCCATGGCCTTGACGTTCGCCGGATCGGCCAGCGTCGTGCCTGCCGGAGCTTGCACTACGTATCGCGCGCTCAGCGAATCCATAGGATTGGGCGCGTCGGGAAAACGCTCCGCCATCAGGTCTTGCGCCTGCTGCGCCGGGGTTCCCGGAATGGAGAACGAATCCTTGGTGGGGCCGGACAGAGTCGCTGCCCCGACGCCCATCAGGACCAGGATTATCAGCCAAACGCTGAGGACCGCGCCTTTTCGCCGGTAGGCGAACTTGCCGATCCGATAAAGATAGGTGGCCACGACGGGCTCCTTGCTGTTTCGGTGCGTGTACGTGGACAGGTATTACGTGTGGGGCTCAGAGACGAGGCATCTCAGGGACGCGACATCTCAGGGACAGGCGGCGGCGCGGGCAACCCGGCACGAATCTGCCGAAAAGCGTCGTGAACCAACTCTTCCGGACTGGAAGCCTCCGACTTTCCGCCAGTCCAGACGTCGATCACCGATTTAGCGGCTCCGCCCACCGCTCCCAGGAGGAGCGTCGGGTACAGGTCCTTCTCGGCGTCGGTACCGGTGCGTTCCGCCAATGCCTGAACTACTGCACGGTTGATCCGCTGATGCATGTCTGCGGCATCCCGGTAGAGCGCGGGACTCGAATCCGACAGCAGCCAGATACTTGCCTTCTCACTCCCACTCGGACCTGAGTCGTTCACGATTTCGACCACAAGTTCTTCGAGGACGTCGAGAATTGGTTCGTCCGCGGGCCGTGACGCAAGCGCCTCGATCCACAAAGTCACCGATTCCTCGAAACTGGCGAGCACTGCCTCCTCCTTGCTGGAGAAGTAGTTGTGGAACGTCCTCGTCGACACTCCGGCCTCGGAGGCGATTGCGTCAGCGGTGACGCATTCGATCCCCAGCGCACGAGCGAGCCGTGCTGCCGCGCCGCTGAGTGCGGCACGGGTTGCTGCCTTCTTGCGGTCACGAAGGCCTTGTTCGATGATCACCCCAACACGGTACCGAACTTGCAGAGCTCTGCAACTTTGCAGAGGTCTGCAATATTGTGCGATCGAACACACGGCACGGAAACTCGAGGCGTACCTCACACTCACGCACGGCAAATGCCTGAACAGCGCGACAGAGAGAGTTGCGAGCAACTCCACCGCCTGACGCCCCCTGCCAAGTTGACGCGTGAATCAACATGGCCTGACATACTTTGCGGTGAATTAACCGTAATTTGCTCGGCGAAGGAATCTGATGGACCCGCTCCTGCACACCTGGCCGGTTTCGTCCACGGTGATGCTGTGGGGATCGAAGTCCGGACGAGGCTCCGTACTACGTCTCGTCCGTCTCACCATCGGGTTCTGCTCACTCAATTTCTCGATCGTGGCGTTCCTGTTTCTCCTCAGCGGAGAGGGCCCGGACGGACCGTTTGCGCGCAGTTGGCTCGTCGGCATTGCGGCCGTCAACCTGATCCCTACGATTCTCTGGTTTGTCGGCCGAATCAGAGGTTCACGCATGCTCAAGCTCTACGGACTGTGGGCGGATCTCGGAACTGCCTCGGTTCTCATCACCTTCACCAGCCATAACGCCGCCCTCTTCGGCGCGGCACTCTTTGTCGCCACCGGCGCCTACTTCACCTATTTTCTCGATTACCGCTGGTTGGCCTTCCATCTCGCCTTTGCCACGACATTTGTCATCGCCCTGACGGTGCTCGGCCTGACGAACGGCGACTACTCGACAACCAGCGTGATCGCACGCACGGACGTCGTCCTGTGTGCCGTGATCTTCATTCCGGCCACGATTCAGTTCACTTGGCGGCAATTACTCGCGCGCGCAACGGGATCCAAAGTGGATGCGCTTACCGGCCTGTTGAACCGACGAGGACTGTGGGACATGTCGGAGCGCATCTGGTCGGTCGCGTCGGCAAATCGTGCCGACATTGCTGTTGCCGTCGTCGACATCGACAAGTTCAAGGCGGTGAACGACACGTTCGGCCACGAAGTCGGTGACGCCGTCATCATCCGGACCGGAACGCGCCTGCAGGCGCATGTGAACGGTTTCGGTTACGCCGCGCGCACCGGCGGCGAGGAGTTCACCGTTGTGATGATCGGTACTCCGTACGGACTTCGCAAACGAATCGCGACGCTCCCCAAAGCCGTGGTGAACGCCTCCGACGACCCCCTGGCCACGGTCAGCGTCGGCGCAGCGACGCTACCTTTCATCCCACATCAGGAAGAGTTCGACTACAACGAGTTCTCCCGAGCAATCGTTGCGGCCGATCATCTGATGTACGACGCAAAATCCGCGGGAGGCAACACCGCGAACACTGCTCCTATGGCAGTTCCGCGTCGACGGGCACACTGAAACCGGGCTGTATCAGCGCCGATTCCACGCCTCGGGATCTGCCGTCAGTTCGTGAATGAACTCGGGCAACTCTCCACCTGCAACATCGGTGAGTGTGACATTTTCGAGCACAGCACGGAGGTTGACTCGCACTGCAATCCACACCTCCTTGAGGGGCGTTGCCGGTCCCCCGTAGTCGACGTCTTCCGGTCGCTGACCCCGAATCGAAGCCAGCGGTCCCTCGACAGCTCGTATGACGTCGGCAATCGTGATCTCGTCCGCGGACCGAGCGAGCCAGTATCCCCCGTCCGGGCCTCGACGGCTGTTGACCAAGCCGCCGCGCCGCAGGTCCGAGAGCACCGCTTCCAGGAACTTGTGGGGTATTACCTGGGATTTGGCGAGAAACTCGGCCTTGGCCGGGTCAGGACCAACTGCCGCGAGCTCGACCAGAGTCCGCACGGCGTAGTCCACCTTCGCGGTGATATGCACCGGCAATTCCTACCATCGTTCTATGAATAGTCGCAACAAACCTGCGAGTTCTTCGCCGCAAAGGGTTCCCTGACGTTACATTTTGATGCATAATGTAACGATCAGAGCTAGAGGACAGGACAAATCGCGTGTGGGAAACCCTTCTCGAATCATGGAAGTCACTGCTCGAACCGCTCCATGATCCCGTTACGCTCGCAATCCCCGCGTTTGTCATCTTCCTCGCAATCGAATGGTTCGCGGCCCGTGCGCTCGAAGATCATCCCGACGACGCCGACGGACGCGCACGGCCGGCACAGGGCGGCTACCGAAGCGCCGACGCCAGAACCAGCGTTCTACTCGGACTCGTGTCGATCGCAACGAGCACCTTCTGGAAAGTGCTGGCGCTGATCGGCTATTCCGCAATCTGGGTGTATCTCGCTCCGTGGCACCTCTCGCCGACTGCCTGGTACACCTGGGTGATCCTGCTGCTCGGAATCGACGTCCTCTATTACGCGTATCACCGCATCGCACACCGAGTTCGAGTCATCTGGGCCACACACCAGGCTCACCATTCGAGCGAGTACTTCAATTTCAGCACCGCACTGCGGCAGAAGTGGAACAACAGCGGTGAGATCATCATGTGGTTGCCGTTGCCGTTCCTCGGGATCCCGCCGTGGATGGTGTTCGTCGGCTTCTCCGTCAGCCTCGTCTACCAGTTCTTCGTCCACACCGAACGTGTCGGAAAACTCTGGCGGCCCATCGAATTCATCTTCAACACGCCGTCACACCATCGCGTCCACCACGGCTCCGACGCCGAGTACCTCGACCGCAACTACGCCGGAATCCTCATCATCTGGGACCGGATGTTCGGAACCTTCGCAGCCGAAACCCACCGCCCCACCTACGGACTCACGACGCCGGTCGGAACGTACAACATCTGGAAGCTCCAAACGCGCGAATATGCTGCCATTGCTCGCGATTGGAAGGCGTCGACATCGTGGCGGCAGCGAGCCGGCTACGTGTTCGGCCCGCCCGGCTGGGCGCCGAAAGCCGAGGTCACTTCAGCAGAATCCACAGCCCCGTCGCACTGAGCAGGAGCAGAGCGACCGCGAGAGTTGCTCCCATACCCAAAGCGGGCGTTGCCTTTTCGGCCGAAAACTGGGCCAACCGCCTGGGCCGCGACCGACGTTCGTAGACCGTCACCGCGACGACGAGCACGGCAGCGACGGACGGGCCGATCAGGGCCACCGACCCGAACTGCGGCAACCATCTCAGACAGGCGGCAGACAAGCCGAGGATCGACAGACTCGTACGCACGAACGAGAGCGATGTGCGCTCGGACTGCAAGCCCTTGTCCGGAGGCTTGACACCTTCCGACGGTTCCAGCGCGGTCAATCAGTTCACGACCTCGACCACCAGGACGGTCGCGCAGATCACCAGCACGATGCCGACGACCGGCGCCATGAGCGGCACCGGCAACGAGCGCTCAGTTCGCAGTGCACGCTCGGCGCTGATCCAGTGGACAAAGGAAGTGATGGCGATCAGAGCACCGCCGACGAGCAACAACGCGGCCAAGCCGGAACGAACCGTCGGGTTGAGAATGTCGCCGCCGAACGCTTCGAGTCCGACGCCCGACGCGACGAAGGCCGTTGCAGTGCGGATCCAAGCCAGATATGTCCGCTCATTGGCGAGCGTGAACCGTGGATCGGGGTCTTCGCCCGTTCGGAACGGTCTCCACCGGGGCATCACCTGTTCATTCCGTCCGGGCAGAGATCGCACACTGCCTTCGGAACGGACAAGAAGAAAGGAAGGTCATGTCCTTAATCTTCCCTGCCCGCCCCGAAGCAGTGCGAATCGGGTGGACGTAATTCAGCTCGCGGCGAGTGAGACCAGGAAGTCCACCGAGCCGCTGCCGTCGACGGTGACGAAACCGAGGGACGGAGGCTCGACTCCGAAATCGGTCCAGGTGACCGGAATCGAGCCCGATGCGATCAGCGAATCACCCGAATGCAGCACGGTCATGTCGACCGACACCGGCTTGGACTGACCCTTGAGCGTCAGCGTTCCTGACACCGTGACCGTCGCCGTTGTTCCGTCCGTCGGTACAGCAGACAAGTCCACCGGCGAGTCGATCGTGAACGTCGCCGTCTGATACGTGCTGGTATCCATCACATTGCCCGTGAACTGGCCGTCGCGCCGATCCGAGTCGGTCTTGATGCTTGCCACCTGCACCGTTACTTCGCCGGAAGTGAGCTTTTCACCCTCGACAACCGCGTTTCCGCTCACCTCGCCAGTGGTTCCGACGACGGTCACACTCGATCCGTTGAGAATCTCGTGCACGGTGTACCCAGCTGCCGTCTGGTTGTCCCCCTGCCCGGCGACGACGGTCCATTGCCCGTCGATCGATCCGGACGCCGCCTCCGCGCCCTCAGTGGACACCACGGCCGCCGGTGCATCGTCTTCAGCGATGAACTTCCCGTACGCCCACGGCCCCACGAGCAGGGCGAGTACGACCACAACTACTGCTCCGCCGATCCACCAGATCTTTTTCATGGGCTCGACGATAGTTGCAGCTTCAACAGTTGTCAGGACTTACGACCTGGGAGAACCCTGTGAAAGTGCTCCACGAACACCGAAGGGTGAGCCGCGTCTACAGCCATTAGTAATCATTTGGTAAAGTCGACTGTGCATTCCGGCCCCCAGCCTGGAATGCCTGGGCCGTGCGCATCGAATCATGCATCGATCCCGATGCGCACGGTCTGCCCGAAACACGAATCACACCGATCGAGGGAGCTCGCGATGGCGGACCTGACGCTCCTGACCGACGACGAGTTACGCGAGCGTCGGATCGCCCTCAGTCGATCCCTCACTACCGCAGCAGATTTGATCCCCACCCCGCCACCCTCGTTCTTCGAGAAGCTGAAGCAGGACATCGATGCCGCCGCTGCAGAGTGGATCGCCCGCCGCTCCTGAACGTTCGAATTGCGCACACAGAACCGGTTTTCGATTTCCTCACCGGTTCACCCCGCAAGGGTGATGATGCAGCGGACGGTCACCGGCACCATGACTTCATGGACTCCCCGACCGACTCAATCGCACAAGGTTTCACGCCGGCACACGCTCAACTGGCGAGATCGGCCGGAGTTCCAGCAACGCTCGCCGCTGAGAGTTACGTGGAAGCCCTCGCCCGGATCGTCTATTACTGGGGCTATCCAGCTGTGGACACCTTCGGCCGTACAAACATGTGGGAGATCATGGATGGCAAGACCGGACTCCAACTCGGTCTTCTGCCAGGCGCCGCCAAGAATTACACAGGTGCCCTCACCGACTACATGAGCCCGGCGCAGCGGTGGGTCGTCTCACCCAACAACGACACGATCTACGGCGCAGGATTCGCCGATCTCACCGACGAAACCGCAGTGATACAGACCACGACCGAGGTACCCGACGGCCATTACTGGACTATCCAGATCGTCGACGTGCTGACCAATGTGACTCACCAACTTGGTTCGGCGACAGGCACTCCCGGCGGAAAGTTCCTTCTGGTCGGACCTGATTGGGATGGCGAGTTGCCGGAAGACTTCCTCGATGTGCTTCGATCACCGACGAACGTGGCTGGTGTCTTCCCTCGCAGTTTCGCAGCACGTTCCGAGGCGTCCAAGCAGCAGGCGCGGTCGGTACTCGACCAGATCGGCATGTACCCCTTCAGCGAGGATCGACCCGGCCCGCGGTCCTTCGGCTACGAGGCCCACGCCGCGAACTCGATCTACCCTCAGGGCGTCACCGCCGAAATGTTGGCGGTCGATCCCGACGCCAGTCGACCTCAATGGGTGAAGCCGGAATCTTTCTGGACCGATCTTGCAGCAATGCTCGATTTCAACCCGACCATGGGCGCAGCAGACACCCCGATGGCTGATCAAGCCAAGACGCTTGTCGCACTGTATCGTTCGGACAAGTCGTACCGAGCGCTGCTCGACCGCGCCGCGCTCCGCGCCGACGTCGCCCTCCATCAATCGGCGAGCTACGTCCAAACCGGGGTCGACGCAGGCAACGGATGGCAACGGCAACGCAACAGTGGCCTGTGGGGCACCGACTGGTTCGGACGGGCGCTCGCGGCCGTCATCTACATTTACGTCAACGACTTTCACGAGGCTGTCTACCTCATCCGGGGTACCGACCACGACGGAGCGTTACTCCACGGCCGCGAGCGGTACACCATGACCTTCACAGAAGACGCACTCCCACCCGTCGACCGCAGTCGCGGCGGCTTCTGGTCTCTGACCATGTACGACAAGGACGCATTTATGCTCGCCGACGCACCGGGTAACCGCGTCAACCTCGGCACCGTCAATCTCGACGCGGGCGATCTCGTCTTTCGTGACGGGAAGCTCACCTTGCACCTGTCTCACGACGAGCCGACCGATCCGGATGCTCGTGCCAACTGGCTACCCGCTCCGCACGACGAATTTCGACTGATCATTCGCAGCTATGTCCCCGACAAATCAGTCCTCGATGAAACCTACCGATTCCCTGACGTCGTCCGAGCAACGGGACTATAGGCGCCACCAAGCACAAAAAAGCTCCCCACCTGCGTGAACAGGTGGGGAGCTTTGGCGGTGGCGGAGGGATTTGAACCCTCGGACGGGGGTTACCCGTCACACGCTTTCGAGGCGTGCTCCTTAGGCCGCTCGGACACGCCACCGTTGGTGACTTTACCGGATGGAGTGCCCGTGGCTGAAATCGCCAGGTGGAGCGGTATTACGTGAGCTTGTCCTTGATGCTGGACGCGGCGTCCTTGACCTTCTCGCCTGCATCCTTGACGGCCGATTTCACCTGGTCGCCCTTGCCTTCGTTTTCGAGGTCCCGGTCACCGGTAGCGCTGCCAGCAGCTTCCTTGGCCTTGCCCCCGAGGTCTTCGGCCTTGTTCTGAGCCTTGTCTGCGATTCCCATGAGTACTCCTCTGTGAACGCGAACGAATCGCCTTCCGACGATCCGCCGATGCCCTGACGGCATCTGCCTCCACCATGCCCTCGATTGATGGATCCGGCTACCCGAGTGTGCGATCACTCTCGATGGGGAATACCGAATTCAGGCCCGCTGCTCGCGGAAGAAATCTTCCAAAAGCCCAGCGCATTCGTCCTCGAGGACCCCGCCGCGCACCTGCGGCCGATAGGTCAATCTTTTATCTCGAACTACGTCCCATAATGATCCGACGGCTCCGGTTTTCGGCTCCCACGCCCCGAAAACGACCCGAGAAACCCGGGCGAGGACCAGAGCGCCCGCACACATCGTGCATGGCTCGAGGGTCACGGCAAGCGTCGCACCTTCCAGGCGCCAGCCGTCACCGTAGGTTTTTGCGGCAGCACGCAACGCGAGGATTTCGGCGTGCGCGGTCGGATCGGACGACGCTTCCCTGGCATTGGAGGCCCGAGCAACTTCGACGCCGTCTGCGTCGAACACCACTGCCCCGACCGGGACGTCTGCGTCGGAGGCGGAACGTGCGGCCACGATGGCCGCACGGATCATGCGCTGATCGTCAGCGAGAGTCATCTAGCGCGGGAGCTTGTCGAGCGCTGCGCCGAACTCGGATGCGAACCCGAGTCGCTGCGCGATCATCCCCAACTGCTCGTCCGGATAGAGATCGGTCTCGGCCGCGATGACGGCGAGCACGGGTTCCGGCAGGCCCAGATCGGCCAGCACGGACAGATCGCCCTCTTCCCAGGGTTCGACATCGTCGAGGTCGTCCGGGTCGATGTCGGGGATCTCGATGTGCAAGGCATCGAGGACGTCGGCTGCGATGTCGTAGTCGATGGCGGCGGTCGCGTCGGAAATCAGCAACTGCGTGCCCGACGGCGCCGGACGCAACACGATGAAGAACTCGTCGTCGACGTCGAGAAGACCGAAGACGGCACCCGAACTTCGCAGCTCACGCAGCTGCGTTTCGGCGGCCGAGAGCGAGGTCAACGCGTCGGGCGTCAGTGCCTTGACCGTCCAACGCCCCTCTTCACGGACCACCGCGACACCGAAGCCTTCAAGCTCCTCCGACTGGTTCGAAGAGGCGCTCTTGTTACCCGCGCGCTGTGCACCCATGGCGCAACGGTAGCCCGCCTGGTGCCAGTGAGTGAAGTCCGAGCATCGATGTGCCAACCTGAACTCGTGTCTGCGATCGATTCCGCCCCACCAGTCTGCGTTCTCGGCCTCGGATTGATCGGCGGTTCGCTACTTCGCGCCGCCGTCCGATCCGGCCGCCGGGCGTGGGGTTACAACCGTTCCAGCGAGTCCGCCGACGCGGCCCGAGCCGACGGTTTCGACGCCGACACCGATCTGGTTTCAGTGCTGCAGAGAGCAAACGAAAGCGGCGCGATCATTGTGATCGCCGTGCCGATGCCTGCCGTCGACGCCACCTTGGAGGCAATCGCCGCGCATGCGCCCGACAATCCGATCACGGACGTCGTCAGCGTCAAGGGTGAAGTGAAGGCCGCGGTCGAACGAGCGGGCTTGAGCGCCAAGTTCGTGGGCGGTCATCCGATGGCGGGGACGTCAGCTTCGGGTTGGGCGGTCGGGGATGCCGATCTGTTCGTCGACGCGGTATGGGTTGTTGCCACCGACAGCGGCGTCGACGCAGATGTGTGGTCGCAGGTCGCCGACCTTGCACTCGACTGCGGCTCGGTCGTCGTGCCGGCCGAATCTCTGGAACACGATCGAGCAGTCGCGCGAATCTCGCATCTGCCTCACCTGCTCGCGGAAACGCTTGCGATCACCGGAGCTGCCGGAGGCGAACTGGCTCTCGGGCTGGCTGCCGGATCATTTCGCGACGGCACTCGCGTGGCCGGGAGCGCTCCTGGCCTGGTGCGGGCGATGTGCGAGGGCAACCGCGACGCCCTGCTGGTCGCGCTGGACGAGGCGCTCGACCTTTTGCAGGGCGCACGTACCGATCTGCTCGACAACGGCTCGACGGCACGATTGGTGGACGCAGGGTTCGCGGCGCGCGCCGCCTACGAGTCGCACGAGCGGTGGGACATCGAAGACGTTCAGGCCGGAGAACCCGACTGGATCAACCGGATGCGAGACGCCGGTCGACGCGGCGGCGTCATCCGGCGATCCGCAACCTAGAACTACGCAACCTGGAGATACGAAACCTAGATACGAGTTGCCAGACCCGGGTAGTCGAGGACAAAACCTTCGGTGTCGACGGACAGCGTCGAGCTGGACACCGGGGACAGCACACTGATTCCGTCGGCGCCGGAGCTGTAGGTGATGGTCGCACCCTCGACGCGCAGGTCGAGGAGATTGACGTAGACGACCGGGACCTCGGCGTCTTCGATGTCGTTCTGCAAGCCGACGCGGCGGATGGGCAGCGTGTTGAAGAACGGGCTGAGGATCACGTCGACATCGAGTGCGCCATCGAACGCAGAGCGCTGGTGACTGGCGCCGTTCTCGACCATCCAGGTGCCTTCTTCGTCCCGGCTGATCGACATCTGACGCTCACCGGCGGCCAGGGCGGTCCGCACGGACAACCGGCGGGTGATGCCGGCCTCGTCGGTGACCAGGTCGTACGACGCGCTGAATGCCGGGTGCTCACTGCAGGCTCCACCGATGATCCGGCCGGAAGCCTTGATGCGATTTCCGTTCAGCTGCACACGAACAGACTCCATACGAGGAGCGTTGTGGGCCTGCCAGGTCAATACCGCGGGCCAGGACGCGTCACCGGAAGGTTGGATGCTCACCCGACCACGGTAATGGACGAACGGGCACGGAGCACCGCTGGTTCGGGTTATTGCTTCGATCAGGGACCTTTTAGGGACTTCGATCGGCCCCGAAGATCTCGATGTAAGGCGTTTCACAACGGTTCTTCCGTAAGGAGCACGCCGCGGACCGAATAGTTGGCAAACGGTGTCGGAGTTCTCGAGTACCGTGCTTCTAGGTCGGTTCGTGAGGAAGGGTGCTGTGACGTCGTCGCGGAGCATGGTGGGTTTGTTTGCCGGTATCGGTGGTCTCGAGTTGGGGCTCTCGGAACATGGGTGGAACACCGAACTGCTGTGCGAAATCGATCCGGGCGCGCAGGCAGTTCTCCGTTCGCGTTTCGCCGACGTGCCGTTGCACGGTGACGTCACCAAACTTCGCGCGCTGCCCAGTGACATCGAATTGGTGGCCGCCGGTTTCCCCTGCCAGGACCTCTCTCAGGCCGGCAAAACGGCAGGCATCACCGGCGCACGCTCAGGCCTGGTGGACGAGGTGTTCCGTCTGGTCAAGCGTAAGAAGGGCCCGCGCTGGCTGTTGATCGAGAACGTTCCGTTCATGCTCCAGCTCGGCAAGGGCGCCGCCATGCGGCACATCACCGACGCCCTCGAAGACCTCGGATACACCTGGGCGTACCGGGTGGTCGACGCCCGCGCCTTCGGACTCCCCCAGCGTCGCCAGCGAGTCATCATGCTTGCCTCGCGCACAGATGATCCCCGCGAAATCCTGTTCGGCCAGGACGCCGGCGAGCGCCTGGGTGGCGATCCCGCGGACTACCCCTGCGGCTTCTACTGGACCGAAGGCACTCGCGGTCTCGGGTGGGCCGTCAATGCCGTGCCGACGCTCAAGGGCGGCTCGTCCGTCGGCATCCCCAGTCAGCCGGCAGTCCGGTTGCCGTCAGGTGAGATCGTCACTCCCGGTCTAGTCGATGCCGAGCGACTGCAGGGTTTCGATCCCGACTGGACGCTGCCGTCCGTCGAGGTTCCCGGCCTACGCCACAGCCATCGCTGGAAGCTCGTCGGCAATGCCGTGAGCGTGCGGATGGCGTCGTGGGTCGGTGGCCGGTTGAGCGATCCCATCGAATACGACGCCGCTGGCGAGACGCCACTCGAACCGGGCGACGCCTGGCCGAGTGCGGCCTGGGGCCGTAACCGCCAGGCCTTCCGCGTCCATACCTCGACCTGGCCGGTCCAGTACGACTACGAGGATCTGAGCGGCTTCCTCGAAGACACGCGGTTGCTGTCGGCTCGGGCCACCGCCGGCTTCCTCAAGCGCGCACGCATGGGTAATCTTCGGTTCATCCCCGGTTTCATCGAGGACGTCGAAAGTCACCTCGAGCGGATGGGCGGATACCCCGAGGCCGCAGCATGACGGACTCGCTGTTCCCCGAACCTGAAACGCTGTTTTCCGAGCCGGAACACGAACCACTGTGGAGTGCACTGCAACTCGCGGGCGACAAGCCCCCGGCCGACGCCGATCGCGGCGAGAAGAAGAACTACGCGCAGCGACTGTCCAATCAACTGGCACAGACGGTGGCCGATGCTCTGCGTCCGCTGTATCCCAACATCACCCCGACGGCATCCGGCGAAGGCCAGGAGGCAACGGTCGATGTCGCCAAGGGACGAAAGCGCTTGGACGTCAAGGCACTCGACCCCACCCTCGGCCTGATCCTCTGCGTCTCCATCAAGACGTACAACTTCCAGGACTACAGTCCCCGCAGCGGCAAGCTGGGCCGCTGGACCAAGAACATCGTCCGCAACGACCACGAATTGCGTGGCGAGGCAATGGTTCTGCATCAGCGGCAGCCGTACAGCGTGTTGGTGGCCGTCATGTTCGAGCCGTACGCCACCTGCGACGACGGCGACCCGACCAAGACCAGCGATACCGGCAAATCCTCTTTTGCACACCACGTCACGACGCTCTCGAAGCGCTCGGGTCGGGGCAAGCGCGCGGTGGTCGGCGTTCCGGGAAAGGCCTGGGTGGATCTCGGCGCCGAAGACACGCGCTACGACCTCTTCGAGAAGGTCTACATCGGACTCTACGAACCCGATGGTGCAGTCCGGTTCTTCGACGTCGACGAACCACCGCCGCGCAACGGCCGCCCCACCGAGAGCCAGACTCTCTCGTTCACCGACTTCGTGACCGTCGTGCACGGTGAAGTGGAGCGTCGCAACAGGTTTGCGCCTACCTGGTCCGATCCCGAAGACAGCGACGATTCCGACGGCTGAGGGAACCTCGGTGCCTGCGACGGATCCTGCCACCAGCGCTCGGATGAGCGCTCAGCGTCGGCGCGACACCAAACCCGAAATCGCACTTCGACGCGAGCTTCATCGGCGCGGACTCCGGTACTTCGTGGATCGGGCGCCGATCAAAGGTGTTCGCCGACGGGCCGATCTGGTATTTCCACGCCGCAAAGTCGCGGTGTTCGTGGACGGATGCTTCTGGCACAGCTGCCCGCAGCATGCGACGTTTCCCAAGAACAACGCGCAGTGGTGGACGGACAAGTTGGCCGCCAACGTGGTTCGAGACCGCGACACCGATGCACGTCTGGCAGAGCAGGGTTGGACCGTCATCCGCATCTGGGAGCACGAAGATCCGCTGGTAGCGGCCGAACGCGTCCAGAAAGCCCTGCTCGGTCCGTAAGCTCGATTTCGTGAAGGAACGCAACGTTGCGCGGTGGGGTTTGGTGGCTGCGCTGGCTCTGGGCGGAATCGTCTACTCGTCGTGGATTCTCGAATTCTTCCTGGACACCGGCCTCGACCCGGTGACATCGTTCCTCAGCGAACTCGATGCCGAGAACCAGAAATACCGCGATGTCTTCGGTAACGCCGATGTCCTGTCCGCGATCTTGATGTTGATCTCCGGAGCGCTGGGTCTGCTGATCACGCCCCGGCGAAGGCTCTACGTCACGGGCTGGATTGCGCTGGCGGTGTTCGGCATCGCGACCATCGCCGACGCGTCGTTCCCCCTCGAATGCTCGGGCGAGGGTTGCCCGTCGAGCGCACCCGACGGTCTACTTCCGCAGCTCCACCATGTTCACGCGTTGACGAGCAGCGTGGCGGTCTTCGCGATCTTCACCGCGATGATCGCATTCACCGTGGGAGCGTTCAGGTATCGCGAGCACCCTTCTTTGCGGACGACGGGTCTGACCATTCTGATCCTGACTTCCCTTGCGACGGTGTGGATGTTGACGACCAACAGCATCGAAGTCTCCGGCGGCGGTAATCTCGGACTGGGTATCGCTCAACGTGCGCAGGTGCTGGGAATGTCGTTGTGGTTGTGCACCCTGGCATTTGCGATGTCGAGGCCGCCATCCACCGGGCTCCCGGCGTCGCCGCGCTGACAGGTTTTCCGGCAAGCGATTCGGGCGATCCTGGAACTACAACTGAAAATGGCTGCCCCGAACTAGCGAAGGTGTGCCCATGTCTCTCGCGTCGTCGTTCTTCGCCCATCCGCACCAGGCGTTCACTGCTGGTTTCTATCGCAACGAATCCTTCGACTTCGAGCTACGAGTCGTTCTCGGGCAAGCCACCTTCGGCGCGGCAGATACCGGCGAAGTGCTCTCGGCCATCGCTCACGTCGGCGAGAAGGACCTCGAAGGCTGGTACGAGGCCTGGTTCGACCTCGGCACACGGGTATTCGGGCAGGCCGATGAGGCAGCCGAGGCCGGGCATTCGCGAAGCGCGTCCAACGCGTACCTGCGGGCGGCGTCGTACTTCGGTGTGGCGATCAACGCCGTCGACGGTCTCAGCGACGATTCGGTTCTGGTCCCCACTTTCAAACGTCACCGACAGGCGTGGGACCGCTTCGTCGACACCACCGCCCAGCCCGTCGAACGCGTCCGGATCCCTTACGAGGACACCTACCTTCCCGGGTACTTCTTCCGGCCGCCCGGCGACGTGCGACGGCCGACTTTGATCATGGTGAACGGTAGCGACGGCCCGATCAGCGGGCTGTGGGGCAGCGGCGGTGCCGGGGCGCTCGAGCGGGGCTACAACGTGTTGATGTTCGACGGTCCCGGTCAGCAGTCGATGCTCTTCGAGCGCAACATCCCGTTCCGTCACGACTGGGAAGCCGTCATCACGCCCGTTGTCGACTATCTCGTGGACCGGCCGGACGTCGATGCGTCGAAGCTGGCGATGTACGGGATCAGTCAGGGCGGGTACTGGGTGCCCCAGTCGTTGGCGTTCGAGCATCGGATCGCGGCAGCGATCGCCGATCCGGGGGTCGTGGACGTGGCCGCGTCGTGGCTCGCCCATATCCCCAAGAACATGCAGAAGCTACTCGACGAGGGAAAGTCGGAGGCCTTCGACCGCGACATGGCGATGGGGATGAAATTCTCGAAGGACAGCGCCCGGATCTGGCGTTTCCGAGCGCGTCCGTACCTCGCCGACGGTTACTACAACACTCTCGCCGAGGTTCGGAAGTACCACCTCGAACACGTCGCCGGCTCGATCTCCACTCCCCTGCTCATCACCGATCCGGAAGGCGAGCAATTCTGGCCCGGTCAATCCAAGCGGCTTGCCGCCCTATCCGGCGGACCGACGTCGGCGGTTCCCTTCACCGCTGCCGAGGGCGCGAACTTCCACTGCCAGCCCATGGCGAGGCGTCTGACTGATCAGCGGATGTTCGACTGGCTCGACGAGCAGTTGGATCTCTGAATCAGGCCCTCGAATCAACGATCGATTGATGGCGTATTTGCTGTGCGCTCGATGGAGTTCGGCATTCGTCGGGTATCGATCTGTGGAAGCGTGCGAGTGTGCCTACCTATCACGACTATGTGTGGATTCAGCAGTACCTCAACACGAGCCTGTCTCTCGGGTACTGCGCTGCACTCATCCCTCGGTCCACTCCCGCACAGGTGTTGAGTGCCCTCGGCGCCGACGAGAACACACAATCGGAGGCAATCGGGATCGCCGAACTCGGCGAGGTGATGTCCGATCTCACTGAACAGCTCGAGACAGCCGGGGCTGGGCAGGTAGTCGCAGTCGCGGCGGTGGGCGACGACAGCACACTGTTGATGCAGATCAACGGCGGTTCCTTCACTATCTCCGAAGAATTGATGCGGCCCCTTCTATCCGATCGCGAGGTGGCTTCGCACTATCTCAGCGTCAATGCCGACAGCCAGTTCATCTGGTGGTCGAACGGCACACGCGTGGCTGAATTCGAACTCTTCGGATCCAGCCCGGTGGTCGGGGACGATCGGATGGTGGATTTGATTCTCGATGTCGGCGGAATCGGAATCGACGATGACGCCCAAGGCTATGCAGGTGAGCATGCGTTGGAGGGCGCCTTTGCTCTCGCCGAGCAGATCACCGGCGTCGCAGTCCCCGCCTCGCTATTCGTGGAAGGCCAATTTATGGTGGCCGTTGTCCCCAAGTCAGGACAGTCCCCCTCGGCAGATGTGCCATCTGAGGCTTCTCCGCGAAAGTCGCCCCCCTGCGTGGAGCGAGGTAGCGCGACGTTACAAAGCGGCGGAACGGATTCCGCTACATGGGGTGATGTTCCGCGGGCGACCCCCCGGCGGTCGTCCCTCCGTGCGACTCGAATTCTGGTTCAAGCCGCGCACCTGCATCCGTCTCGAAGACGAGCAGGGAGTGCTGTTTCTGCAGAACCGACAGAAGCAGACGTGGTTCCGCACCGACGGGGTCCTCGAACGACGAAACGGCGGATACAGTCTCGACATCCATATCGAACAACTTCTCCAGATACACAGAACCTGGCCGTACACACCTTTCGCCGACCTACGCCCACCCGACACGACAGGGCGGGAAGTAGAGGTCGACGGGCGGAGAGCGTGGGAATTCGCGATGCCACCGGATTGGGCCGGCCGTGATGCCACGGTGGCGTTCGACGCGGAAACCGGGATCCCTCTGCGGTGGGCGGACCGAACGGGCAGCCATGAGATATCGGCGCTGGAAACCGGTATCGACGTCGACGACGGCTTTTTCTCCGGCCCCTGATAATCGAAGCAAGCGAGGCGTCTGACTGATCAGCGGATGTTCGACTGGCTCGACGAGCAGTTGGATCTCTGAATCAGGACACTTTCTCTTTCTTCGTCAACAGAGTGGCAATCATCGGCAACAGCAGAACCGTGATCGCCCCGGCCGCGACAAGAATCGACGCGTTGTCCGAGGACATCTGATGCGCGTCGACGGCCGCGCCCGTGACCGCCACGATCATGGGCAGGCCGGTAGCCCCGTACAACGCGACTTGCGCACTTTCGCGCGTGGTGAAGGGTGGTTCGACCTTCTCGAACTTGGTCACGAAGAACACCGGCACGCCGCGGACTACAACGATCAGGATCAAAAACGCAATCAGTATGCCGGGACTGGCGGCGACCGCCGAGACGTCGATCGCCATGCCTGAAGTGATGAAGAAAATCGGGATGAGGAACCCGAAGGCGATCCCGTCGAGCTTGATCTCGAGGCGCTCGTCGCCCTCTGGCATCAGTCGCCGCAGGATGAAGCCGGCGGCAAATGCACCGAGAATGACGTCGAGTGAGAACACGGCCGACAGCACTCCGAGGCTGACCAACAACAGAACGGTGAGGCGGACCGTCGTCTGCGCCGTCGTGTCCGCCCCTGCCCGCACCAGGCGATGTGTCCACGAGCCTTCGTGAATCAGCTTGCCGGGCAGCACCGCAACGATGACAGCGATCAAGGCGAAGACGGCAAGAACGATCAGCGACAGCACGGCACCACGGGCACTCAGCAGCACCGCCATCGCGACGACCGGCCCGAGCTCGCCGACGGCCCCGTGGTTGAGGACGGTCTTACCCAAGCGTGTGTCGAGGAGTTTGTTGTCCTTGAGGATCGGCAGCAGCGTGCCCAGAGCGGTCGACGTCATCGCGATGGCAACAGCGGCTTCGGCGGAGATCACGTTCCTCATGCCAAGCAGCGCGACCACCGTGAACGCCAGCGCGAGGCAGAACAGCCACGTGTAGAGCGCTCGACGTCCGCCGCGCCCACTGAGTTCCTGTCGGTCGATCTCGTAGCCGGCGAGCAGGAACAGCATGCCGAGGCCGAGTTCGCGCAGGATGCCGATCGCTTCGCTGTCAGCTGCGATGTTGAGGGCGAACGGCCCGACCACTGCGCCCGCGACCAGTAGCAACACCACTTCGGGAACCAGTCGACGCGGGATCAGGCCCGCGACTATCGGCGCGATGGCCGCGATCAGCGCGATCCAGAACAGCGATGAGGCAATTGAAGGCACGGATCATTATCGGACATAGGTGACAAATCTGCGTTCAGTACAGGTACTTGCGGTACGCCTCTTGTCTGGCAGGTTCGAGGTCCTCGACGCGCAGGCTATGTTGCTCGGCCATCATGTCGCGCAGACTCGGCACCTCATCGGATGCCGGCCACGTCGACAGATCCCACAACTTCGCCCGCAGGATCGGCCTAGCAGTCGTCGTCGTACCAAGAACCGTTGATGTAACTCCATGTCCCCGGCGTCATCGGACTCTTGCCGTCCGGAGCCTTGATGACAACGGTCGCTACCGAGTCACCGTTCATGTTGATCAGATACTCGGGCGTCCCGCTGAAATCCCGATCCGCGTACGCGTCGTCGAGCGCTGCCACAAACTCTTCAACCGAGTATTGAACCTGGCAACGAGGCGAACTGAAATCATAGATCCCAGCCCAGTCCGCACTCTGCGCGAGTGCCCACTGCTCGTCCAGCGCGGCCTCCAAGCCCTCCTGCGTTTGATCGCCACGCTGCGGTGCGGACTCAATCGTCGTCGCTGCGGATGACGAGGCCGACTGCGTCGATGAAACTACAACAGTGTCGGACTTACCCGAACACCCAACTAGAGCTCCGACCGCAACACCAATCACGAGCACAACCGAGATAGTCCGATTCATCAGCAATGCATACCAGACCGATCGGACCGCTAAATGGCGATTTGGCGCAGTCCCGAGAGTCGCGAGCCGCCCGCCCGAGACACCGCGGCGCGATACGAGGATCGAGAACGTCAATTCGGAGGTCAGGTCTGGTCAGCCGCCAAACGGGTCAAGATGTGACCAACGTCGCCATGAAAGGACACTTGCATACAAGAAAGCCCCTCACCGGCATCTCTACTGGTGAGGGGCTTCCTTTTGTGCGCCCGAAGGGATTCGAACCCCTAACCTCTTGATCCGTAGTCAAGTGCTCTATCCGTTGAGCTACGGGCGCATGTTCTGTTGTCTTGCTGGTCTTGCGTGTCTTACCGTCGTAATTTCTATCATTTCTAACCCGCCGGTCAAAATCACCGGCTTGGCGGAGGCGAGAGGATTTGAACCTCCGGTCCCTCGTAAAAGGGACAACTCATTAGCAGTGAGTCCCATTCGGCCGCTCTGGCACGCCTCCCTGGGGGTTCCGATCCTTTCGGACCGCCGGATCGAAAGATTACACACCCTTCGCCACCAAAGGCAAAACGTGTGGTCAGCGGACTGTTTTGTGGACTTACCGCAGGTGGCTGTCGAACCAGTCGAAGATCCGGGTCTGAGCTTCGATGATCGAGGCCGAATCAGGGTCGTCGAGGTCAGCGTCCTCGGACAGCTGTGGCGGCTCGTCCGCCCGGTGAGCCAGTCCGGCGTAGCTGACCACCAGTGTCGCGACGTCGGCCTTCGCGGTCGCTTCCCGGAGCAGAGTCACGTGTTCGCGAGGCGTGCTGGGATCGTCCTCGCCGTACAGCGCCAGCCACGGCGCCTGCAGGGAAGTGGCCGCGTCGACAAGCGCCTGAGCATCCACCGACAAGGCTTCGACGATTCCCCGGGCGGCGACGCTCACCGCGGCGCCGACGGGACGGCTGGTGGCCACGAGCATCGCGGCGGTACCGGCGTCGTCGAATCCGAGCACCCCGATGGTGTCTGCGAGAACTTCGCGTCCGACGAGCCAATCGAGGGTCGCGTCGAAGTCGGCGAAGAGGTTGTCACCGAACACCTCACCCTGCATGTGTTCGGGTTCGCGGTGAAACAGGTGAGGTGCGACGCTCACCCACCCTTCGCCGGCAAGCGCGCACATCAGATTCAGCAGAGCCGGGCTGAACTTCCGGGCTTCATGCAGGACGACGATCCCGCCCCTCGTCGGGCCGTCCGGCTCCACCACGGTCAGCGGAACAGCCGTGGCGACCTCCCCTTCGGCTCCGCGCAGATACGCGGTGGCTCGGAAGATTTCCGACATCTTCTAACTCTGACACGCAGACGGCCGCTACGCACCAAATCAGTGCGCGCATAATCGACTCGTGACCGCACACATTCGCCCTGACCTCGCCTCCATCCCCGCCTACGTTCCCGGACGCAATTTTCCGGGTGCGATCAAGCTGGCGAGCAACGAAACGACCGTAGGGCCGTTGCCCGGTGTGCGTGACGCCGTCGCCGACGCGGTCGCCAATGCCAACCGCTACCCGGACAATGCCGCGGTTGCACTCATCGAGGCGCTGGCCGCCTTCCTGAAAGTCGAGCCGGCCAACGTCGCCGCTGGTTGCGGCTCCGTGACGCTGTGCCAGGAACTCGTGCAGATCACGTGCGATCAGGGTGACGAGGTCATCTACGCGTGGCGTTCGTTCGAGGCGTACCCCGTGGTCACCCAGGTCGGCCATGCCGTCTCGGTCAAGGTTCCGCTGACCGAGGACTTCGGCCACGACCTCGACGCGATGCTGGCCGCGATCACGGATCGCACGCGGTTGATCTTCGTATGCAACCCCAACAACCCGACCGGCAATGCACTGTCGAAGGCAGAGCTCGAGAGCTTCCTCGACGCGGTCCCGGCGCACGTCGTCGTCGCACTCGACGAGGCGTACTTCGAATACTCACGCTCGGACGCCGACGGCATCGAGCTGTTCCGCGGCCGCCCCAACGTGGTTGTTCTGCGCACCTTCTCGAAGGCGTACGGCCTCGCGGGAATCCGCGTGGGTTACGCGGTCGCGGATCCGGAGATCATCGTGGCCCTCGGCAAGGTGCACACCCCGTTCACCGTGAGCGCTGTTGCGCAGGCCGCCGCAATCGCTTCCCTGGCTGCAGCAGACGAACTGCTTGCCCGCACCGAAGGTGTCATCGCCGAGCGGACGCGAGTTCGAACCGCTCTGATCGAAGCCGGGTACACCGTCCCCGAGTCGTCGGCGAACTTCGTCTATCTCCCCCTCGGAGAACTCTCTCCCGCTTTTGCCGAGGCGAGTACCGAAGCGGGCATTCTGATCCGCCAGTACGGCGTCGAGGGCGTCCGGATGACCATCGGCGATCCACACGAGAACGACGCATTCCTCGCTTTCGCTGACACCGACGTCGCGAAGCAGGCCGCGGGCATCGGCGTCACCGCGTGACACTCGATACATAACTGTTACGCCGAGGACTGGAATTCGTTTCGGCAGACGGGCACACTCAGGGAGGTTCGAGGCCGGTCCGAGTGAGGGAGCACGACGCATGACGCGACGCATGACACGAACGTGTGCCGTGCTCGCAACGACCCTTCTCGCCACCACCGCGACCTCCCTGAGTGGCGTCGCCAACGCAGAGTCCCAGGACACGGTGTCGGTACGTCTGTTGGCGTTCAACGATCTGCACGGCAGTCTCCGCCCGCCGGAAGGTGTTCGCAGCGAGATCAGGCAGGCCGACGGCTCTCTCACCCCCGCAGGTGGCGCGGCGTATCTCGCGGCCTACGTGACGCAACTTCGCAGCCAAGCCACCAACTCGCTGCTGTATTCGGTCGGTGACAACTGGGGATCGTCGGCGCTCGAGTCGGCGATGTTCAACGACGAACCGACGGTCGAACTCCTGAACCGGATGAAGATCGACGCCTCCGCGATCGGCAACCACGAACTGGACAAGGGACTCGCCGAGTTCCGACGCATGCAGTCCGGCGGTTGCTCCGCCGTCGATGCGTGCACGTTCAGTCCGTCCTTCGACGGCGCCAACTTCCCACTGATGGCCGCGAACATGACGTACACCAACGGCACCCCGGCCACGCTGCCCTTCACCGTGAACATGGTCGACGGCATTCCGCTCGGAGTCATCGCGATATCCCCCGCCAACACGTCGCAGATCGTGACACCAGGCGGAATCGCCGATCTGCAGTTCGGCGACGAGGTCGAAGCGATCAACCGCACCGCCGACGTCCTCGACTTCTTCGGCGTCAAAGCCATCACCGTCCTCCTGCACCGTGGGGACGAACCGGCCGTCGAAGGTGGGCCCAACGACTGCAACGTCGAGTCCGGGCCGGCCCGCGACATCGCCCTCCGTGCGTCACCGAAGGTGGACGTCATCTTCACCGCCGACAGCCACCAGCAGTACAACTGCGAATTCCCTGATCCCGCAGGCAATCCCAGAGTCGTGATGCAGGGCGCTTCGCACGGCCGGATCGTGTCCGTCGCAGACGTCACCATCGATCGCAACACACGCGAGGTTGTTCGCGATCAGACGTCCGCGTTCAATCAGATAGTGACACACGATATTTCGCCGGATCCCGATATTCAGGCTCTCGCCGACCGGGCCTGGTCGGAGGCGTCGGACAGCGCTCAGCGGCCGGTGGGGACCATTACCGCCGATCTGACACGCGACCGCGTCCCCAGCGGCGAATCGACACTCGGCAACCTGGTCGCCGACGCTCAACTCGCCGCCGGATCGACACGAGGCGCCCAACTAGCGTTGACGAACCCCGGCGGCATGCGCGAGGACTTGGACTTCGGCACTTCCGGCCAGGTCACCTACCGCCAGGCCTACGGTGTTCAGCCATTCGGTAACAGCCTCGAGGTGCTCTCCGTCACAGGAGCGGTGTTGAAGGACGCTCTCGAACAGCAATTCCAGATCGACCTCGACGGCACCGCTACCGAGCGCATCCTCTCCCCGTCCGCGGGCTTCACCTACGCCATGGACCGGCGAGCAGCGCCGGGTAAGCGGATCTCGGAAATGCGCCTGAACGGGCAGGACATCGCGCCCGACGCCGTCTACAGCGTCGTGGTGAACAAGTTCCTCGCCGAGGGCGGGGACGGTTTCACCGCACTGAAGAACTCCACCCAGATGACCGGTGCGGGCAACGACCTCGACGCCTTGACCGCCCTGTTCGCAGCCGGGTCGCCGGTCTCGCCACCTGCCACCGACCGCATCCGCACCATCGGCTGACTAGGCATCCCCGCGCTCGATTGCCTAGTCTCGACGGGTGATCATCGCGACCCATAACGGCAAGTTCCATGCAGACGACGTCTTCGGCGTATCGCTGCTCAAGCAGCTGTACCCCGACGCCACCGTCGTTCGCAGCCGTGACGAGTCCGTCCTCGACAGCGCGGACATCGTGCTCGACGTCGGCGGTCGCTACAACCCGGCTGAGGGGCGCTTCGACCATCACCAGCGTGATGCCGGCGAGCGCAGCAACGGCATCCTGTACTCCGCCTTCGGTCTGCTCTGGCAGGAATACGGCCTGCAGTTCTGTGAAGGCGACGCCTCCGTGTTCCGCCGTATCGACAGCCGACTGGTCGAGGGCATCGACGCCGTCGACAACGGCCAAGAGATCTACACCCTCAACGACTACGGCACCAAGCCTTTTGATCTGTCGTCCGTGCTGGACCTTTTCAATCCGATCTCGTCCACCGACGAGGAGTTCGACACCCAGTTCGAGCTGGCCGTCGTTCTCGCAACCCAGGTCTTGATTCGCCTGCGCGCCAAGTATGCCGGCGACGCGGCGGCCGAGCGCGAGTTCACCGAGACCTACGAAAAAGCAACGGATCCGCGCTTCGTCGTGCTGGAACGCTTCGTTCCCCACGGCCGCGCCGCGTCGGCCCAGCCAGAGCTGCTGTTCACCATCTTCCCGAACACCAACGGCGGCTGGTCGATTCAGACGGTCAAGCCTGCTGACTCCAAGTTCGGTTCACGAAAGCTGTTGCCGGAGCCGTGGCGCGGCCTGAACGGCTCGGATCTTGCCGCCCAGACGGGCGTCGACAGTTCGGTCTTCTGCCACAAGGCCGGGTTCATCGCGGCTGCGCAGACCCGTGACGGCGCCCTCCAATTGCTCGAACTGGCACTGGCCGAGTAGTTCTCAGCTCACATTCCCAGCGCCGTCTTCACCGTCGGCCAGGAATCGTGAAGCGCGTCTTGCCAGTACGGCCACGAATGGGTGCCGTCGTTCCGATACGCGAACACTGCGGGAATCGACAACTCCCCCAACCTCGCTTCGAACAGTTGTGTGCACGTATTAGCGAGCGCCTCGAGCGGTCCGCCTTCGATGGCAGTCTGCAGTCCACTCGGGGTGAAGACGTTGTCGTATTCTCCGGGCGCACCTGTACCGGAGGACACGTAGATCGTCTTCCCACGCAGCGTTTCCGCGTTGGTGGACGGGTCGTGCTTTTGCCAGTCGGGGTCCGACGCCGGGCCCCACATGTTGGTGGCGTCGCCCGCCTTGCTGGCCACGGTGAGCCGCACGGAATCCTGCGAGGACGATTCGGAGTTGTCGAGACAGCCACTGTACGAGGCCAATCCGGTATAGAGCTTCGGGTGATGTGTGATGAGGTTGGCCGCGCCGAGCGCACCCATGGACACCCCGCCGACCACATTCGTCCCATTTCCGGAAAACGCAGAATCGATCAACGCCGGAAGCTCTTCAGCGAGAAACGATTCCCACTTGTTCACACCGAGGTTCGGATCGTCGTTCTTCCAGTTGGTGTAGAAACTGCCGGTACCGCCAACAGGGAGAACGACGTTGACGTTCTTGTCGGCGAAAAACGCTTCGATGTCGGTCTTTTGAGTCCAGGTGCTTTCGGAGTATCCGGATTCCGAACCGGCACTGACGCCGTCGAGTAGGTAGAAGGACGGACGCGAACCGGCACTCGACGCTGGATGCAGAACCTGCACTTGCACCTCGCGCCGCATGGCCGGCGACTCGACGAAGACGGCACTGCGTGTGGGCGACGACTGCTCGATGCGATTGATATGAGCCCCGGCCTGACCGGCCGAATCTCCTGGCGGGTTTTCAGGTGCCGGTTCGGCATACGCCACTCCGCCCACGACAAGCGCGAGCACGACCAACACAATCCCGACAAACCCAAATCTCCGCATCCGTCAAGCGCCCCCTGAGCATCGCACGACTACCGCTGACTCTCGATTGGACAGGACGAACGTCCCGGGGTCAACCCACTGGTTGGGATTTATTACTCGCGGGTATCCAATGGAGTTGGACCGTTCTCCACCGATGCACACACAGGTGTGGATAACTTCATTCACATCCGCTTCCCAGTTGTGCATAACCTGTGGACAAAAGGATGAATTACAACATAGTTATTCCTTCTACCTGCAACGATTCGTTTCCCCACAGTGTGCATAACTTTGTCGAACAGGGCTCGCGAGACGCCGGTTTCCGGGCGTGTCCATGCAGTTCACACCGCCGCGCCACTCTTTGTTCACAGGCCCGACACCACCGGCCGACAATGCTCCCCACCCCGACTTCATACTTGTTGCATGCTGACCGCTCTGCTCGCCGCCACAGCTGTGCTCGCCCTACTGACTCTGGTCCCCGGGCCCGACATGGCCGTCGTGACGCAGGCTGCTCTCGGCGCGGGCAGATCCGCCGGTTTCCGGGTAGCTGCCGGCATCGTCTCGGGCCTTCTGGTGTGGGGTCTGTTGACCGTCCTCGGGCTGTCGGCGATCCTGGCCGCGTCGGCGGAGGCGTACACCGTCGTCAAGCTCGCCGGCGCGGCTTACCTGATCTATCTCGGTGTGCGAGCACTGTGGGAGAGCCGGACGTCGCGGATGCAACACAATGCCGACGCTCCACGATCGCAGAAGGCCGGGACATGGAAGACGGGCTTCACCACCAACCTGCTCAACCCCAAGATCGCCGTCTTCTACACCGGACTGTTGCCGCAGTTGGTTCCGGCCGGGTGGCCGACGGGACCGTCGCTTGCATTGCTGGTGCTCATCCACGCAGCCATCACCATCGTGTGGCTCAGTGGCTACGTGGTCCTTCTCTCGCGAGCGCGTAGCACCTTCGAAAAGCCCCGAGTGCGACAGGCACTCGAGCGCATAACCGGAACAGTTCTTCTAGGATTCGGAGCGAAGATCGCGCTCGAAGCGCGCTGACACGGCAATCGGAAAAGAGTAGACAGTGGGCGCGTGGGGATCGGGACCGTTCGAGAACGACGGTGCAGGGGATTTGATCGCGTCCATCGGGCACGGTGATTTCACCTTCGAATCGGTGAAGTGGGCATTCGAAGACGACTACCTCGAGGTCGACGGCGGTCAAATCGCCGTCGCCTTGCTCGAATTGGTACTGATCGTGCGTGCCGACCGCAAGCGTGACCCTGCCACCCAAGACCTCGATCTCGACTCCTTCACCTCGGCTCTGACCAGTGAACGGCTCACCTGGCTGATCGAAATGGTGGAGCGCACCATCGCATCGACCGATTCGGAACTGTTCGAGCTGTGGGACGAGCAGGGACCGGAAGAGCTTGCGTCGTGGCGCGTTCCCGTCGTGGACGGTCTCGAGGATCTGCGCGTTCTGTCGGTCTGATTCCGTCGCCGCTCCATCACGTTTGCTTATCGGGCCACAACGGTTCGGTCTTGGTCAGATGCCCTGGTAGGACCCTATGGTCGAACGGATCACCGAGTGAGAACTGTGGCTCGTCGACGACGGGAATCCACGCTCACCCCGGACCCAGGAGCAGACCATCATGGCGACTTTCGTTCCGGCTGCGCGCGTCGACAGAATCAGGGAGTCGCCGAGTGTGGCTGCCGCACAACGAGTGCGCGAGCTGAAGGCCCAGGGCCGTGAAATACTCGACCTGACCGTCGGGGAGCCCGATTTCGACACACCCGACAACATCAAGTCTGCGGCGATCACTGCGATCAACACGGGTCAGACCAAGTACACCGCAGTCAACGGCATCCCGGTTCTACGCGAGGCAATCGCAGCACGCGCGGCTTCGCGAACCGGAATCCAGTACGCGGACAACCAGATCACCGTCGGCGGCGGCGCGAAACAGGTCATCTTCCTCGCTCTCATGGCGACGGTCGAAGCCGGCGTCGAGGTTATCGTTCCCGCCCCTTACTGGGTTTCGTACCCGGATATGGTCCTCGCTCACGACGGAACTCCGGTGATCGTTCAGTGCGAGGAGTCCGACAACTTTCTTCTCACAGCCGAAGCACTATCCGCTGCAATCACTTCGAACACCAAGTGGGTCATCCTCAATGCCCCGGGCAACCCCACCGGATCTGTGTACACCCGCGAGCAGCTGCAGGCCCTCGCCGAAGTGATAGAGGCCAATTCCCATGTCAGTGTGTTGGTCGACGAGATATACGACGAGATCAACTTCGGCGACGCTCCGATCCCGAGTCTGCTGCAGGTCGCTCCGCACCTCCGTGATCAGGTACTGGTCACCAACGGAGTCTCCAAGTCTCATGCCATGACCGGGTGGCGACTCGGATACGGACTCGGAAATTCCGGATTGATCGGCGCCGTCAACAAACTGCAGGGTCAAAGTTCTTCCTGCCCGTCCTCGATCAGCCAGGCCGCAGCCGTGGAAGCCCTTACCGGCGACCAGAGTTTCCTCACCGAATCCGTACGAAGTTACCGACGACGACGCGACCTCTCGGCTCACCTCCTCAGTGTTGTCCCCGGGCTCGAGCCCGTCGTGCCGCAGGGTGCGTTCTACCTGTTCGTCAACTGTGCCGGCTTGATCGGCAAGCAGACCCCGGATGGCACCGTGATCGAGTCCGACCAGGATCTCGTCCTCTATCTCCTCGACGAGGCGTCGGTTGCCACCATTCAGGGTTCGGCTTACGGCGCATCGCCGTACTTCCGTATCTCCTTCGCCACCTCCGAGGCCGTCCTCGAAAAGGCCGCGGCACAGATCGCCGCGGCAGTCGAACGCCTTTCCTGATCTTTCATACTTTCTGGAGTACAAGATGATTCACGTCAAGACGAAAATTGATCGCGCGGACAAGGACCTGATTGCCGAACTGGGGACGTTCTCCGCGGCCACGATTCACGAGGCACAGGGACGTAAGGGGTCGCTGCATCCGGCGATCAAACCGATCGACCGCGACATGAAGTTCTGCGGCTCCGCCTTCACAGTCAAGTGCCATCCCCGTGACAACCTCATGCTGCAGGTTGCGATCAGCTACGCACAGCCGGGTGACGTCCTGATCGTCTCTTCAGGTGATCAAGCCGCCGGCCAGTTCGGCGATGTTCTGGCCAATGCCTGTGTTGCGCGCGGCATTACCGCACTGGTCACCGACGGCGGAGTGCGCGATACCCGGGAGATCCGCGAACTCGGATTCCCCGTCTTCTCCAAGCACGTGTACATCGAGGGAACCGTCAAGGAATCTCTCGGCCCGATCAACCATCCCCTGGTCTTCGGAGAACAGGTCATTTATCCCGGTGACGTCGTCAAGGGTGACTGCGACGGCGTTGTCGTGGTCCGCCGCGAGGAGGTTGCCGAGGCAATCGAACTTTCGCGTGCCCGTGACGAAGCCGAAGCCGGGTACATCGAGCGTTACAAGCGGGGAGGGACCCCACTCGAGGTGAGCAATCTGACTGCTCTGCTGGAAGCCAAGGGCCTGGTGGTCGAATAACCTGCTGTGCGCCTTTATTAACCGCCCGCGGTTAATAAAGGCGCACAGGGTCGAAGGACTCAGAACCGCAACAGCACCTTCCCCGACACCGAAGCATCCTTGGCGACTGCGAAGGCTTCCAGAGCTTCCTCGACCGGATATTCGTGTGTGAGAACAGCATCGACAGCAAGCGAACCGTCGGCGAGGGCGAGCAGCACCTCGTCGATTTCGTCGTTGAAGCGGAATGAGCCCACCAACTCCAACTCTCGCGTGATCGCCAGCGAAATGTGTACCGGTTGAGGTCCGGACGGAAGAAGCCCGAGCATGACCACCCGTCCACCGCGCGTCGCCCCGCGAATAGCGGATTCGAGCCCGCGATGATTGCCGGTGCACTCGACGACCACGTCGGCATCGGATGCGGCGACTGCCTCGGCGTCGGTGGCCTCGAGAACCCGATCCGCACCGAGCGTCGACGCGATCTGCAGCGGAACGTCGTGCACGTCGACCGCGGTGATCGACTGCGCGCCTGCTCGTTTGAGCACAGCCACGACCAGTGCGCCGATGGGTCCGCAGCCGACGACCAGCGCCTTCTTCCCGCGTACGTCTCCCGCTCGCGAAACAGCGTGCCAGGCAACGCTTGCCGGTTCGGCTACCGACGCAGTCCGCAGGTCCAACCCCTCGGGCAGTTCCCGGAGCATGCGTGTCGGGAGCACTGCGTATTTCACGAAGGCGCCCTCGGTGTGTGGGTACTGCGCTGCACTTCCCAGGTATGTGCAGCAGGGCGAGAGGTTGGGCCGATCGCTCGGGAACCGAGGCGCGGTCCCACCGGGCGTTGCGGGGTGTACGGCCACGGAAGTTCCAACTGCCGGCCCCGTTCCGTCCGCCGCGGCCGTCACGACCGTGCCGACCACCTCGTGACCGAGCAGCATCGGCGCCTTCAGAATCGACTCCCCCGCCGCGCCGTGCGTCCAGTAGTGCAGATCTGATCCACACACACCGCCATAAGCGATCTCGATCACTGCCTGCTCGGCGGTCGGCGCAGTCAACGCAACATGCTCGACCCGCAGGTCACCTGCCGCATGGGCCACCACTCCGAGCGTCGTTTCCGGTAGTACAAAACTCATGATGCGCTCTCTCAGTCGTTGCGACGGATGAAGTCGAGGCCACCGGGCACCTGGAAGGTGGGGAGCACCTCGATGAGACCAAGATTGACGTGACCAGGGGCGTCGATCGCGAACTCGATGGTATCCGCGATGTCCTTGGTAGTGATGGATTCGTAGCCTTCGTAGAAGGTCTCCCACGCTTCCTTCATGGCTTCGGGCGTGCCGCCGAGGTTGCGACCGAAGATCTCGGTCTCGACCCGGCCGGGGCAGATCTCGGTCACTCGAATCCGCTTGCCGATGCAGTCGTTTCGCAGCTGGCGCGAAATCTGGTGCACCGCAGCCTTGGTCGCGTGGTAGGCAGTGTGGCCGTAGAAGTTGTACAGGCCGGCGATGGAGCTGATGTTGACGACATGACCTAGATCGCGCTCCACCATTCCCGGCAGCAGAATGCGGCACAGGTGCAGCACCGCACGAAGATTCACGTCCACCATCGCGTCGACCGATGCTTCTTCGGCGTCGAGAATGTTTCCGGTTGCGGACACCCCCGCGTTGTTGACGAGGATGTCGATCTCCAGTCCGCCGACAGCTTCGGCGAGCGCGGCGGTGTCGGTGATGTCCACGGGCAGAGGGATCATTCCGGTGCGATCGGCAACCTCACCGAGCTTGTCGGCATTGCGGGCGACGCCGTAGACCGTCAGTCCGCGCTTGGTGAACATCTCGGTGACGGCGGCACCCATTCCGGTGTTGGCGCCGGTGACGAGAGCTGTGCGGTAATCGGAGAAAGGCATTGTGTGCTCCTACAGGAAGAAATTGGTATGACCCGGCGGCCGCCGCGGACTGCAGGCGGCCACCGGGCCGGATCAGGAGTGACTCACGCGAGAAGTCACAGAGTGTCGCGTAGCGGAACGTGGGCGCGATCGGTGATGGTGCTGACCGCGATCAGCGTGCCGATTGCAGTGATGACCGCGTAGAAGGCGGGAACGTAGATACCGAATTCGGGGATCAACCAGGTCATCAACAACGGTGCGGTACCACCGAAGAGTGCGGACGAGATGTTGTAACCCAAACCGTAGGCGGAGTAGCGAACCCGCGTGGGGAACAGTTCGACGATCAGGATGTGGATGACGGCTGTGTGCCCGGCGAAGATCACTGCCATGAGGCAGGCACCGAGAACGGCGAGGCCGACGTTGCCGGTCACGATCATGGCATAGCAGGGGATCGCTCCGATCGCCATTGCCGCAGCTGCACCGGCGATGACCTTCTTGCGACCGATCCGGTCGGAGAGAGCACCCATGAACGGAATCGCGAAGCAGATCGCGACCAGGCTGGATGCGGTGACGAGAAGCGCTGTCCCGGTCGAGAATCCGATCTGATCGCCTTTGAGGAACGTGGGCATGTACGAGAACAGAACGTAGTAGCCGGAA
Source organism: Rhodococcus sp. MEB032 (assembly GCF_030208925.1). Classification (NCBI taxonomy): domain Bacteria; kingdom Bacillati; phylum Actinomycetota; class Actinomycetes; order Mycobacteriales; family Nocardiaceae; genus Rhodococcus; species Rhodococcus sp. MEB032. The sequence goes on from NZ_JARVSY010000012.1 coordinate 147,849, forward strand.
CCATTCATCAAGGGGATGAACAGGGCGAGGATCATGGCGCGACGGTGTTCGGGAGTGGAGAATGCTTCCTTGAGCGGATTGCGCGACAAACCGCCGGATTCCTTGAGCCGCTCGAAGTTCGGGGTATCGGAGATCGCGCGGCGGATGTACCAGCCGATGATTCCCATCGGAATGGCCATGAGGAACGGGATGCGCCACGCCCACGATGCGAGTCCGCCGCCGTTGATCGCGTCGGCGTTGAGCCACGGCGACATGGCAAACGCGATCATCGTTCCGGTCAGCAGTGCGAGGAACGACGCGATCTGCGCGTAGCTCGTGATCAAGCCGCGCTTGCCTTCCGGGGCGTGTTCGGCGAGGAACGTCATGGCGCCGGCAGCTTCACCACCGACGGAGAATCCCTGCACGATCCGCAGAAAGATCAGCAGTGCCGGTGCCGCGATACCGATGGCCGCGTAGGTGGGCAGCAAGCCGATACCGGCGGTCGCCACGCTGATCAGCATGATGACGAACACCAACATCTTCTGTCGACCGATCCGGTCGCCGAGGATGCCGCAGACCACCGCGCCGAGGGGTCGAACGAAGAACGAGACCGCGTAACCGGCGAACACCAGCATCAGCGCGTCGCTCGACTTTGATACGTCGAAGAACACGATGGCCAGTGCCGTCGCCATGAACGCGAAGACACCGTTGTCGTAGAGCTCGACGAAGATGCCGACGCAGCCCGCTGCGACGACTTTCCGGACCTTGCGCGGGTCGGCTACCTGGCCGTCTACCGCTTCGATGGTGTTGGTCATGCTGTCTCCAAAATAGACGCGCGGCGCGGAGCGCTCGCGGGGCGTGTGGTGCCGACGTGGCTCGGTACTCGGGCTTCCGAGGTGTGAAGAGGTATCCGGAGGGTGGTGAATACGTTCTCCACACGCCGCCTCAGCAAGGCGATGCGGTGCTGCTGTTCGCGGTGCTCTGCAACCGCCGTTGCGACGCTGCAGTTCCGGAATCGGACGCGGTGCCCGGGTTGGGCCTGTCCCAGCTGTGAGAGTGAAACGGTGGTGACGACTGCCAGCACCGGATAACCGGCGGTGACGCCTCTACCTCGATGCAGGACCAGAAGTTCGTTGCCAGCGGGTACTTCGACGGCACCGATGGGGACGCCGCGCGAGAGGACCTCGCCGGTGCCGGTGCGCTGTGGGAGCGGCTGCTCATCGGTAGATGCCAGCCGAAGCCCGATGTGATTACTCTGATCGCCCACCACGAATTCGGTGCCGAACAGCGCGGCTGGACTCTCCCCGAAGTCGTCGATGTCGGGGCCGTCGGTCACGTCGAGCGTCCACACGTTGCCGAAGGACGGTCGGTCGGGCAACAACCGGAACAGCGGTAGCCGGAAGACCGGGTGGTCGATCGGCGGGCAGTCGGTGTCGACGACCAGCATCTCCCCCGCGGTCAAGTGACGGCCGAATCCGAGGACCTGGTCGGGAGCGCAGCTGCCCAGGAGGTAGTCGGCCGTCAGCTCTCCGTGGACGGCGACGTAGACGCGCAATCCGTCGTGAATTCCGGTGACGGCAAGCCGCTGACCGGCTCGCCAGACGATCGGTTCCCACTGCGGTTGCCGATGTCCGTCCACCGTCACTGTTGCGGGTGCACCCGTGACGGCGATCAGCAGATCCGTGGACGCCGACGCTGAAAAGTCGAGGGCCGTCAACTCCAGTAGCGGGGCCTCGCGCCTACTACCCACCAACGCGTTGGCGATCTCCGCGCTGATCTGGTCGGCTGCGCCGCCCGTCGCCTGACCGAACTGTGACGCCGATCCACGCCCCAAATCCTGGACGGAGCTGATTCCGGGAGTCAGGACGGTGACGGTCTCAGCCATGGGGATCACCCCCTACGGGCAGGAGCGAGCGTCCGTCGAAGTCGTCCCAGCGATCGGCGTCGATCGCACGGAAGACGAACAGATCGCCCGGGCGGTAGGCAGAAATCTGCTCCGACGCCGGATCGACCAAGATGAGCGGGGTCCGGCCGATCACTGCCCAACCGCCGGGCGCAGGCCTGGCCGAAACGACTGCCTGACGTCCGGCCACCGCAACGGAACCGGCCGCGACGTGCGGTCGCGGGCTCGATCGGCGCGGGATGGGAAGGCCGAACGCCGGGCCGTCGAGCATCGGGGCGCCGCCGGGTGAGCCGTAGCAACGCATGACCAACGGGGCTGCGGAGTGAAGGCGCACCACTTCGGCTTCGGTGACGCCGAGAAACCGCGCTGTATCACCCAGGTCCGGGCCGTGTTCGCCCCCGTAGACGACGGGGATCTCGAACGTCCTAGGTTCACCTTCCAGCGGTCGGGGGATAGTCGTTGCTTCGCGAACCAGGCCGCGGACGGCGTCGTGGTCCGTGAGGAGGTTGTCGAACTCGACCAGCAGGGCGTCGTATGTCGGGATGACGCTGACGATGCCGTCGGCACCGAGATCGAAACGTGCAGCGATCGATCGAACGGTGTTCCAGTTCTGCTCGGCGGTCCCGCCGCTGACACTGACGCGAACGGCGGCGTCACCGCAGTCGGCGACGTAGGTCTTCACGCGGAACACCCGACATCACGGGCCCGCCGTGACGCCACGACCCGGGTCAGCGGCGCAATGGTGACACCGGCGGCCTCGAGCGCGGCGCGAATCGCCTTCGCGTTCGCGACGGCACCGGGGTTGTCACCGTGCACGAGGACCGTATCGGCGACAACCGGGATCAACGTGCCGTCCACAGCTTCGACGACTTCCTCGACCACCATCCGAACGGTCCGCTCGACCAGAACGTCGACGTCGTGAATCCCCGCTCCCGGCTCGCTGCGGGGCACGAGAGTTCCGTCGGAGTTGTATGCGCGATCCGCGATTCCGACGATGCCGACGCTCAATCCGCGGGCAGTCGCCTCGTCGGCCAACGCCCCGTCCTGGGCGAGCACGATCAACGACGGATCGAAGGCCGCGACCGCATCGACGACGGCGCGCGCGTAATCCTGGCGTACGGCAACAAGATTCCCGAGCTTGCCGTGGGGAGCGATGTGCGACAACGACGTTCCGCTCGCGACCGCAAAGGCGTGAAGGGCGCCGAGTTGGAACAGCACGTCGGTTCGGACCTCGTTCTCACTGAGATCCATCGCGCGACGTCCGAATCCGGCGAGGTCCGGAAAACTCGGATGCGCGCCGATGCCGATACCGCGCGATACGCACCCCCGCACGGTCGCATCCATGGTTCGTGGATCGCCTGCATGGAATCCGCAAGCGATGTTGGCCGAAGTCAGCGTGTCGAGCAGAGCATCGTCGGCGCCCATGGTCCACGTGCCGAAACCTTCGCCGAGATCGGCGACAAGATCGATGCTGGTTGCCATTTCGGTCCTTCCGGTTCGTTTACTTGTTCGTACGGGCGCCGTTGCCCGTGGTTGGTCCGACTGTCGAAGTTCTGTGTGTCGACTTCGGTGTTTCTGGGACGCTACTCAGGAACGCCAAAGGGTTGTTAATACCGTTTCGCGTTGGGGTGATCGGAATTCGATATGTCCGTTGAGCTGGTAGTTTGCACAGCATGGACACGAGAAGGCTCTACTCGTTCGTACGAATTGTCGATGCCGGCAGCATCACCCGAGCCGCCGACATCCTGCACATCGCACAACCCGCCCTGAGCCAACAGATGACGTCGCTGGAAACGCAGTTCGGTCAGCAACTTCTGATCCGCAGCAAACAGGGTGTCGAGCCGACCGATGCGGGGCACGCACTCTATCGGCATGCTCAGGTGATTCTGCGTCAGGTGGAGAGTGCCCAGGCCGAGGTGTCCGTGGTCGGACGGGCGCTGGCGGGTGGCGTCTCGGTCGGCCTCGCCCCGTACAGCACCGCGACGGCAATCGCCTTGCCGCTCTTGGCCCGTGTGCGCGAGCAGCACCCGAATATCTTGTTGCACATCAACGAGAACTTCGGTGGCGTGCTCAGCGAAGCGATGATGACCGGTCGCATGGATCTGGCGTTGTTGTACGACGCCGGCCCGATCAAGGGTGTGACGTTCGAACGCTTGCTCACCGAGGAGCTGGTGGTGGTTGCGCCGTTCGGTACCGGACTGGCAGGCGAATCGGGATCCGACATCTCCCTGCCCGAGATCGCCGAACTGCCACTATTGCTTCCGGGTCGGATGCACACCATCCGCAAGGTGGTGGAGCAGGCTTTCGACCGTGCAGAGCAGCAACCGAACGTCGTGGCCGAAGTGGAATCGGTGATGACGCTGTCCGAGGCCGTACGCACCGGATTGGGCGCGACGGTTCTGCCGTGGTCGGTGGCCCGCAGGGTCATGGACGTCGAAGCGCTCGAGCTACGACGCATCGAGCCGGGCATCGAAGTGCATGTCTCCCTTGGCACCCCGGCCAATCAGCCCCTCTCCAAACCGGCCGAGGCGGTGCGCGATGTTCTGCGCACCGTCGTTGCCGATTACGTGAAGGGAACCAACGCGAGCGGTCAGTAGCCCGCCGACGGATCGATCACGGCGGCGAGGTCCTCACCTGCGGCGAATCGGGCGACGTTGGCTGCAACGTGATCTGCCAGGACGCGGGTGAGCGTCGTAGCCGGGTTGGCGACGTGTGGAGTGATGATCGCGTTGGGCAGCTTCCACAACCGATGCCCGTCCGGCAACGGCTCGGGATCGGTGACGTCCAGTGCCGCCCCGCCGATCGAACCGGCTTCCAGTGCGTCGACCAATGCGTCCGTGTCGACGAGGGTGCCACGCGCGATGTTCACGATCCAGCTCGACTCCGACATCTGGTCCAGTTCGGCCTTGCCGACCAGATGCCGCGTCGCGGATGTCGACGGTGCTGCGATCACGAAGTGATCTGCCTTGGACCAGATTTCGCCGGTGCGGTCGGCCGAGAGCGTTTCGGAAGCACCCTCGACAGGGGTCCCGGAGCGGGTGATCGCGATGACCTTGACTTTGGACGCGGCGAGGTACGGGATCAACGCACGGCCGATTCCGCCGCAACCGATGATCGCCACTGTCGAGCCCTGCAAAGTGCCCACCCGCGGGTCGAACTCTTCCTTGCGCCACGACTGCGCCGCCAATTGTTCGGGGAGAGAACGAACTCCGGCGAGGAGAAGCATCATCGTATGTTCGGCAACATTGCCCGCGTACGCTCCGGCAGCAGACGTCCAGACCCGCTTGTCGTCGATCACCTTGGCGTCGAACCAGGGCTCGATGCCGGCGAACGGCAACTGCACCCAGCGAACCGAATCGGGTAGCGACGACGGGAACGTCTCCGGCCCGTGTACCCACACGACGCCCTCGGCGTCTGCCAGTGGAACGAGAACTCCACCGGCTCGGCGTATTCCGTCGGCGACGTGAGGATCCTCGACGGGACCGAGGTGGATGCGAGGGGCGCTGGCGTCTGTCATGTGGGTGCTTTCTGTTCGAGTAGCGGACGATCTAACAGCGGACAATCAGACGACGGCCGTCATTCCGCCGTCGACGTAGAGGATCTGACCGTTGACGAAATCCGAAGCCGGGGAGGCCAAGAACAGTAGCGACCCGATCAGCTCCTCCGTACGGCCCCAACGTCCGGCGGGTGTCCGCTTGGCGAGCCACGCGGTGAACTCCGGATCGTTGACCAGCGCAGAGGTCAGTTCGGTGTCGAAGTATCCCGGTGCGATCGCGTTGATCTGCAAACCGAAGGGTGCCCAGTCGGCGCACATCCCGCGGGTGAGCATCTTGAGCCCGCCCTTGCTGGCTGCGTACGGTGCGATTCCCGCTCGGCCGAGTTCGCTCTGCACCGAGCAGATGTTGACGATCTTCCCGTGTCCGCGCTCGACCATGCCGCGGGCGAATTCACGTCCGACGTAGAACGCACTGGTCAGGTTGGTGTCCATGACACGCCGGAAGTCGTCGTCGCCGAACTCGAGAAGCGGGGCGCGGTGCTGCACGCCGGTGTTGTTGACAACGATCTCGACCGGGCCGACCTCCGCCTCGATGCGTGTCGCCGCATCCCGGACGGCGGCCGAATCGGTGACGTCGAACGCGTATGCGTGCACCGTTGCGCCGGTCGCGTCGGCGATGCGTCGACGCTCGGCTTCGAGCACGTCGGAATTTCGGCTGTTGAGCACCACCACCGCACCCGCCTCGGCGAGACCAGTCGCGAGGGCCGAGCCGATGCCTCGGCTCGAACCCGTCACCAGCGCGACCTTCCCGGAAATGTCGAACGGGCCGGGGCTTGCGGTGCTACTCACGCTGTGACGCTCCTCTGAGATGTATGGATGTAGTCGACTGCCTCGCCCACCAGTGTGCTCGGTTCGGAGACGACATTCAGCGTGATGCCGCGCTCGTCGTCCGTAAGCGGTTCGAGAACCTCGAACTGGGAGATGAGCAGACTCTCCGGCATGAAGTGCCCGGCGCGGGAACGCATACGTGCGGAGATAGTCTCGAATTCACCGTCCAGGTGGACGAACTGCACGTCGAGACCGTCCGGGCGCAACCGGTCCCGATAGTCCTTCCGCAGAGCCGAACAGGCAACGACGCCTGTTCGTCCCGCATCGGCACGCCCGGACAACCAGGCCGCGATCGCGTCGAGCCACGGCACGCGATCTTCGTCGGTCAACGGTGTCCCCGAACGCATCTTGGCGACATTGGACTCGGGATGCAGATCGTCACCGTCGACGAAGTCTGCTCCGAGAGACGTGGCGAGACCCACTGCCACGGTGCTCTTTCCCGCACCGGCCACACCCATCACAACTACCTGCACGGTCATGCTTCGACCATGCCCGACTACCGAAGGCCAGACAATACTCGAGCGATACCGGTTCGCGAGGGTGCCATAGCGGAACGATCTAGGAACTTCTGCGCGTTCGAGCCCTATCCGTTCGCCTTTGCGATCGAATCCTTGCCCTCGGCCGCTCCGCCCTCGATGGTGTCGTGCTGGATGGGAACGAACTTCTTCTTCGGCAGCAGGAACAGCCACGTCGCGAAGACGAACGGGCCCGTTCCGGCCGGCAGGCTGATCGGAGCAAAGGCAGACACCAGCGTGCCGTGGATGACAACAGTCACCAGTACTCCGAAGACGGTGTAGACGAACACACGCCACGACGGGTTGTAGAACACCGATCCGAGAGCAATTGCCGTCAGCACCGAACTGAGCCCGTAGAGACCATTGCCGATGTCGACGGTGTTTGCGCCCAGCGCCAGTACCGAACCCATCGCTATCGCGGAACCGATGAGCGCGAACAACGCCGCCCAACGCGACGCGACCAGCAGCGCGATCACGAAGATAATGCCGGTGACGGTGTTGTTGATCAGAAAGATCTGGGAGACGTTGCGGAACAGCGTGTCCCACAGGAAGCTGAAAGTGATGTCGGCATGAACTGACGCGTCCCCGATGTGCTGGGGAAACTGACCCGCGCTGAGGTCTGACGTTTCGATCCGCAGGAACTGGAACGCCGCAAGAAGGAAGAACCAGTTGACGAGGTTGAACGGAAAGGTCAGCGCCGGTACGCCCCACGTCTTGAAGACATTGGCAACGGCCAGGAACGCGATCGTCGACGCGGCAGCTCCCACCACGAGGTAGATCCACAGCATCACGCCGCCGGCAAGGAACGTCGGAAAGGCAGCTCCCACAAGAATTCCGTTGTATCCGTACAGGCCGATACGCATCGAATCGTCGTCGGAGTGCAGCATCATGCCGGTGACGGTGGATACCACCAGACCCACCATGGCACCGATCGCGACGGTGATCGTGTCCGCGCCTATCGCGCCCCAGAAGATACCGACCAGAAACAGCAGGCCCGTCAGCGCATTGCCCTGGAACATCACCTGCCCGGAGCCTTTGAGATTCGTGTCGATGAATCTGAGCACGACGTTCTTGTCCGCGACGTCGTCCCACGGTTTGGTGATGGTGGTCATCGCGCGTTCCTCGATCCCTATCAGGCAATCCGCGTCATCCCCAGAGCGGGACGGGCGGAATGGTGGTGTCCAGAACTGCCTTTCGTACCAGAGACCAGAAATCACGGACCTTCGCCTTGACGGGTTCGCTCTCCGGACCGAGGACTTTGAAGATGAGACCGGCGTCGTTCGGTAGCCGGCTCGCCCCGGAGACGACCTTGCCGTCACGGCCCGGAACTATCTCCTCGAGAATGGCGTCGGCGTGCTCCTTCGGTGTCAGTAGGATGACATTGCCGAAGACGTCGTGGTCGCCCATGATTCCGCCGTATCGCACGGGGAAGCGTGCCGGTTCGATCACCAACTTCTCGGTGAAGAGATTCTTCCCGTCCGGGCGCTTCGCCTTGATCAAGGTGGAGTACAGGTCGTAGACGAACATCTCTCCGCCGTCGTGATACTTGCGACCCGGCATCACGATCTCCGAGAACAACAGCGTTGCAGTCGGATCCACCGTGATGTCGGTGCGCGCGTAGTACCTCGCGTTGCGGTGTGGGATCGTCACCCCGGGCATCAGTTCGAGATACGAATTCTCCGCGAGCACCACTTTCTGGAGTTGCGACGCGTGATTGGCATCCATCCGGTGAACCTTGGTGGCCGACTGAGTGGTCACGTGCGCGAGGGAACCCGGTTCCATCTCGATGGTCAGGAACAGTCGATCGCCTTGCAACACACTGCCGGACGTCGAGATCATGTAGACGCACGGCATGGTCGGCAACGCTTCGTCCCAGTACAGCGCCTGCTGAACGAGCAGCGGTGTCTTGCGGTACATGTCCCGCAGAATCGTCTTGTCGCCACGGTCGACAAATCGCATCTCGAGAACGCCGGTCTTCCCGACCTTGCCGGCCGGGGCCTGCTCCGGCTGGTCCTGGTACTGGTCGAGTTCCGGGATGGTCGGGATCGGCCCCGGGAGCGACCGCGATGCTCCCGGGACGGACGTTGCGCTCACGGTGCGCTCGCTCCCACTTCCTCTTCGTCGAAGAGGACTCCGTGCACGATGAGGTCCACCACTTCCTTGATGCCTTCCCCGGTCATGCAATTGGTAAAGACGAACGGCTTGTCGCCGCGCATCCCCTTGGAGTCGCGATCCATGACTCCGAGATCGGCGTTGACGTACGGTGCGAGATCGGTCTTGTTGATGACCAGGATGTCGGACTGCGAGATTCCCGGACCGTTCTTGCGCGGAATCTTGTCGCCTGCGGCCACATCGATGACATAGATGAAGAAGTCGACCAGAGCCGGACTGAACGTCAGTGTGAGGTTGTCGCCACCACTTTCGATGAAGACCACATCGGTGTCCGGGAACGTCTTCTCCATGTCCTCGACGGCCGCGAGATTCATACTCGGGTCTTCGCGGACGGCGGTGTGTGGGCAGGCACCCGTCTCGACGCCGACGATACGTTCTTCCACGAGAACACCTTTGAGAGCCTTGCGCACATGCTTGGCATCTTCGGTGGTGACCACGTCGTTGGTGATGATCAGAACGCTGGTGCCCCGCTTGATGAACTCCGGTGTGATCGCCTCGATGAGCGCGGTCTTACCCGAACCCACGGGTCCGCCGATTCCGATGCGCGTTGTCTTCTTCATCGTTCTCCTTCTAGTTCATGAACATTCGGACGTGCGCCTTGACGTGCACCGCAGCCAGAATGTCGATCATCGGGGCGAAATTGGACATGTCGTCGAGTCCGTAATCACGCACTGCGGCGTACTCATGGCCGGCAGTCTGATTGACCTCGAACAGAATCTCTTGCGTCGCAAGGTGATCGACTCGGACGATACGAAGGGCAGCGCCGAGCAACGTCATCGCGACACCGTACTGATTGACCGTGAAAGCGTCCTCTTCCGGAGAACCCATCTCCGCGAAAGCAATTCCGAGGCCGACGGGGTAGGTACCCGGTGTCTCCCCCGATGCGATCGCGGCCAACCACTTGTTGAACAGGGTCTCACCGGCCAAGCGCCCGCCGAGTTCGGCCAACTTCTTACCCATGCGTGTACTCATCGTGCGTGCTTCTTCGTTGAGTTTGCGTTCGATCACTGCATGATCAGCGGCGAGGATCGCCGAGAAATCACCGGCTGCCGCACCCCGGTGCGCCGCGAGTACGGCGATACCGTCGCACGTCGCGCCCTGATGGGCGGCCGAGAGCACAAACTCCCGCAGCGACGGACCACCCGTGACAATTCCCTGCGCCACGGCCGATTCCAAACCGTTGGAGAACGAGAAGGAACCGACCGGGAACATGGAATCGGAAAACTGCATCATCCGCATCGCGCGGTTGATGCTGAGCCCGGATCCCTCAGACGAGAGGGTCATGGGTATGCCCCTCGCCCTCACGCGCGGCCGCACCGAACAAACGGCGTGCCTCGTGTGGAGCGATGTAGGGAATTACCTCGGCGCCCGGGATGAAGGTGTACTCGATGCCCTCGAAAGCATGTGTCCGCATCACCGAGCCCATGACCGCCTTGTCGACCGTCAACGGAACGTAGACCTTCATTCCCTTCACCACCGCAGGCCAGTGCTGGTTACCCACGGCATGTCCCAACTCCAAGCACGTCTGAATCATCTTCTCGGGCGTCACCTCGACCAGTGCGCTCAGGTCGATCTCCAACACGTCCTTGAGGTTGATCCTCGCCACGACGACGGTGTTCGCCTGCTCGTCCCACAGCAGAATGTCGCCGTCCTGCAACTGAATACCCCGATCGAGCGAGACGGCCAATTCACGGCCACCGATCGTGGTGCGTCGTAACCGACTCTTCTGCGCTTCCCACTGATCGAGCGACAAGACGTCGACTACCGCATTGTCGAGTCGACCGGCCCACTCCTCGTCGGTCTCCTTCCCGAGCAGCGCGTCGACTCGCGTCGGCTTTCCGCTCGGCGCGGTCATCTCGCCGTGCGTGTGTGGCGTCGCATCGGCGCCGTGCGTGTGTGTGATTGTTCCCGACACTGGAGACCCCTAACTGAAGAAGTAAAGTTGGTTCAAGCGAATGGATTCGGCAGGTTCGACGTATGCGTGGACGCCGTCCGCAGTCACCGCGAAGGTCTCCGGGTCCACCTTGATTTCCGGAGTGGCCGAGTTGCGAACCAGATCACGCTTGGTGACTGTTCTGGTCCCCTCGACAGCAACAACCTGACGTTCGAGACCGAGCCGGTCCTTGATGCCGTCGTCGAGTGCCGCTCGCGAGACGAACGAGACCGAACTCTGCGGCAACGCCTTGCCGAATCCACCGAACATCGGCCGGTAGATCACCGGTTGTGGTGTCGGGAGTGAAGCATTCGGATCTCCCATGGCATGCCAACTGATCAGACCGTTCTTGATGATCGTCTTCGGCTTCGCACCGAAAAATGCGGGCTCCCAGAGAACAAGATCCGCCATCTTCCCGACACCGATCGACCCGACCACATGCGAAAGACCAAACGTCAACGCGGGATTGATCGTGACCTTCGCGACGTAGCGCAACACGCGGAAGTTGTCGTGCGTCGGTGAATCCTCGGGCAGCTTTCCGCGGGACCGCTTCATGCAGTCCGCTGTTTGGATCGCGCGTAGCCAGTTTTCTCCAACCCGGCCCATCGCCTGTGAGTCACTCGAGAACATCGAGATGACGCCCATGTCCTGCAGTACGTTCTCGGCACCGATCGTCTCGGCGCGAACGCGGGACTCGGCAAACGAAACATCCGAGGGCACTTTGGGATTGAGGTTGTGACAGACCATGATCATGTCGAAGAGCTCGGCCTGAGTGTTGATGCCGTACGGCAACGTCGGATTGGTCGACGCCGGAAGTACGTTGTCCTCGCCCGTCACTCGCAGGATGTCGGGTGCGTGACCGCCGCCCGCACCCTCGCTGTGATAGGTGTGAATCGTACGGCCTTCGAAGGCCGCGATGGTGTCCTCGACGTATCCGGCCTCGTTGAGGGTATCCGTGTGAATGGCGACCTGAACGTCCATTTCGTCTGCCACCCGCAGAGACTCACGAATTGTGGCCGGTGTCGCGCCCCAGTCCTCGTGGACCTTCAGACCGGCCGCACCGGCCTTGATCTGTTCGACCAGCGACTGATGCCCGGACGAGTTCCCCTTGCCCAACATGCAGACGTTGACCGGCAAACCCTCGTTGGCCTTGAGCATCATCTCCATGTTCCAGATACCGGAAGTGATGGTGGTGCCGTTGGTTCCGTCGGTCGGGCCGATACCACCACCGATCAGCGTCGTCACTCCCCCACTGAGTGCGTGGTACGCCTGCTGTGGTGACACGAGGTGAACGTGTGGATCGATGCCGGCGGCAGTGAGGATCATCTGCTCACCGGAAATCGCGTCGGTCGCCGGACCGGTGGTCAGCCCCGGAGTGACACCTTCCATCGTGCTGGAGTTTCCCGCCTTGCCCCAGCCAACGATCTTGCCGTCCTTGATTCCCACGTCTGCCTTGACGACGCCGATGGTTGCATCGACGATGACCACGTTGGTGATCACGAGGTCGAGGGCACCGTCGATGCTGCATGACTCCGGATCCTGGCCCATGCCGTCGCGCAGCGTCTTGCCGCCGCCGTAGATCGACTCGTCGCCGATCGTTCGAAGATCTTCCTCGACCTCGATGTACAGGTCGGTATTGCCCAGTCTGATCTGGTCACCCGTGGTGACCCCGAACAGACCCGAATACTCTTGTCTCGAAATGCTTGTCATGGGTGTTGCTCTCCTTCGTCCGCCGTGAACGAGAATCAGTCGGTTTGAGGTTCGGACAGAAAGCCGAGTTCTTCGGCACGCTGGACGGCTCCGGGAAGCCGAGGCCGGTAGGCGGCGTGGGTCGGCGCCCAACCGTCGACAAGTCCGTTGAAGCCTTGCACTCGTTGCTTGCCGCCGAACGGCACCAACGTCACTTCCTTCTCGTCGCCCGGCTCGAACCTGACCGCCGTGCCCGCGGGAATGTCGAGGCGCCAGCCGAAGGACTGTTCACGATCGAAGGACAACGCGCGATTGACTTCCATGAAGTGGTAGTGCGAACCCACCTGGATGGGACGGTCACCGGTGTTTCGGACTCGCAACTTCAAACGTGGACGGCCCTCGTTGAGTTCGATCGGCTCGTCCCGCAACACGTATCCGCCGACCGGCACTTTCTTCTCGCCGCCGGAATCCTTCTTCGTCGATTTGCTTGCCATCTTGGAGTGCTCCTGACATCTCGGTCGGGCTACTGGATCGGAGAGTGCACGGTGACGAGCCGGCTACCGTCGAGGAACACCGCCTCGACCTGCACACGTGGAATCATCTCCGCGACACCGTCCATCACGTCGTCGACCGTCAAGGCGTGCGATGCGTCGGCCATGACCTCCTCGAGAGTCTTGCCCTCCCGAGCTCCCTCCAGGGCGGCTGCAGTGATAACTGCGACGGACTCCGGGTGATTGAGTTTGAGCCCCTTTGCCTTTCGCCTCAGTGCGACATCCGCCAACATGAGGATTGTCAGCTTGTCGAGTTCTCGCGGTGTCAGATGCATTCTGAACGCTCCTTGTCGATCATGCGGTAACTCCCTGTCGTCGAATACATGTCAGCTCCCCTGTTCCGTCGCTTCGGTGAGAGGTTCGGCCGCTTGCTGGACGAAACCGCTCCTCCTGCCGCCCGAGTACTCGTTGATCGCGTCCAGAACCGCCTGTGCATGTTCCGAGGCGACCAGCACCTCGACACGCAACCGCTCGGTGAACACGACGTCGTTGCGTTGTCCGCGGAACTTGAGCGAGGCCGAGTCACTCGCGGAGACATGCGCTTCCGATACGACTATCGACTCCGCTCCGGCGGCCAGCAGCGCCTCCCGTAGCTTCTCGGACTCGATGGTCTGCAATACCGCGGTGATGAGTTCGTGCTTCGGGGCGCCGAGGTTCGGAACAAGTTTTGCCCCCTCGACCAGGACCCCCGAGTCGAACCCGCTGGTCTGCGGCGCACCACCTGCGTCGACGAATGCGGCGTTGTAGCGGTATGCGTCCATGCCTTGCTGACGACGGTCGATGTCCACCTGGTCTTTTGGGGCCAGCTTGAGACCGATGGTCTTCTCGATGCCCGTGGCGATCAGCCAGGTCACCACGAACGAGAAAGCGATGACGACGATCAACGCCAGCGCCTGCTCGCCGAGTAGTCCTGCCCCGCCGCCGAAGAAGAGTCCGTCGCGGCCGATCGAATTGATGGCTTTTTCGCCGAACAAACCGAGAAGGAGTGAACCGAGGATGCCGCCGATGAAGTGGACCGCGATGACGTCGAGCGCGTCGTCGAACTTGAAGATCGACTTGAGCGCGAGCGCGAAGTGGCAGACCAGTCCGGCAAGCGCGCCGATCGCCAACGCGGAGAAGGTGCTGACGAAGCCGGCGCAAGGGGTGACGGTCGCGAGACCGGCTACCGCGCCGGTGATTCCGCCGATCGCCGTGGCCTTGCCCTCGGTGTACCTTTCGATGACGAGCCAGACGACCATACCGCCCGCTGCGGCGATGTGAGTGTTCATCAAGGCTTGTGCCGCAACACCATCGGCGGCCAATCCGTCGCCTGCGTTGAATCCGAACCAGCCGAACCACAGGATGCCTGCGCCGATCAACGCCAGAGGCACCGAGTGCGGGACTGCCTCGGCGTTGGGCCATCCCGGACGTTTACCGACCACCAGCAAGATTGCCAGGGCGGCGGCGCCGGCGGATGCGTGGACGACAATTCCGCCGGCCCAGTCCTGAGCTCCGCGGAGCGCCAACCAGCCTTCGGGATTGAAGAGCCAGTGCGCAATCGGGGGGTAGACGATGATCGACCACAGCACGAGCAGAACGGCCCAGCCCAAGGGCTTGAGCCGGTTTGCGGTCGCACCGGTGATCAGCGCGGGCGTGATGATCGCGAACATCATCTGATAGACCACGAACGCCAGAGTCGGTACCGCGACTGCACCTTCGATCAGGTGGAAGCCCGGGGCGGCGGCTGTGTGTATGTCCTGCAAGCCGAACAATTTGAGGTCACCGAGGAAGCCGGAACCCCAGTCTCCACTGAACGCGAAGCTGTATCCGAACACGACCCAGGTAATCGAGACGAGTCCGAGTGGGACGAGGTTCTGCTGCAACATGACGAGCGCACTGCTACCACGCACCAGACCGGCGTAGAAGAAGGCGAGTCCGGGAACCATGAAGAGAACCAGACCCGCGGAGATCAGCACCCACGCCGTGTCCCCACTATCTATCACTGCTTCGGCTAACACCATTTCCATCGACATCGACGACCTCCGAGCATTATTCGGACCTGAACAAAGTCATTGGTTAGAGCAGCAATTCGCGATGTTCCGGTTCGCTGCGACAGTTACGCTACGCCCCATAGTTGCACCTTCTCAGCAAAATCGGGGGAACATCCGGTTTTCACGTTTAGTAGAGCATTGTTCTGGGAAAAGATGGGACTTTGCCTAAACATTGCGGACGCTCCACAACCTACAATTGCGAGACTAAATCTCGCCGAAAGTGGTTTAAGTCCTGCAAAATGGGGAACGTAGCCGCAGGTGAGCGCCACTTTCGGAGCAGAAATGCCGTTTCCAGCTCGGGACTTAGCTCCCTAACCAAGACAATCGCGAGCACCTTATGCGATTACCAACGTCGGTGACCCGCCTATCCAATCGGGTAGGTAATTTCACCGAACATCTTCTCACCTGTTCAGATGATTAACCTTCACCGCACTGAGGGCAATCCTGTCGTTAATATGTTCTTCATCTGTACTGGATATTTCGACTGGAAGGTCGAAGATCACCTTTCGATAACCTTTAAGGTTGAATGAATTTCGCTGTGACTCTTTTGTTATGCAGAACCTAGAGGGGAGGATTGATCCCACCAGGCGAGCACTCGGATGCCGGATAAAGTCAGCCACCTCGACGGCTCCCCCGCCTTTGTGTCGACCTCGAACCACACCCGCCCCGGTTGGCGACCGGCCTGGAGCCACGTCCCATCCGAGGCTCGAGCGGCCCGGATCATCTCGATCGCGTCCGCCATTCGCGGATCAGGCTCATTTCCATCCGACAACGACGCTTCGCGGAAGTAGTCGGCTGCGTTGAGCACGTTGTAACGCCACCGGAACGGGTACGCGAACCGGCCGATCCAGTCCCCCACCGGTTCCCCGGTCGAGAGTCTCCGGAACAGACCGCGCTGCAGCAAGAATTCCTCACCGGATCGTCGAGCCGCGCGCGTCTCAATTGTTCCCCCGGTCGCGATCTCGTACGCGAGAAGCCCTTTGAGTGAATTAAGCGTCGAATGGAACGACGATCGGGTCGAACCTTCGATCCACTCACAGTTCCACCCACCATCCGGAAGTTGATGCCGCACAAACCAATCAGCCAGTTCATCAACGGGCATGCCGAGCCACACACCGTTTGCCACCGTCCAGGCGTTGATGCAGCAATCGACCTCACCGTCCCAGTACGGCCGGCCCTCGTACTCCCAGCGACAGTTCTCCGCGAGCAGTTCTGCAGTACGACGCTCCCGCAGAACACTGGCGTCGAGGCCCCACTCACGCAATGAGTTGAGCGTCCAGGTTGTTGCCGTCCAGGGTTGCGAACTTTGTTCTGCTGCTTCGGGTCCCGCAAAGTCGAATTCAGCCGGGAAGAACGCCCCACCCGCCCATTGGCCGTCTCGGTCCTGCAATGAAAGCAGGCGTGCACCAAATCCTTCGGTGGCGATCGACGCGCGCGTCGCCGCCCACACAGTGGGCGCTTCGTTCACCAGGTCGCGCTCCACCTGCCACCGAATCGCTGGATCCGAATCGAGGAGCCACGCGAGCAAGTCGATTCGGGATGCCATCTGGCAATACTATCGAAAGGCGAAGCAGGCCATCCGGTTAACACATTTCTCGCCGTCTGATGCAATGGTGAATTCCAGACCCGTTGCGGGGCCTACACCGGGTAACCCAACGCCGCCCGCACCGCCACGATGTCGGCGGCAGCGACCTCCATTGGCTTGTCCCCCAACCGAACCAACGTGCCAATGGGCAGTTCCTCCACCACCGCAGATTGGGGGAGTTTGCTGCGATCGAACGTAACTCCTGAATGGAAGTATGTTTCCCATCCCACCTCCACCTCACCTTTCGACCGATTCTGAAGGTGCCGGTAGTCGCCGATGCTCCACCGAGCCCGATCCGGATCCCAATGCTTGACGATCACTCTCACGATCGCGTCTCCGATATCCGGGTCGAGCAGCTGCCGGGTGCTGTCGGTGAGCTGCGTCTCCGTCGGCAACGACACCCGGACACTGTTGGGGGCGCTGGTTTCTAAGCCGCCGACCCCGGCGATAATCCGCCGCGCGGTCCCGTCCTCGGGCGACAAACCGATGCTGTACCCCGGTCCGGGGGTGTCCGAATACCCCATCTCCTTCGAGCGGGAATGCTCGAAGATTTTCACCAACCCGTCCACACTGAGATCCGCGGGGCCTTTGTCCAGTTTTTTGGTGTACACCCACGGCAACGCCAACTCCGGGTCGATCTCTTCCAGATCGTCGAGGAAGGCCCGCATCGTCTGCGCCACTTCCTGACTCGACTGCACCCGCGTGCCCCAATATCCGATCACGGTCGGCCATCGCCCGACTATGCTCATCGCCCCGTCCTTTCCAACCACTGCGTAATAGTCTCCGTCCGACTACGTGTCGCGACATGAGCAAGGGTCGGCGGTCACGCGGCGTCTTAGACCGGGTAACCCAGTGCTTCCCGCACGGCCAGGATGTCGTCGAAGTTGACGTCTAACGGTTTCTCGCCCAACCGAATCAGCGTTCCGTTGGGGAGTTCCTCCAGTACGGCGACGACGGGCAGTTTGCTGTGATCAAGATCGATCCCGGACTGGATGTATGTCTCCCAACCGACTTCGATTTCGCTGACCTCATTTCCCTGCGCATTGCGGTACTCCCGCGTCCCCCACCGCGCAGACTCCGGCGACCAATGCTCGATGATCGCTTTCATGATCGCGTCCCCGACGCGTGCAGTCAGCAACTGCGACGCCTCCCCGATTGCTTGTTTCTCCGGGGGGAGGGTGACGTTGACGAGATTCGGAACCCTCGGAACATTCCGGCCGAGAGAGAATTGGATTCTCAAGAACTGATATCTGTCCGGGTGCAACAAACTCACGATGTAGCCAAGGTCGAAGGCAGCAACGGATTGCCCTTCGACATCCTTCGCTGCCCGGAAGATTTTCGCTAGGCCTTCCACGCTTAGATCGGTCGACTCGAAGGCAGTCTCGGGCGAAAACACCCAAGCTTGTCCAAGTGCTGGATCAATGTTCCTCAGACTATGAAGAAACGAGAACACCTCCGCTGCAATGCCTTCTACCGGTTGCGTCCGAGGGCCCCAATACCCGATCACTGTCGCGCCACGATCCGAATTCATCGACCTTTCCTTTCCAGCAACTCTGCGATCGTCATAGTCGTTCTCGGCAAATCATTGTCATTGAACAGTTGTGGTCCGGGTTGCTGCGGAGCGCCGGGGGCATCCGGATTCACCGGCACCTGACCGACATCAGGCAGAGTCGGCACACTCGGTTCCTCGGCACGACCTGGCGAGGGAGCCTCCGGGGTGGAGTTCTCGGGTCTCGGGTTCGACCCCGGATCGCCAATCCCACCGGGCGAGAATGATTCCCACTCGCCACGATCGGGAACGCCGGGAAAGTGGGTTGCGAGGGTTCCGGAATCGCGGGATCCGGGCGTGCAGGTTTCATTCACGGACGGAACAGAGGGTTGATCATGCTCGGCAGGTTGAACTGTGCCGTCGATGGCGGGTATGCCGCGCGGTGGCACTCCACCCGGAGCGTCGATCAGCTGGTGCGTAGCCGGATCGGGATCGCGGCGCGGTAATTGCGGGCAGGCTGGTCGGTCCGCGCCATCCCTACCTGCAGGCAGCCCCGAGTGCGCCCAACGTAGGGCTCACAGCCGTCTGAAACCTTTGGGTAGAGGAATCTCCGGTCGTTCGGTCGGCAGTCCTGCTGCTGCGCGGATGCTTCGGATGTCCTCGACGGTTAACGGCGTGGACAGATTCTTCTGGATGACGATTGTGCCGTCCTGGTAGGGAAACGCCTCCACGCTGGGCGGGAGCTGCGTTTCCTTGATCGGCAACTCAGGACCGAAGTAGGTGCAACTGCCCACGATCGCGTCACCCGGTACGTTGAACTGAGGCGATGATTCGGTTCGGCGGTAGAGCACGGTGACACGCGAGTCCCAGATGTCGGCTAGTCCCTGTACGAGCTTCAATGCCAGCGAAATCAGTGATTCGTCGGCAAAGGCACATGCGAATGCGCCGGACCCTGAGGTGCCCCCGAAACTGACAACGACTTTGACGTCTCCAGCGGGTGAATACAGGGTCATATGTCGTCCCAATGAGAGGGGATACATACCGCCGGTGGCATCGGGGGATCGTCTGCAATCGATCAATGCGGCTTCGATCGATTTTTCCGTCGGAGGTACAAGGATCTGACGGAGATTCGACGCCAAGGCCTGCTCGACTCCGGCGCCGTCGGGGAGTGCATCGCCTACTGTTTGGTACAAGTCGACGTCGAAGACAGGATCGATGTCGCGAAGCAATCGTAGCGAACGTGCAACGAGCGCGGCCGTGACGGCCTCGCTTTCAGGCGAACCCTTTCGTGGAACGACCTTCACTGTCAAGCCCGCCGTAGGATTGCGGCGCAGTGATGACGTAGGCACTTTCACTCCCCTCCAAATACGATGATGTTGATGTTCTCCATCCCGATGACCTCGTCGAACGCATCCTCCATTATCTGAGCAGCTTGTTCTTAAGAACACCATCACCTGCGGACGTGAGCTTGGCCGTAACTTCTGGTGTCACAGCCGGCGCGAGCCTTTCGGTAGGCGAACCTCCGGTCGTTCGGTCAGCAGGCCGACTGCTGCACGGATGCTTCGGCTTCCGTCGGCAACCAACGGGGCGCGTGGATCACGCTGGATGACGATCGTTCCTTTCTTGTACGGAAAAGCTTCGACAGTGGGTGGGATCTGCGTTTCGTTGATCGGCATCTCAGGGCCGAAGTAGGTGCAACGTGCCCACCGTTGCGTCGCCGGGCACGTTGTACTGAGGTGTGAGCTCCGCATCCCGGTAGAGCACGGCCGTGGGAGCGTCCCAGATATCGGCCATGCCCTGGACGAGTTTCAATGACAGTGAGATCAGAGATTCATCGGCGAAGCCCCCTGGGTACGGCCAGATGAAGGTGCAAAGTAAGGAACCTGCTCCTGCCGTACCCCCGAATCCGATGAGAATTTCGATGTTTCCGTTGTCGGTGAACAACCTGAGTTGATGCCCGAATGAGAGTGGGTAAATCCCGCCTGCGGCATCAGGAGACTTTCTGCTCTCGATCATTGCGGCCTCGAGGGAGTCCTCTGCCTGAAGCGTGAGGATCCGTCCACCATTCGATGCCAGAGCCTGCTCGACCGTAACGCCGTCGGGAAGGTCATTCCTCACGGCGCGGTACATGTCGACGTCAAAGACTGGGTCAAGCTCTCGAAGGAACTGCAGTGACCGCGCTGCCAGCGCCGCGGTGACCGATTCGGCTTCCGGCGGTCCCTTTCGCGCCATGACTTTCAAGGTCAACCCGGAGGTCGGATCACGACGTAAAGATAAGGCAGACAACGTCACTCCTGTTCGAAGACGATCGACCAATTGGAACAGGCTCTGGCGCTACACCGGGTAACCCATCGCCGCCCGCACCGCCACGATGTCGGCGGCAGCGACCTCCATTGGCTTGTCCCCCAACCGAACCAACGTGCCAATGGGCAGTTCCTCCACCACCGCAGATTGGGGGAGTTTGCTGCGATCGAACGTAACTCCTGAATGGAAGTATGTTTCCCATCCCACCTCCACCTCACCTTTCGACCGATTCTGAAGGTGCCGGTAGTCGCCGATGCTCCACCGAGCCCGAACTGCCCACGATCGCGTCGCCGGGTACGTTGCGCTGAGGCGATGATTCGGTCCGGTGGTAGAGCACGGTGACACGAGAGGCCCAGATATCGGCCTGCCCCCGTACGACCCTTAACGCCAGCGCAATCAGCGATTCGTCGGCAATGGTGCAGGAAAACGAGTCGATGCGTGAGGTACCCCCGAAACCGATCATGACCTCGAGATCCCTTTTGGTCAGACAAATTGATCATCTGCTCTTTGGAGACTGGATCCGAGGCACGTGCCACGTGGGGCAAGACCGCACACAAATTGCTTAGACTGTCTCCAGTCTGGCTATCCAAGGCGCAGGCTCTAGGCACCGAGTCCGACGTTGGTCCAGATATCAAGGTAAGTGGAGTAATCGACCAGTTCAGGGGGTTCCGTCAATGACCACACAACACCCCTTGTCGATTCCTCACCAAAGTACAAGCAAAGATAACCGCCGCCGCCCGATCTGAATGTCGCGATGCAACGAGCCGGATCTGGGTACTCTTCAGGGGACAGCCCGTCCAGAATAGACCATTCAAAGCTGTCAATTCGAAACATATCTTCAAGAGGCAGTGGCCCGACAGTCTTACCGGCAATATAGTACCAACCGTTGTGCAAATTTGAATAGAAATTCTTTAGACTGGAGGGGAATTTATTCCAATACCCTGAAAGTTCATCACCATCCACTACCGGTGGCGTACCCAAATAGTAGAGATCGGCCCCGTATGCCATTTTAATTTTATATAGAAGAAAGAACCTATTTTCAGACCTGAGCAACCGCACATCAGATAGATTATCTTTAATGTTTCTGTAAGTGTCGCCCAATATCGGTCGCCCAAATACGTCCCATTGGTCCAATATCCCAGAAATTCGAGCTGCAACGTCACCATTTAGTGCATCCAACCAATAATTCGGAAGCGCCATACGTTCAAGTGGTGTCAAGTCGTCAATCTCCGCAAGCACGGGCGAGTCGACACACCGCGAAATCTTGACCAGATCCACTACTGAACTCCATTCAATATATTAGATATCATTAACTATCCAGACGAGGCGGATGCTCGAAAAATGGGATGAGCTGCAGGGACTAGGGGAAGAGGACTACCGCTCGCGATGGCGCTGACAGCTACTGAATTGGGCTGCGCGAAGAGCAGCTTCGAGCCATCGATCATCCTGGTTACTGTACAGCTTGCGCAAACCGGGCAGGTGTACGCCGCCATGTGGAAAGTACTGTTTCCCACGGCATCTCACTACAAGCTGTTCGGGTACGCGCGAGGGTGGTATCAAGGACAAAGCGCTCTACGCGCCGGCTCAGGTGTTGACCTGATTTCCGTCAGAATCGGTATCTCGTGCTTGGCGGTCAGTGTCTTTGTAGTGCAATTTGTCGTACCTGTTTACCGGAGGTGCATCCTTCTGCTCGCGGTAGAGCGCCCGTGTCAGCCAAGCACCGAAAACATCGTTGAATCCGGTGGGATGCCTTCGCGTGAGGAAGGGGGTCCACCACCACGCCACGAACACAGCAGCGAAACCGCACAAGAGGACAGGTCCGAGAATCGACCGCTGTGGAGCGGTGAGCCAAGCGAAAACGATGGTAAGGATCGACGAACTCCAGTAAATCGTTCTCGCATGACTGCGGTACATCACGTAGGGCGTAGATACGATCAACGCCACAGCCCCTGCAGCAATCGCACAAATCGCATAAAAGGTGGTCATGGTGCCGGTTCCGCTTGAGGAACGGTGTGTCGTCGGTATATGGAACTCTTCGGGAGAAAACGCAAAACGAGGACCGCCGCAGTGCCCGCGACAGCGCCGATCCGGGTGGTCGAATTGTCAGTCACGAGGAACACCATCCCACTCGCAGCCGTCAACGAAACGGCCAAGGTTATCGCGCCCCGCATCGGATTGCCTGCTGCGGCATCAAGCGCCGACAGCACCCCCGAGGCTAGGCAGAATGCAATGGCAGCGATCAGCAGGTAATGCACGGTCTCAGTCCCTTCTCTTGGAGCGATCGATCATTGTCTAAGGCTTCAATCAAATGATCGGCCTGCCCGGGTACCCAAGTATGCCCCGAGTAGCGATCCTCCGATTGCACCGATTCCGCCCCCGACTGCGGCACCTATCGGGCCGCCGAGAAACCCGCCGAGTGCGGCGCCACCTTTGCCGCCTGCCCATCCCAATGCGATTGCGCCACCGGAATTTCCCACAGTTTCGCCATGTGGCGCGCCTTCGCGCCACTTGATGACACCCGAGGCAACCTCAACTGCCACCGATAATCTGCTTAAAACAGTACCCACTGCCGCCGACCGAGCGGCCTGCGCAGCGCTCGGGAGCGAACCAGCATGATGCACACCGGTGTTCGCAAGGGCGCCCGCAGATTGCAAGCCCGAGGCGGGGCCACCGAGCGCGGTGCTGCCTTTACTCAAGACAGTTGCAATCTCGGAATCTGTATAGCCGCGGTCTCGCATCTGATCCACCTGCCATTGCAGGTCGTCCAAGTTGTTGCTGTGCGGTCAGAGGGACGTTGCCAGTGAAGTCAGCAGGTACGTCGCCATGGGCGAGCGCCCGTTGGTTCGCGGCCCTCTGCGCGGGGCCGATCAAACCGTTGTTGGGATCAGAGTCAAAGATCCCGAATGGTAATTCCATTGGAGGATCTGGCTGCGTCTGCGTTTCCATGTCGAGGTTGTCGAGTGGGTTCCACGGAGGGTCGCTCGCTGTACCCCCGGGTGTATCGGTGCCCGAGTCGGTCGGCGATCCGATATCGAACGGCAGAGGCGTTGTCGGTGCCGGCTGCGTCGGCGGATCCATGTCGAGATTGCCCAGTGGGTCGATCCCGCCGACGTCGTTGTAGGGGGAGTCTGTCGGGACGTTGACCATGACCGGTCCGCCGGACTGGTTGACGACCTCACCGCCGCCTTGAAGGGGTGTAGCGGTGACGTCTCGTCCGGTGACCGGGTCGCTGCCGCCGTAGGGGCCGTCAGCAGTGACCGGGTAGATGACGCCCGGGGTCGGGATAACGACTTGGTAGAGCTTGCCGTCACGGATCTCGTAGTAGGTGGGAACCGGATCGCCGTTGACGTCGTACGCCCACGCAGCGGCAACGGTGCCCTGCAAGTCTCCGTTCGCGTCGTAGACACCGACGGACCCGTCGTCGTTGATGCTCATGTGTCCGCCGGGTGGTAGGTCGACCACCATTTGAGCTTCATGCGAGGAGGTTTCGTCGTGAATGAGGAAGATGGTGCGTTGTCCGCCACCTGGGTCGGGGATGACCACGACGTCCTGACCGCCGACGAAATACGGCATGAACGGTTTCGCGACCGTACCGACTACCTGGGAGAGAACCGACTCCCACGGGCGTGCGCTCACACGCGCACTGAACGGTCCCGGCCGCCCCCTCACTCTCATACCCGCAGCGGTGAACGCCGCGGCCCCGACGAGGACCAGTTCGAGATACCGGTCACGGCCCGAGTCCTCCCCGGCGGTGGAAACATCTGCTGCCGGGCCCGGAACCGTTTGGGCCGGTGCGATATTCGAATCCGAATCCGCGGGGATCGGTCCGGGACCACGATCGGTGGTGGTTCCCTCACCCGGGGTGGGTGTGGGTGAGGGAACCGCTGATGCCGATGCATTGGGGAATGCACCGACACCAGTTTCCGAGGCCGGGGACTCGGAAGTAATGGGCGGAACCTCGATCGTCGGCACAGGGACGATGGGGGTGCCGTTGTAGGTGGGAAAGTTCGTCGGAGCATTCGCGCCGACATTCGGGCCACCGCCTGGAGCCTGCGCACCGGGGAGCCCGACCGTGGTCGTCGGCGCAACTGTCGCCGTCGTGGACGGCGCACTCAGGCACGGGTTGATGATCTCTGGCGGGATGGGTGCACCAGGTGGCAGCGACGCAATGAGATTCAGGTAGATCTGATGATCACGTGCCCGCACCGCCGCGCAGTTGACCGGAGTGGCGGAGAGTGCGATTCCCGCACCGATCACTCCGGCCGCTCCGGTCAACAGCGCCCCGGCGGCAAGCACTCCCGCGAGAGTCCGGCGAAGTCGTCTACCGGACTTCACCGGTGCGCACCACGATTGTCACTCTTCTTCGTTCGGAGTAGCGCGATGAGTTTGTCTGCGCCCCACCAGAACAACCGTCCGGAGATCGACATCCACAAGAAGAATGCCAGGTAAACCAGGATCGTCCCGTAGTCGTTCGCCCAGCCGGCGAGCTTCCCGATCACCGCGAATGCCGCGATCAGCAACCCCAGTCCGACTGCGGTGGCGATCACAGCCTTGGAAAGTGGACTGAGTTCGCTGTCCGGATCCCAGTCATCAACGTCTGCAACGTCTTTACTATCGACGGCAGTGGATTCCGACTGGACACTGCGGCGTTCGGCGTTGTTGACGGTCATGGCTGGAACTCCAAATAGGAAGGGAGAGCGGGGACAACGGGTCGCCGACGTTCGGCCTGGTATCAGTTCCAGTACTGCTCCGTCAGGACTATGTGCCCCTCACTGGCGGGGTGATTCGGGTCGGAGACAAAGACATTGGCATGCCCACCACGCGCGGCTGCTTCACCGAGCACAGCTCCTTCGAGGGCGTCGACCTTGCCATCGGTAACAGTTATCGCGGAACCAGGCGCCAACCAGACCCCCCTCAGCGAACCTGGAACGATGTTCGCAATCGCATCAGGAATCGGGCTCGCCGCCAATGCCGCGGTTTCCGCATTCGAGAGCGACAGACCGATCCGGCCATGTTCCGGTTCGACGATCGGAGTTGCGGCAGATGCCACGCCGGCGCCGAGAACACCGATCAGGGCGATACCTGCGGTGAGAGTTCCGGCAGTGGCCAAGGTACGAATCTTCATGATTTCTCCTTTGTGGGCGTGATGAGTAACCACCCCTGGACGGGACGGATCGGGAATAGTCGCCAGCAGCGCTGACGACGGCTGCGTGGGTTAGAGCCAGGTGGGATCGGAGTACACGAACAACGTGTTGTCGGACGTCGCCGTCGACACCGAGAGTTGTGCGTACGAGCGGATCGTCACCGGCCCCATGCACGCATCAACCTTCACGTGCACGTTCTCTGCCGTGATCGACGCCTTCGACGACTCGAGATCCTTCTTCCCCAACGGAATCGTCGTGATCGTGCCCGGCGCAATCGTCGACTGAATACTCGGATTCACCGACGCATTCACACCCACGTTCGCCGACGGGACACCCGAAATACTCACACCGACAGACGGGCCGAGCGAAAAGCCAAGCCCCAAGCCAAGTCCGGAGGAAACATCGATCTGGCAGCCGATCTGCAATCCCTGCTCGACATATCCGGTCTTCACCGCCGAATCGCCCGCACCACCAATCGTGCCGGTCACCTTCGCCGACACGAACCCCTCACGGGTGAACGCCGTCGTCGCCAGGTTCGGCACCGGGTTCGCCGACAGTTTCGTCGCGGCGAGATCCAACGACCAGCCGTCATCGGTGACAGTGCTCGCGAACTTGTCCGCCAACGCCGTCGGCGTTGCCGATGCACTCCCTGCGAAGACCACACCAGACGACAGCGCGGCAACCGCACACGCCGCGAGCCCTACCGCGGCCCTCGATCGACGATGGGATACGCCGTTTTGCGATTCGATCGACATGAACTGCTCCTCCACGTGACACAGCAACCAGAGCGGTAGCCGACAACTAACTGAGTTAGTTACCGGACGGTACCAATCGTCCTGTTTGCCCGCCAGTGCGCCATCTCCCCCATCTTGGATTTAGGGTGAACTTTCGGTAACAGATATATATCGACAGGCTTATCAGCAGCGAAAAGGACCTAGGTCCCACTATGAGCAAGGTCACCGTTTACGGACGAGAAGACCCCTCAGAAACAGTGCGGCAAATCTGATTCGACCCGCATCCTGCGGGCCTCAGAGCAGCTGAAGGCAGAAAGTGCGGGCATCAAGCCAGTGCGCGTACTTGAATATGAAACTAACAGGCATTACCTGGCAATCAATCGTGAAGTACGGCGCCCAAGCGGGGCCTGGGAGCGCAACGCTGCACAGCTCCCGCGGAGATACTCACTTCATGGTCGGCGCGAACTCGTCGGACCCACGGGCATCGCATCGTTAGCTTGTCAATCACTGATAGGCGCAGACGACGCACACAAGTAGTACGCAAGTACGAGAAAAGGCTCTGACCAAGACCGGAGTCCTTGATCAGAGCCCTACCAACTCAGGGTCGAACGTTATGCCGGTTCTCTCATGATGCCGAGATGCCGTGCAGTCCCGGACACCCCAGGAACCTCTTGCACAGGAGACCAGGTGTTCAGCCCGTCCGTGCTGTCGGAGTAGAGATACTTTCCTTCGGTATAGGCGTCGAGATAGATCCGCCAGTCGCCGCTCGGCAACTGAACCACGGCCGGACCTTCGACAAGCGGACCCCAATTCCCGGGCGGGACAAACGAATAAGGTCCCGTCACCGAAGGAGCGACCGCATGCTCGACGACCTTCCTCGTCTCGTTCTTGGTGAACGCATGATAGGTCGATCCGACTTTGACCACGGTGGTGTCGATGTGGTCCGCACCGATCCCGGCGAGCGGAACAGGCGGGCTCCACAACCGGAGCGACGGTTCCAACGCCGTCATCAGATACGGCACAAATCCTCCACCGGTCGACATCGACAGGATGACGTTGACGCGATCGCCGTCCACAAACCACTCAGGCGCCCAGGCCTTGGTGACGAATGGTGACAGCGACGGTCCGTCGCTGAAACCAGCCGAACCCGAGAAGCCCGGGGGGCTCGCAGAACCGGTGCCATCTCCCGTACCGGGCATCAAGGCGCAGCAAAACGGAACCGGATAGTTCCCCAGCGGCGTCCAGTTGATGCGGTCGCTGCTGCGTGCAAACCCGATGTTCGCCCCACCACCCGTCGTGTAGGTGAGGTAGTACAACCCGTCCGTGTTCCGGAAGATGCTCGGATCACGCACGAGCCCAGATGGCGGCCTGTACGCCGACTGCTGGACGAGTTGAAAGCCGGTGCCGTCAGCCGACTCGTAGACATCCATGTCACGGTCGCTGGCATTGCTGAACGCCACCATTGTGTATTTCCAGTCAGGCGGCGGCGCGGCGCTGCTGGCAGGGGCTGCGACCAGCAACCCCGCGACGACGAGGATCACCAGCGATACAACAGAAAGGCCGGTCCGTTTTGTCGGAATCACCGATGAAGTATGTATGACAGCAGGCCCTCCATGGGTAACTTCGGTCGGAGGCAGAGCAGGATCGTTACCTAAGTCGATTCGTCTTGTAGTGACGGCGGGACGGCGGCAAGGTCGGCCGTTAGCATCACGCCATGGAACTTGGAGTGCATTTCGCGCTGTCAGACAGCGTGGCAGCGGAACTTCTGGACGCGCGCGGCGACGACGACAAACTCGGCGCTGTGGTCGAGGACATCGAGGAGACGGGCCGATCCGAGTTCTCGTGCGACACGGACAAGGCGTGGGATCCGATCCTGTGCGCCCTCTCCAGCACGGGGTACGAGCGCGTGTCCGAGAACTGGCCGGCCTACGGCGTAATCTTGGGGGACGAAGACCTCAACACCGACACCGACGACCAACTCGTCACCTACCTGGCACCCGATCGGGTCGCCGAAGTCTCCTCGTACCTGGCGGAAGTCACCGAATCCGAGTTCGGCGTGCGCTACGACGCAATGCCACTCGACGACCGCAACCCGGAGTACGGCTCCGACGAGCGCGGGTACGCCTGGGGCTGGCTTCAGGAAGTGGCGGACTTTTTCCAGCGCGCGGCCCGAGAGCGTCGCCACGTGGTATTCACCGTGCGGTTCTGACGCCCACTACCCAAGCAGTGTGACTCCGAAAACAGTAAAGGCTCTGACCTGGACCGAAGTCCGAGGTCAGAGCCTTTGCTTTGGCGGAAGCGGAGGGATTTGAACCCCCGGTGGGTTTAACGCCACGCTCGCTTTCAAGGCGAGTGCATTCGGCCGCTCTGCCACGCTTCCGTGGGCGATCCTATCGGGTGTTCCCACGGACCGCGAAAACGGCTCCGGAGTCAGCGCTCGCCGATGGCTTTGTCAACCTTCTCGAAGACGTCTGCCAGCACGTCCAGTTCCTGGGGAGTCAGCAGATCGACCAGATTGTTCCGCACTCCGGCCACGTGAGTAGGCGCTGCCTCGGCGAGGCGACGCCTACCCTCTTCCGTGATCCGAGCGAGCACGCCGCGACCATCTTCGACGCAAGTGTCTCGCACGACGATGCCCTGAGATTCCATCCGCCTGATCTGGTGCGTCAGGCGGCTCCGCGAAGACAGCACGCCGTCTGCCAGGTCACTCATCCGCAACGACCCGTCAGCTGACTCCGAGAGCATGACCAAAATGCGGTAATCGGCCAACGACAGGTCGTGTGAATCCTGCAGTTCGCGGTTGAGAACCTCCATGAGGCGCTGATTACCGTCCATGTAGCCGCGCCATGCACGCATCTCGCACGGCGTCAGCCACGGTGTCTCACCGTGCGCCGCCTGCGATGTCTCCTCGGTTGTCGCTTCAGCTGTCACAGGTTCCAAGTTTAGACCTGTGTCCGCCCGTCACAGTAAGACTCACCCTAAAGTCACGAATTGGACATCAGGATCGAACGATCGATTTCGGCGACCGATGCCAGCCCCGCCAGTCCCATGGTGAGATCCAGGTCGGCCAAGAGACTCCGGAGCGCATGACGCACTCCGTCCGCTCCGGCCAATCCCAACCCGTACACCCACGGCCGCCCGTACAGCACTGCGTCGGCACCCAAGGCCAGAGCCTTGATTACGTCTGCGCCACAACGAATTCCGGAGTCCATCAGGATGTCCACCTCATGCCCCACCGCATCAGCGACGGGACCGAGAGCGTCGAGTGCCGAAATCGACCCGTCGACCTGACGCCCACCATGGTTGCTCACCACAATGCCGTTGGCGCCGGCCGCGACGGCCTCACGTGCGTCGTCGGGATGGACAATTCCCTTCACTGCGATCGGAAGTGTCGTCCACTGGCGAAGTTTCGCGATATCCGCGATCCGCACCGCATGGTTACCGAACAACGACACCCACGTGAGAACCGCGATCTGCAGCGCTTCTGCGCTCTCCTCGGGCGGCGTCGCCAGTTTGGCGCGGAACACCGGATCCGACAGATAGTTGGCAATACCCTTCGCCTGCAGGAACGGAAGGTGGCCGAGCTCGAGATCCCTTGGACGCCAACCCATACCGGGAGTGTCGGCAGTCAGGACGATAGCCTTCGCGCCCGCCGTCTCCGCTCGGCGGACAAACGACTCCGCAAGTTCGTCGTCGGCCGGCCAGTACAGCTGGTACCACCAGTTCTCGCCGGAGGCCGCCGCTACGTCTTCGATGGTCGAGGATGCCGCCGTCGAGAGAATCGATCCGATCCCCAACTCGGCAGTGACCGAACCGACCGCAACCTCGGCGTCGTCGTGGACCAAGCCGAGCACGCCCACCGGAGCCGTCAGGATCGGTGCAGCCAACCGCGTCCCCAACACCTCGACGCTCAGATCACGCGCGTCGGGCGCCGCAGTCCCCCGCAACATCCGCGGCACGATCGCATGCTTGTCGAACGCCCGCAGATTCGACACCGCGGTTCGTTCGGTCGACGCGCTACCGGCGATGTACCCGAAGGCCTCCGGTGAGAGTTGCTCGCGCGCGGCATCTTCCAAGCCTGCCGCAGTCATCGGCAAAGCCGGCTTCGCGCCGCTCAGTCCCGTCAGATAAATCTCGTTCTGCATGTTCCCGAAGTAAGTCACGTCCGCGACGGTAGCGGCAAAACACCCGTCAGCGGGGAGATTCGCTAGCGTCGTATCCATGTACGCCATAACGATCGATCAGCCCGGCGGTCCCGAGGTCATGAAATGGGCGCAGCAGCCCGATCCTGAACTACCTCGCGGGCACGTACTCGTCGAGGTCGCCGCGACCGCAGTCAACCGCGCCGACCTGCTCCAACGTCAAGGCTTCTACCCGCCGCCGCCCGGCGCGAGTGACATTCTCGGCCTCGAATGCTCGGGTGTGATCACCGAACTCGGCGAAGACGTCACCGGTTGGTCCGTCGGCGACGAAGTCTGCGCACTGCTGGCCGGCGGTGGCTATGCCGAGAAGGTTGCGGTCCCGGCAACACAACTTCTCCCCGTTCCCGCTGGCGTCGATCTCCGTGTCGCAGCGTCACTGCCGGAAGTTGCGTGCACAGTGTGGTCCAACGTCGTGATGCGCGGCGGACTACGACGCGGACAGGTACTACTCGTCCATGGCGGTGGCGGCGGAATCGGCACCCACGCCATCCAGGTCGGCAAAGCCCTCGGCGCCCGCGTCGCAGTTACCGCGGGTTCGGAGGACAAATTGAACCGCTGCCGCGAATTGGGCGCGGATATTCTCATCAACTATCGCGACAGCGACTTCGTAGCATCACTCGCCGAAGCCACCGACAACCACGGCGCCGACGTGGTTCTGGACAACATGGGAGCGTCGTACCTCGGGCGCAACGTCGACGCACTCGCCATGGACGGCCACGTCGTGATCATCGGAATGCAGGGTGGCCGCAAGGGCGAGGTCGACATCGCCAAGCTGATGGGAAAGCGCGGAAACATCACGTCGACGGGCCTGCGTGGGCGTCCGCTCACCGGCCCCGGCGGTAAAGCGGACATCGTCGCCGACGTCCGCGCGAAATTGTGGCCGTTGATCGCAGACGGATCGGTTCAACCGATCGTGTCGACCGAACTTCCGATCACCGAGGCGCCATTAGCCCATCAGTTGCTGGATTCGCCGGAAACCGTAGGCAAGGTCATCCTCACCGTGAAGTGAGCCGAGCGGGATCGATCAGCCCAGGGCGCCGAGTTCGGCGACCAGCTGATTGATCTCGTACCGCGTCGTGTACGGCGCAAGGCCGACGGTGACCGCGCCGCCTTCGTCGTTGACACCGAGGGCGTCGAGCAGCCTGGAACCGCCGTGCGTACCGCTGACCGTCGCGATGCGCTTGTCGGCCAGATGCGCGGCGACCTTGTCTGCCGCCATGCCCTCGAGCGTGAAGCTGAGCGTCGGCACCCGCGTAGGTGCGCCGCCGATCACCATCACGTTGGGCAGGGCTGCGAGAGAACGCATGAGGTGATCGAACAGACCGTCCTGGTAGTCCTGCAGCGAGCTGATCGAGGTTTCGAGGCGCTCACGCCTGGTTCCCGTTGCCGATTCGTCCAAGCCCGCCAGGAAATCGATCGACGACGTGAGACCGGACAGCAGCGCGAACTGATGACCGCCCACCTCGAGTCGCTCGGCGCCACGCGCGTACGGGTTGAGCGACACGGCCGGAATTCGGTCGAGCAGTCCGGGATCGCGGAAGACGAGTGCGCCCACCTGCGGACCGCCCCACGACGGCGCGCTGACGGCAACGATGTCCGCCCCGAGATCAGCCATGTCCACATGCGCATATGGCGCTGCACCGACGGCGTCGACCACCATCAGTCCGCCGAATTCGTGCAGACGATCAGCTGCGGCGCGGACGTTCGGAGCCGAACCGACGACCGGTGATGCGGCCGTCAAGGCCACCAATCGAGTGGTCGAGGTGATGAGATCGTTGAACTGCCAACTCGGGAGCTCACACGTTTCGATTTCGACCTCTGCCCATCGCACCTGAGCGCCGTAGCGACTGGCCACACGAAGCCAGGGCGCGACGTTCGCCTCTTCGTCGAGGCGCGAGAGTACGAGACCGGTTCCGAGGCCCAACCGCGAACTGAGCGACTCGGCGAGCCAAGCCAACAACACCGCTCGGTCTGATCCGAGAACGACTCCCGCAGGATCTCCGCCGACCAGATCGGCGACCGCGGTGCGCGCACTCTCGAGAATGGCAGCACTACGACGGTTCGAGACGTGGCGACCGGAGGAAGAAGATGCAGAGGCACGGAACGCGGTGGAGACCGTCCGCGAGACGGCGTCCGGGATCTGCATTCCGGCCTGCGGATCGAGGTGGATCCAGCCGTCACCGAGTGAGGGAATCAACCCCCGTACGCGGGCAACGTCGTAAGCCATGCTCGACACTCTAGGTGCAGACGCCCGCTTAGTCGAAGGCAGTCACCCAATTACCCGTCAGTACAGTTATTCGGTAGCTAACTTTTTGGGGGTTACGCGGCGTTTGTCGCCCACACACGACAAGATGGAAGCATGACGAACCCCGACAAAGAGCAGGTACTCGTTATCGGACCCGACGGTCGACCCGTCGCGATGCCGGCGGCCGAGGCAGAGGCCTCCACATCTGGCACCACCGAAGGCGCGGAATCCGAAGCCGAGTCCGTCGCCGAGATGGTCGAGCAGCCGGCGAAGGTCATGCGAATCGGCACGATGATCAAACAACTGTTGGAAGAAGTGCGCGCCGCGCCGCTCGACGACGCCAGCCGCAAGCGCCTCAAGGACATCCACACCTCGTCCATCCGAGAACTGGA
The DNA here is from genome assembly GCF_030208925.1 of Rhodococcus sp. MEB032. Lineage (NCBI taxonomy): Bacteria > Bacillati > Actinomycetota > Actinomycetes > Mycobacteriales > Nocardiaceae > Rhodococcus > Rhodococcus sp. MEB032. The sequence continues at coordinate 181,100 of NZ_JARVSY010000012.1, forward strand.
ACAAGGCCTGGCACCCGAACTCCGTGAAGAACTCGAGCGACTGAGCCTCCCGTTCACCGACGACTCCATTCCCTCGGACGCCGAACTGCGAATCGCGCAGGCCCAACTCGTCGGCTGGCTCGAAGGACTGTTTCACGGAATTCAGACCGCACTGTTCGCGCAGCAGATGGCAGCGCGCGCTCAGCTCGAACAGATGCGTCAGGGCGCACTGCCTCCCGGCATGAGCATCGGGGCTCCGCATTCGCCTGCCCATCCGGACCAACAGAGCCCGGGAACCGGCCAGTATCTGTAACGAGCAGCGCTGCGTCCCCAGCTGAAGTCTTCACGGTGTTGCGCCCCGGTAGGCTCGGTGCTCGTGCCCGACTCCGCGAACTGAGCGGATTCAATCCCGGCGACGCCGAACCGGGGAGCCCGCCCAACCAGGCGCTCCACCGGATGCAAGGAGCAGAATGACCGAGAACGTCAGCATCGAAACACGCGGAGCGTGTGTCGACTTCCCGATCTTCGACGCGAAATCGCGTTCGCTGAAAAAGGCGTTCCTCGGTCGTGCAGGTGGCGCAATCGGACGAAACGATTCCGACGTCGTTGTCGTCGAAGCTTTGCGGGACGTGACGTTGTCCCTGAAGGAGGGCGACCGAATCGGACTCGTCGGCCACAACGGTGCAGGCAAATCCACATTGCTCCGACTGTTGTCCGGGATCTACGAGCCGACTCGCGGATCAGCCGCAATTCGTGGCCGCGTAGCCCCTGTCTTCGATCTTGGGGTGGGTATGGATCCCGAGATCTCGGGATACGAGAACATCATCATCCGCGGAATGTTCCTCGGAATGACCCGTAAGCAGATGCTCGCGAAAATGGATGAGATCGCAGACTTCACCGAGTTGGGCGACTACCTCTCGATGCCGCTTCGCACCTACTCGACCGGAATGCGGGTCCGAGTGGCACTCGGTGTGGTGACCAGCATCGATCCGGAGATCCTGCTCCTCGACGAAGGCATCGGTGCCGTCGACGCAGAATTCATGAAGAAGGCGCGAACCCGTCTCCAAGACCTCGTCAAACGATCTGGAATCTTGGTTTTCGCGAGCCACTCGAACGAATTTCTGGCGCAACTGTGCGACCGCGCGATGTGGATCGATCACGGAACTGTCAGACAGTCCGGGGGAATCGAAGAAATCGTCCGCGCGTACGAGGGCAACGATGCCGGCGACCACGTCGCTCATGTGATTCGCGAAATGGAACGCGAAGACGCCGCGGCATCGGCGATTGCTGAAGCGAGCTCGGACGATGCCTGAGCGGATAATCGGCGTCGTTGTCACCCATCGGCGTCGTGAACTTCTCGCTTCGTCCCTGAAAGTACTCACAACCCAGACGCGCCCACTCGACCATCTCGTCGTCGTCGACAATGCCGACGAATCCGATGTCCGCGCGCTCGTGGACGACTGCTCGATCCCCACCACGTACATAGGGTCGGCACACAATCTCGGCGGCGCCGGTGGTTTCGCCCTCGGAATGTTGCTGGCATTGTCGCTCGGTGCAGACCGAGTCTGGCTTGCCGACGACGACGGCCGCCCCGAGGGGCCCGAGGTACTTTCGACGCTTCTCGATTGCGCAATTCGTCACAACCTGGCGGAAGTATCTCCCGTCGTGTGCGACATCTCCGAACCTGACAAGCTGGCCTTCCCGCTACGCCGTGGGGTCGAATGGCGTCGACGACGTAGCGAGCTGGGTGAAGGTGATCTTCTCCCGGGAATCGCGTCCCTCTTCAACGGTGCGCTGTTCACCGCGGAAGCGATCGAGACCGTTGGCGTTCCCGATTTGCGGCTCTTCGTCCGTGGCGACGAGGTGGAGGTCCATCGCCGACTGATCCGTTCCGGACTTCGGTTCGGCACATGCCTACAGACTGCGTACCTGCACCCCGACGGCGCCGACGAATTCAAACCCATTCTCGGCGGCCGTATGCACACGCAGTACCCGGACAACGAGACCAAGCGTTTCTACACCTATCGCAACCGTGGCTATTTACTCTCGCAACCCGGGATGCGACGGCTCCTTCCACAGGAATGGGTGCGATTCGGTTGGTACTTCCTCATCACCAGGCGTGACGTCTCCGGGCTGCGCGAGTGGATGAGGTTACGCAAGCTGGGTAGATCCGAACGCTTCTCTCGCATCTGATCGAGCCCGCTCGGCGACCGAGTAGGCTTGGCGGCTGTGTCTGCCCCAACCCTTGCCGACAAGGCCCCCATAGCGCCGGCGTCCCGCACGTTCGCCCGAGCAATCCAGGATCTGCGCGAGGGTCTCGGCCATCGAGAACTGTGGTTCCATCTCGGGTGGCAGGACATCAAGCAGCGCTACCGACGATCCATCCTCGGACCGTTCTGGATCACGATCGCCACTGGCACCACTGCAGTCGCGATGGGCATCCTCTACTCGTCATTGTTCAATCTGGACGTCGCGGAATTCCTCCCGTACGTCACTCTTGGCTTCATCGTGTGGAACATGATCTCCGGTGCCATCCTCGAGGGCGCCGAAGTCTTCATTTCCAACGAGGGACTGATCAAACAGCTACCCACGCCGTTGAGCGTTCACGTGTATCGGCTGGTCTGGCGCCAGTTGATTCTCTTCGCCCACAACTTCGTGATCTACATCGTCATTTTGATCGTGTTCCCGAAACAGCTTTCCTGGACGGATCTTTCGTTCATTCCTGCTTTGGCGTTGATCGCGATCAACGCAGTGTGGGTTTCCCTGGTTTTCGGCATCCTCTCCACTCGGTACCGTGACATCGGCCCGTTGCTCGCGAGCGTCGTTCAACTCTTGTTCTTCATGACTCCCATCATTTGGACCGAGAAGTCACTGCAAGGAACAGCCAACGCTGAACGAGCACGAATCGCGGAGCTCAATCCCCTGTATCACTTCCTCGACATCGTGCGAACGCCACTCCTCGGCGGGGACCAGCAGCTGTACCACTGGGTCATCGTGCTCGCCGTCACCGTCGTGGGGTGGGGCCTGGCACTTCTGGCCATGCGCAACTACCGTTCACGCGTCGCGTACTGGGTATAGTCACCTGCGTGTGGAAGGAACCATCTGCACGATCTGCAAGTGGTGCAGCGGTGTCGCTGTTTCGACAACGAACCCTCGCACTGAAAGTTGTGTGAACAGTTCCGTGTCGATGAAATGGAAAGGCTCGAAATTCCACACGACATTGGCCGTATGAAGTATTGCCTCATAGCTCTGACGCTCACCGTCGGTGACGACCCACACGGTCTGGCAGCCCTGTGCCCGCTCGGCCGTCTCGTCCACTGAATATTCGGAATCCCACAGCTCGTCGATCGAGTTCGCATCATGCTCGAGGCCGATATCTCGCAAACCTTTGATCGAGTCAGGCCGTGCCTCGGCGACAGCATGCAACGAACTCGGCGCCCAGGACACCACCGGCTGGAACGCGACGCAATCGCCCGCATTCCCATTGGCTTTCAGAAAATCCGCAGCCGTACTGTAGTCCATCCCACCCGATTTTCCCCACGGCTCTCGCTGGCTGACGTATGCAGGTAGAGACGCCGCAGCAAGAAGTATCACCGCCGCCGAGGCCAGGACCCAGCTCGACGTCAGGCGGCTGATCATGACACCCAGCAGCAAGGCCACACCGGGCGCAGTGAATATGACGTACCGATCGACGTAGATGTTTCCCAGGACGACCGAATACACGAGAAACAGCGCCATCGGGACCAGAATCCACACCAGTGCGACAGTCGACGCACTGCGATCCCCGACAGTCCACCGACTGGGTGCGAAGAAATAGCCCGCAATCCCTGAGAGCACGATGATCCCCGCCACGACAGCAAACAACGGACTCGAAAGGAACCATTGGTCAACGGCGATCGTCGTGAAAATATGCCGATCCAACGGTGGTATCCAACTGACTTGCCTCGATTGTCCGAGCGACAGGGCGATCAGCGGGGACACAAGCAGGACCGCGGACGCGGAAGCACCGACAAAGCACAACCCGTTGAAACGATTCCGCTTCGAATCGGCGTCCGGAATCACCTTGGCCCCGAACACCACGATGACAGCGTGTACCAGCAGCAGCACGGCGCTGTAGAGAAACAGTGCTACAGAGACAGCTGCCAACACGCCGTACAGGATCCACCACGCGCGCTTCGACGTTCGCAGCGAACACACGAGCACCAGCATTGTGACCGTGGACAATGCCAACACCATTGCATACGAGCGTGCCTCGGTGGCTGCCCAGGTAACTCGGGGAAGCACCATGAAAGTGACGCCGACGATAACGCCGAGTCTGGTACCCCCGAACATCCGCGCCAGCGCTACCAACGCTGCCGTCGCGATTCCGACTGCCAGCGCACTCGGCGCTCGCGCAGAGAATTCCGATACCCCGAAAACCTGAAACCACCAGTGGATCAGCACGTAATAGAGCCCATGGACCGCATCCACGTGTCCGAGTGTTGCCAGCGTCGAACGAAGCGATCGGTCCGCCATCGAGACCGTCGCCGCTTCGTCCCACCAGAACGACGGACGACCGGACCACGCGACACCCACGACGGTAGCCGCGAGCCCCAGTAGAGCCGGCAAGCGCCACTGGGCCAATCTCTGCCCCAGCGGGAGGGCCACAAGCTATCCGATCTTGTTTCCGTACAAGCGCGTCCAGTTCTCGGCGCTCGTGAGGCGCGGCATGGCGTCCGAGTACGCCTTCTTCATCTCAGGTGCGCGCTTACGCAGCTCCCAACAGACTTTGGCCGCGCGCTTGGCCAACTCGGTAGCCTGCTTCTTGTTGCGCCGACGGACGCGGACGCCGTTCTGCGACGCGTCCGTGACAGCGGCATTTTCGAACAACGACACATGCCACCAGTCGCCGAAGATCGCAGGAACCGTTACCGGTCGACGGTCGACACGCCCAGTCCACTGTTGAACTACGCGCTTGAGAAGCACCAGACCCTCGCGGTTCTCGTCGGGCTCGAACTCCCACACGGTCATCTGCGTATGTGGATCGGACTCCGCACCGACTGCCGAGGCCGGCTGCATTTTCGTTTCAGGGTATTCGTCACGTAGAGCACGAACGTCGACAAGAGCAGATTGCCCGCCGTCGTTGAGGAAGTCAGGCCCCTGCAGGAAATCCTCAGCCGCCTTGACGAATGTTGCCGCCAACCCGTACTGCATTCCTACAATGAGCTGAGTAATCTTGCGTAACAAGAACTTCGAGATCACCTTACCGTCGAACGGGCCGTAGATCGAAGAAACGATCAACCCATTTCGAATGCTGAAGTACCGGGACCAGTCGTCGTAATCCTTCAGATGGAAATCCGCGTGCCAGACACCGGCATTGGGCAGAGTTATCGTCGGGTGGCCGGCGAAGCGCGCTCGGATTCCGTACTCGATGTCATCCCACTGGAAGAAAAGCGGTATCGGCAAGCCCAGCTCGGAGATGATCTCGGCCGGCAACAGGCAAGTCCACCAACCATTCCAGCCCGCATCGAAGCGCATCTCCTGCTTCTTCTTCAACAGGTCGACGCCCATCATCGCGCCAGGAGTCAGGACCCCGGCCTTGAGCTCGTCGAGAACCTCTCGCTCCGCACTGACATGCAACATCGTCGGATTGTTCAGTGACAACATCTGAGCCCCGACGATTGCCGGCTCGACCGTCATATTTGCGAATGCATTCATCCTGAGCACCGATTCGGGCTCGCAAAGAATGTCGTCGTCCATGAGGATGACGTTGGCGTGCTCAGAACCTGACGAGGAAGTGATTTCGAGCATTCCACGCGAGAAACCACCCGCGCCACCAAGATTCGGCTGCGTCAGATAGATCAACTTCTTGCCGAGATCGTGCGCGACAGTCTTGAAACGATCCCTGGATTGAACCTGATCTGTGCCCTGATCGACCACACAGACGGCGTCGATACCGATCATCGCACCCGCATCGGACGCCATGGTCGCAACGGTTTCGACACAGTCGTCGGCGCGATTGAAAGTGCAGATGACAACAGCCGCCGGGCGTATGAACTCTGGGGCCGAGACAGTCCATGACACGCCGGAAACGACAACGGAACCTTTGGTCGCGACGAATTCCAACCACATCGCCCCGCCGTCGACGAAATGAGCGAGTGGGGCATCGATCGAGAGTTCACCCGATCCGGCGACCGAGTGAAGTGAAATCGTCCTCTTGCGTCCGCGCACATCCGATGCACGCAGGCTGACGTCGAGCCCGCCGTCGCCGACGTAGCTCAGCTGAATCCGCACCGAACTCACAGGCGTCCACCGCTGCCAGAAACTGGCAGCAAATCGTCCGAAATACGTGTTGGTGCTCGCGGTCGCCGCTTCGCCCAATGTCAGAGAATGCCGATCGACGAGCGCATCACCCTTGGTAACCACATACATTGCCTCTGGCACCTTGGGGGACATCGATCGGAAGATGCCACGCTGGACCAGAAAACGATCCCCGTGTGGATGCTCGACCATTACCTCGTCAAGCACAGCCGTGTCATTTGCGACCGGCGTATCCGCGGAGGCCTCGTTCATCTACTGATCCCTACCGTTGTTGATGTAGCTACATCTGAGCACGTATCGGGCTCGAGGGTATCAACCGCGGCAGCCGGTGGTTCAGCGGACGACGGATTCTCCGGCTGAATACGTTGCCTCGACGCCGGCCTTCTGCGGACGCCACCACTGCTCGTTGTCGCGATACCACTCGACGGTGGCTTCCAGTCCGCTTCGAAAATCGCGGTACTGCGGCTTCCACCCAAGTTCCTGCTGCAGTCGCGTCGAATCGATCGCATACCGCAGATCGTGACCAGGGCGGTCGGTGACGAAGTCGAAATCGTCCGGCTTGCGTCCGAAAATTTCGAGCAGGGTCGCAATCACCGTCCGGTTGTCGGTTTCACCGTCGGCGCCGATCAGATACGTCTCGCCGGACTTCCCGCGGTCCAGGATGTCCCAGACGGCGCGGTTGTGGTCCTCGACGTGAATCCAGTCGCGGACGTTGCGGCCTTCCCCGTACAACCGTGGACGCACTCCGTCGAGCAGATTGGTGATCTGGCGTGGGATGAACTTCTCCACATGCTGGTACGGGCCGTAATTGTTGGAGCAGTTCGAGATGGTCGCCGCGATCCCGAACGAGCGCACCCAGGCGCGCACGAACAGATCACTCGACGCCTTGGACGCGGAGTACGGGCTCGACGGGTTGTACGGTGTCGTCTCCGTGAACTTCGCCGGATCATCCAGTTCGAGGTCGCCGTACACCTCGTCGGTCGAAATGTGGTGATAACGGACCCCGTGCGAACGCACAGCCTGCAGGAGCGAGAAGGTTCCCATGACGTTGGTGCGCAAAAACGGTTCGGGGTCGGCGAGGGAATTGTCGTTGTGGCTTTCGGCCGCGAAGTGCACGACTGCGTCGGAGCGCGAGACAAGATCGTCGACCAGCGGCTCGTCGGCCACGTCGCCGTGGACAAACGTGATCCGGTCCTCGACGGACGCCAGGGACTGGCGATTTCCGGCGTAGGTCAGAGCGTCGAGAACCGTGACTTCCACGTCGGGACGCGTCGCCACCGTCTGATGAACGAAATTGGCACCGATGAAGCCGGCACCCCCGGTGACCAGTAGTCGCACGTCATCTCCTCAGGCTCATCGGACGAACCCCACTTTAGCGGCCGGGCGTGTCATGTCCGTTTGCGTCGGCAGGCAGGAGTGCAGGACACTGCACGCATGCGCGGAATCATTCTGGCCGGTGGCACCGGGTCGCGGTTGCACCCGATCACCCTCGGAGTGAGCAAGCAACTCTTGCCCGTCTACGACAAGCCGATGATCTACTACCCGCTCTCCACTCTCATGCTCGCCGACATTCGCGACATCTTGATCATCACGACCCCACACGACGCCGAACAATTCCGCCGGGTTCTCGGCGACGGCTCACAATTCGGCGTCAACCTCACCTATGCAGTGCAACACGACCCGAACGGCCTCGCAACGGCATTCACCCTCGGCGCAGAGCACATCGGATCCGACTCCGTGGCGCTCGTCCTCGGCGACAACATCTTCTACGGCCCCGGCCTCGGAACCCAACTCAGGCGTTTCTCCGACATCGACGGCGGAGCCGTATTCGCTTACTGGGTCTCGAATCCGACCGCCTACGGCGTCGTCGAATTCGACGACTCGGGTCGCGCCGTGTCCATCGAGGAAAAGCCGACGTCACCGAAATCCAATTACGCAGTCCCCGGCCTCTATTTCTACGACAGCGACGTCGTGGACATCGCACGCACTCTGAAGCCCTCTGCGCGTGGCGAATACGAAATCAGCGACATCAATCAGCACTATCTCGAAGCTGGCAAACTTTCTGTCGATGTCCTCCCCCGCGGAACCGCGTGGCTCGACACCGGCACACCCGATTCCCTGCTCGAGGCAGCGAACTACGTGCGGACCATCGAACACCGCCAAGGCCTCAAGATCGGTTCCCCTGAAGAGGTTGCGTGGCGTCAAGGATTCATCAGCTCCGACCAATTACGCACTCAGGCAGAAGCATTGGGAAAATCCGGGTACGGCAACTACCTACTCGAGCTGCTCGAGCACGGCAAGGAATGGTGACGTGGAAATCCGTCCACTGAAGATCGCCGGAGCTTGGGAAATTACACCGAAGCAGTTCGGCGACAACCGCGGTGTCTTTCTCGAATGGTTCAAAAGCTCCGCCTTCACCGCCGCGACCGGCCGCACTCTCGGCCTCGCGCAGGCCAACTGCTCGGTTTCCGAAGCCGGTAGCCTCCGCGGGATCCACTTCACCGACAATCCGCCCGGACAGGCGAAGTACATCACCTGCGTGAAAGGTGCCTTCCTCGACGTTGTCGTAGACCTGCGCGTCGGATCACCGACCTTCGGCGAGTGGGATGCGGTGGTGATCGACGACGTCGATCGACGAGCGGTGTTCCTGGAGGAAGGCCTCGGCCACGCGATCCTTTCACTCGAAGACGGATCGACAGTGATGTACCTGTGCAGCATCGAATACTCGCCCCACCTGGACCGCGACCTCGATCCCTTCGATCCGGAACTCGCGATCGAATGGCCGAGAACAGACCGTAAGGGCAACCCTCTGACCTACGAGCTCTCCGCAAAGGACGCTGCCGCGCCGTCCCTGGCGACGCTCCGCGCGGACGGCATGTTGCCCGGTTTTGTGGCCGAAGATTCGCCGAATCGGTAATCTTCACCTTTCACGACTCGATGGCATGACACCGGCGGGACGGACGGCTGGATGACCAAACGTGCGAGCAGACGCGGCCTGTGGACGGCCGTCGTTCTCGCAGCCGGCCTCGGTGGTCTCGCGCTGGTCGCACCGCCCCTGACTCCGGGAACGATCGAGTCCGCACCGGTCACCGTCATCACAACCACCCCACCCGCGCCGGTTGTTCCGCTCACCCCGGAGGAGCTCTCGGCCCGGGTGGTCCCCACCATCGTCACCATCACGGCGCCGGCCGGATTCACCACCACTGCTGGGACCGGGATCGTGCTCTCCCCTGACGGAGTGGTGCTCACGAATCACCACGTCATCAGCGGAGCTTCGGACGTCACTGCCGTCAGCATGTCCAACGGACTGATCTACGACGCCGAGATCCTCGGGTACGACAGCGTCAGCGACCTTGCTGTCCTTCGACTCGCGGGCGCTGACGATCTGCCGGTGGCTGTGGTCGGCAAATCAGCAGAAGCCGCTCGCGGGGACTCCGTCACCGCAATCGGAAATGCGGAAGGCGGCGGAGTACCCGTCCCTGCTCCCGGCGTCATCACCAACCTCGGTGTCACCGTCAACACCCGCAACGTGTCCGACGGATCGCGAAACCAGTTGAAGGGCCTCATCGAGGTGGACGCGGACATCCGGCCTGGCGATTCCGGTGGTCCCCTGGTCAACGCCGTTGGCGAGCTGATCGGCGTCAGCAGCGCAGGCAACGCCGTCACCGACCGCACCGAAACCTCACCGGCGCCTCAGTCCTACGCGATACCGATCGACACCGCACTACCGATCGTCGAGCAGGTACTCGGTGGCCGCTCCTCCGAGACCGTGCGTGTGGGACCGACACCCGTACTCGGTGTCGCGGTGAAGGATCACGCGGACATGCCGGCCGGCGCCGAAGTTGTTGCCGTGAGCTTCGATTCGCCGGCCGAGCGGGTGGGGCTGACCAAAGGTGCGGTCATCACCGAGTTCGGTGGCAGCCGGATCGCGTCGTCCGCTGATCTCAACGCGGCGATGAGCTCGCGCCGCCCCGGCGACACCGTCGCGGTGACGTGGGTGGACGCAACCGGGCAACCCGGGACCGGTTCGCTGGTCCTCGACGAGGGGCCACCTCGCTAGTCTTAGAAGGCGCCAGCCGTGAAAGCATCGTGGCATGACCACGGTTCTCCTGCTCACCTGTGACGGCGCCGCCCGCGAGGCGGATGTCGAAAGCAAACTCGTCATGGATGCTCTCACCTCCTACGGCATCGCGTCGACGATGGCGCCGTGGTCGAGCCCGTCCCTCCTCGATATCGACGCCGACCTGGTTCTGATCCGGTCGACCTGGGACTACACCCAGCGCCTCGACAAATTTCTTGCCGTTCTCGATCAGCTGACCGCTCCGATCGCCAATCCACTCTCGATCGTGAAGTGGAACGCACACAAGGGATACCTGACCGAACTTGCCGCGGCCGGCGTACCTATCGTCCCAACCGCTGTGATCGCTGCCGGACAGAGCGAAACACTCACCCTCCCTTCGTTCGAGGGTGCCGACGTCATCGTCAAGCCTGCAGTGTCCGCCGGCGCTGTCGGAGTGGGAAAGTTTGCCGCCGGGTCCGCGCAGGCCCACGCTCACCTCAGCTCAATCCTCGACGGCGGTAACGACGCGTTGGTCCAGCCATTCGTCTCGGACGTCGTCGACGGTGAGCGCTCGATCATCCACATCAGCGGACGCTACTCACACGCTGTCCGGAAGATCCCGGCCGCCAACGACTTCCGCGTGCAGGAATTTCACGGCGGAACCAACCACCTCCACGAACCGTCCGCCGCCGAACTCACGGTGGCCGACGCAGCACTGGCCGCGACCCCATGCGGCCCCGGCGAATTGCTTTATGCGCGTGTGGACGTCGTGGGTCCGGTGGATCAGCCACTGCTCATGGAAGTGGAACTGATCGAGCCCGAACTCTTTCTGCCATTCGCTCCTGGATCTGCCGACGCCCTCGCACGGGCAGTTGTCGCGTCACTGCGCACGTGACGCCTGGGGCGGGACCGCATCCAGCCTGGCGCGAATGAACCTGGCAACGTCACGTAGCGCAGCCCGGCTCTCCGGCAAGCCAGGCCAGACGGCGGGAAACGCGTGAACCTGGCCGTTCCAGATCTGCAGCGAGCACGGCACCCCCGCGGCGGCGAGCCGTTGCGCCATCACCTCCGAATCGACTCTGAGCACCTCGGATTCGGCGGCGATCAGCAACGACGGCGGCAGAGCGGCCAGATCGCCGTCGACGGGTGAGTTCGTCTGTCCGCCAAGCTTTCCGATCGCCATCAATGCCGACACCGGGGCGATCACGTCGCGTCGAGCGTTGGCGTGGACTGATTTGGTGGTGCAATCGAGATCGAGGAGAGGTGAGAGCCCGACCAGACCGGCGGGAACCTCGAGCCCCGCGGAAACAGCTGCAAGTGCCGTCGCGAAGACCAGAAAGCCTCCGGCCGAATCGCCAACGAAGACAACCTTTTCCGGCAAGGCTCCCTGTTCGAGGAGCCACCGGTATGCATCGAGACAGTCGTCGACGGACCCGCTGATGCTCGTGCTCGGCAACTGTCGATATGCGATGTGCAGGACCGGAAGGCCGGTTCGCTTGGCGATGCTTGCAACGACCGGCCGATGCGTGTTGAGCCCGCAGCACATGAACCCGCCGCCGTGCAGGTAGAGAACAACACCGTCGCGCAGATCAGCCGTCGAGCCTGCCGTCCGCACGAGTTCACCGTCGAAACCTGGAAAGCGAATCGCTTCCCGATCGATCCCGGACGGAATGCGTACACCCGCGGCCGAGTCCAGCACTGCGGCGCGGCGCATGGCGCCAGGCGTCAGCGGCGCGATCCCGACCACGGGCCGAAGCATCCATCGACACGCGTTGTAGAGGACCTGCGATTCGATACTCGGCCTGCCGTATCGAGTTCCGGTCCTTCGACTGACTGTCGGCAACAGAGACATCTGTCCAGATTAGAAGCGATCAGGCACCGAAGAGGTCGACTTCGTCGAGATCGTCGACGATCGTGACCTTTCGTTTCCGCCCGCCGATGACCTTGCCCAGACCGCGCAGTCCACCGGACTGAGCTTTCGGGGCGGGTTCGATGCGCTGCGGCGCAACTCTCGTCCGCGCTGCGCGCTGAACAGGCTTGGGGGCGGGGACTGCTGCAGGTGCCGCGGGTTCGGGAACCTCGGCTGGAACCACCGCTTCCGGCTCCACGAAGCCCTGAGCAACCGGGGCCTCGGGCGCGACCTCAGCGGCTTCCTCGACCTCCGCCACCTGCTCCACCTGCACCGGTCCGTCGATCACCGGGATGTCCGACGCCCAGCGGACCCGATACTCCAGACCGCGCGACGCCAGCTCACGCGCGAGATCGCCGTGCCAGACCCCGTCTTCGCCGTCGCCGTATGCCCGTGCGTCGGAGCTCACCCAGATGACGTCGACGCCCGGGTTCCGGTCGGCGAGATCGAGCACGGTCAGCCAGTTCAGCGTCGCCGGATATCCGTCTCGCTTCTTCTTGTCGGTATAGGGCCGACGCAGCGAGATCGCCCTCTCGGCCACCTCGAGATGCGACACGTCGACTGGATCGACCACTTCGACGCCGATCGCCACGAGGTCTTCGATCACGTCGTCGACGTAGCCGTCGGCCTTGTCGTGAGCAGCGTCGACGAACCTCGTAAGGTCGCGCCGCAACCCCAGTCGGTCGTACATGCGCGCCTGGACGCTCAGGGCCGCGATCATCTCCGCCGATTCCTCGCGGTAGCGACTCGCAACCTCGAGGACAACCAATCGCGGCACGACGACGCGGTGTCCGAGTGCGCGAGCGTCGGCGATGGCAGTGTCGAACCGTACGCCCCTGGTCAGGGCCGAAGAATCGAGAACGATGATCATGGGCTCGATTCTCTCTCGAGAAACCGGACGAATGCGCTAATCCACCCCGAACCGTTACTTGATCTTGAAGATCACTGCCCGCTGAACGATGAAGTTGATGACCGTCGCGGTGCCCTGCGCGATGACGAAGGCCAGCGGTGTCCGCCACCAATGCTCGTCGAAGACATGGACCATCAGTTCGTTGAGTCCGACCTGAACCGCAAAAGTGACCGCGTACAGCGCGACTACAGCGATGAAGCGGGCGCGAGAAGGCTCGGCCTTGAACGTCCACCGACGATTGATGAGGTACGCCGTCGTGGTGCCCGCAACGAAGCTCAGCGATTTTGCGGCGACGCGCGGCAACCCCAACGCGAGGAGCAGCACATACAGCCCGTAGTCCACGACCGCCGACAGCCCACCCGTCGCGACGAACCGGACGATCTGCGTTTTCAGGTCCAACGCGTCGTCGGCGATGTCCGTCGTGACAGGAATCTCGACGGGCAGCGGGACGTGGGGTTCGTGCTGGTGACTTGCAGGTGTTTCGGGCACGACGACGAGAGTAACCACTCGAGTCGGAGCCGTCGGCACTACTCCCAGGTAACCTCTACCTTGATGTCCACGACAGCAGAAGAGACGCCGCAGCCGGCTCTCCACACCCAAGCCCGCACCCTCACCGGTTGGGGACGCACCGCCGCCACCACTGCACAGGTGCTGTCCACCCCCGACGTGGAAGTGATCGCCAACGCGGTCGCCCAGGTTGCGGAACAGAACGATTCCAAGCCCTCGCATCTGCGACGCGGCGTCATCGCGCGCGGCCTCGGCCGCTCGTACGGTGACCCAGCGCAGAACGCCGGCGGCCTGGTCATCGACATGAATGCACTCAGCCGCATTCACCGCATCGATCGCGACACCGCTCTGGTGGACGTCGACGCCGGCGTGAATCTGGATCAGCTGATGAAGGCTGCTCTGCCGTTCGGCCTGTGGGTTCCGGTCCTGCCGGGTACTCGTCAGGTCACGATCGGCGGCGCCATCGGCTCGGATATCCACGGCAAGAACCACCACAGCGCGGGCAGCTTCGGCAACCACGTCGTGTCGTTGGATCTGCTGACGGCCGACGGCAAGGTTCGCACGCTCACCCCCAAGGGCGGGCGCAACGACCCGAAGGCCGCACTGTTCTGGGCCACGATCGGCGGCATGGGCCTGACGGGCATCATCTTGCGGGCAACCATCAAGATGACACCGACGGAGACGGCGTACTTCATCGCCGACGGCGACGTCACCAACAGCCTCGACGAGACCATCGCGCTGCACAGCGACGGCAGTGAGGCCAACTACGAGTATTCGAGCGCGTGGTTCGACGCGATTTCCGCGCCCCCGAAGCTCGGCCGGGCGGCAGTCTCGCGCGGGTCATTGGCGAAGCTCGACCAGCTTCCGGCCAAGCTGCAGAAGAACCCGCTCGCCTTCGACGCACCGCAGTTGCTGACGTTCCCCGACGTCTTCCCGAACGGGCTGGCCAACAAGTTCAACTTCACCGCGATCGGTGAGGTCTGGTTCCGCAAGTCCGGCAAGTATCGCGGCAAGGTCCAGAATCTGACGCAGTTCTACCACCCGCTCGACATGTTCGGTGAGTGGAACCGCGCGTACGGATCCAACGGATTCCTGCAGTACCAGTTCGTGGTTCCGCCGGAGGCCGTCGACGAGTTCAAGAAGATCATCGTCGACATCCAGCGCAGCGGGCACTACTCGTTCCTCAACGTGTTCAAGCTCTTCGGCGAAGGCAATCAGGCGCCGCTGAGCTTCCCGATCCCGGGCTGGAACATCTGCGTCGACTTCCGCATCAAGCCGGGCCTGAACGAGTTCGTCACCGAACTCGACAAGCGTGTCCTCGAATTCGGCGGACGCCTGTACACGGCCAAGGACTCGCGGACGTCCGCGGAAACCTTCCACGCCATGTACCCGCGCATCGACGAGTGGATCGCGACGCGCCGCAAGTACGACCCCACAGGCGTTTTCGCCTCCGATATGTCCAGAAGGCTGGAACTGTGATCAACGCTGTAGGTAACCCGCAAACCGTTTTGCTTCTCGGTGGAACCTCCGAGATCGGCCTCGCCATCTGTGAGGAGTACCTGAAGAAGGCGCCGCTCCGCGTCGTTCTGGCGGCACTCCCTGGCGATCCGGGACGCGAAGCTGCGGTCAAGCAGCTCGAAGCGAAGGGTGCCACCTCGGTGGAGCTCATCGACTTCGACGCCGTTGATTTCGAATCGCACCCGAAGGTGATCGACCAGGCGTTCTCGAACGGTGACGTCGACGTCGCCATCGTCGCCTTCGCACTGGACGGTGACTCCGAAGAGCTGTGGCAGAACCAGCGCAAGGCCGTTCTGGTGGCAAACGTCAACTACACCGCCTCCGTCTCGGTCGGTGTTCTTCTCGGCGAGAAGATGAAGGCTCAGGGCTTCGGCAAGATCATCGCGATGTCGTCGGTTGCCGGCGAGCGCGTCAAGCGTGCCAACTTCGTCTACGGATCCACCAAGGCGGGCCTCGACGGTTTCTACCTCGGACTCGGCGAGGCTCTCGCGGAATTCGGACCGCAGGTCACCGTCGTTCGCCCCGGCATGGTGCGCACGCAGTTCAGTGCCCACGTCAAGGAAGCTCCGCTGACGGTCAACAAGGACATCGTCGCGAAGCTCGCTGTTGCCGCCTCGGACAAGGGCAAGGAAATCGTCTGGACTCCCGGCCCGTGGCGCTTCGTCATGATGGGTCTTCGCCACGTGCCGCGCCCGATCTTCCGGAAGTTGCCGGTTTAAGCTCCTCCCGTGCCAGAAACAACAACTGCTCCGAGTACAGACCTTTCGACCCCGTCGCCGTGGCGTAATGCCGCGGCGACGGTGGTGGAAATGGCCCTCGGAGCGCTGGTCGCCGCTGTTGTAGCCGCTGTCGGGCTCTTTGCTTTCGGCCGAGTGCAGTGGCCGGCGTTCACCTCTTCCAATGTCACGCAGGCCGTCACGACGGTGCTGCAGGTGCTCTGCATCGCAGTGGTCGGTGTTGCGGTTCTGATGTTCCGCGCCCGCAAGGCCGAGCGGGTCGCAAAACTCCTCTCGTGGGCCGGGCTCTCCGGCTTCGTCACCACGACGCTCGGACTTCCCCTGGCCGCGACGAGTCTGTATCTGCACGGCGTCTCGGTCGATCAGCAGTTCCGGACCGAGTACCTGACCCGGCTGACGGATTCGGCTGCGCTGCAGGACATGACGTACGTGGATCTGCCGCCGTTCTACCCGGCCGGCTGGTTCTGGATCGGTGGACGCGTCGCGAACCTGCTGGGAATGGACGGCTGGGAAGCCTTCAAGCCTTATGCGATCGGCTCGTTGGCTGTCGTCGCCGTCGTTGCACTCGTGTTGTGGACCAAGCTGATTCGACGCGATTGGGCCGTCGTCGCGGCATTGGCCGTCACTGCCGTCGTGTTGGCGTACAACTCCCCCGAGGCGTACGGCGCCGTCATCAACCTCCTGATCCCGCCAGTGCTGATCCTCGCGTGGGGCGCATTGGACCGGCCGGGGGCATCTCGATTTGCCGGAGCCGGCGCAATACTCGGGACGGGCCTGTTCCTCGGTCTCGCCGCAACGGTCTACACGCTCTATCTCGGATTCGCCGCGTTCGCAGTGACTCTGATGGCCTTGGTTGCCGCAGTACTTGCCGCACGCGCCCAGAACACGTGGAAAGCCGCACTGGGCCCCCTCGTCAGGCTCGCCGTGATCGCGGTGATCTCCGGCCTGGTGGCTCTGACCGTCTGGACGCCGTACCTGCTGAAGGCACTCTCCGGTGCCACCGCAGAGTCCGGCACCGCAATGCACTACCTCCCCGATTCCGGTGCGGTACTGCCCTTCCCGATGCTGAGCTTCACCCTCGTCGGTGGACTGTGCCTACTCGGCACGATCTGGCTGATTTCGCGGTTCCTGTTCTCCCGCCGCGCCCGAGCACTCGGTATCGGTGTCATTGCCGTGTACCTGTGGGCATTGCTGTCCATGACGTTCACCGTCGCCGGCAGTACGCTCCTCGGTTTCCGACTGGAGCCGGTCCTGATCGGACTCCTTGCAGCCGCCGGTGTGTTCGGTTTCTTCGAGTTCGCCGGTTGGATCGTGCTGGCCACCAGCGAAAATCCTCGCGTCAAAGCGGTACTGGTTGCACTCGGTGTCATCGGAGCCATCGCCTTCGCGCAGAACATCCCGCAGGTGCTGGCGCCGGATATCGCTGTGGCATACAGCGATACCGACGGCAACGGCGAGCGCGGGGACAAGCGACCCCCGGGTGCCGAAGCCAATTACGCCGACATCGACCGGATCATTCGCGAGCAGTTGGGACGCGAACCCCATGACACGGTGGTCCTCACTGCCGACATCGGCTTCCTGAGCTTCTACCCGTACTTCGGCTTTCAAGGACTGACGTCGCACTACGCGAACCCGCTCGCTGATTTCCGTGCGCGCGCTGCGCTGATCGAGCAGTGGTCGGAGCTGAAGACGCCTGACGAACTGGTAACTGCGCTGGACTCGGCGCCGTGGCGCAGCCCCGACGCCTTCGTCTTCCGCCAGGGCGCCGACGGGTACACGCTGCGGTTGGCAGAGGACGTCTACCCCAACGACCCGAACGTCCGCCGCTACACGGTCACGTTCCCCAAGGAACTGTTCGACGATCCTCGTTTCACCGTGACCGAGCAGGGGCCGTTTGTGGTCGTTACCCGCTCTGACGCAATCTAACCAGGAGATACGTCACAAAAGGCTTACCGTCGGGGTCGTTGACGCGACCCCGACGCACCCCTAACTTCATACCGTGCCCCGAACCGATGCCCGAGCGGCGATGATCGATGCAGCCGAGCGTCTGGTTGCCGAGCGAGGTCTGGCCGCTCTGACTCTTCGTGATGTTCAGACCGAAGCCGGGCAGGCCAACAAATCGGCTGCGCAGTATCACTTCGGGTCACGTGAAGGTTTGCTGGCGGCCGTCGTCGAGTCCAGAATGCGACCTGCCGGTGAGCGTCGTCGTGAGTTGCTCGACACGATCGATCTCGACGCGAATCCACCGACGATGCGTGCCCTCGTCGAGGCTCTCGTCCTGCCGTTGGCGGAACAGACCATCTACCGCGAGGGCACGTTGTACGCGCGGTTCCTGGTGCAGTCGATCTTCGACCCGGCGATGTCGTCGACTATCCGTGACCACATGCAGGCCGAGAGTTTCCGCGAAGTTCAGCGGCGGATAGTCGCTGCGTCCTCGTTACCGGCAGAGATCGCCGAACTTCGGGCGGGAACTCTGACCGTGCTCACCGTCGTCACTTTTGCCACGTGGGAAGGCCGCGTCGACAGCCGAGAACGTGCTCACGTGATCGTTGCCGACCTGATCGAAAGTTGCCTCGGAGCACTCTCGGCCCCGGCTGCGCAAATCTGACACGCTGTCCGGCGAGTTTGTTTCCGAAACTGCCGGGGTACTCAGACCCTCCAAGCGCAGTCGAGCAAACGGCCGCATCAACCACCGGCGGGGTAGGTGATGACAGTGAGCGAACTCGTTGCGCAAAGCCGCGAGCTTGTACCGCATCGTGCAGTTCTCGATTCCGCAGAGCATGTTCTGGTCATTGCGCGCGGCAAACCGTTCGGGCGCGAACAGGCTTTCCATGAAGTGTTGAGCGTCGCGATTCGCAATCGCATCGAAGTACTCACTCTGGCAAGGGCTCTCATCGACGTGTCCGAGTCCCGCGACTACCGCGCGATCCCGACCGACACCGCGCACACCGTTGCGGTGCTCGAATGGGGCGAGCTACTCGAGATCCCCACCGAACACCACCAGAAGTCCAGGGCCGAGTCATCCGAGGACGTCGATGAATCGAGTGAACCCGACGATCCGATCGAACCCGAATATCTGGTCGAGACCGACGTGGGCGGACGGGTCGTCTTCGTCGCCCTCGCGTTCACGATCGGCGGGATAGTCGGATTCTTCGCGCACGACTGGGCACTTCTGCTTCTGATCACCGCCGTGTACCTCGTGTGGATCGCGGCACGGTTGGTCGCGAAACTCGTCAGTGTTTCCCGTAGTGCCCACTGGGCGGACGCTTCGCCGATTCGTGGCGCCGATTCGACCACACGGAACGCGGAAAACTCCCACCATCACGCTGTTGCAGCGTGACGGGGGGAGCATCCGCTTTCGCTAAAGCCTCTGCGGTACACCGTAAGTGACGACGGTATCGCCATTCGACGTGACAGCCTTCGCGTACGGCCTGATGGTCACCGGACCGATTGCTCCCTGTACATAACCGTGAACTCCGGATAGACGGACAGCGGCCTCGGGACCGTCGAATGTCTGATCCTCGAGCAGCGCGACGTCGGTGATTCCGCCGGGCGCCAGATCGACGTCAAGTTCCTGCGACGGAATGATGTCCCCGCCGAGAATGACGTGATTCGTGAAGTCCACGCCCAGTGCCGGGTCTGGGATGAGTCCGATGCCGATGTCGGTGCCACTGTCGATCGCCCAGTCGAGACCGGGACTGTTGAGAACGACCGTCGCGCCGGTCAACGCGATCGGGTAACCGATCTGATAACCGATCGTCAGCTTCGTTCCGGTGAAACTTGCTGCATCCGGGCCGTCGATCTTCACGCCGGCAACCCCGTCGTGGAAGAACTCGACACTCAGCGGTGAGCTGTCGAGAGGTGGAAAGACGTGGATAGCGGTATCAGCCTGATAGACCTCTATCCGATTTCCTTTGACGTCGGTGATCGAACTGGTGTTGTCGACGCCTGCCGACGCCGTCCCACCCCCCAGGACAACGGCCAACAGGGCCACTGCTCCTACTGCGCTACTACGAACTGCTGTCTTCGACATGCACAAGCACCATCCCATCCGGTATAGGCCCCGGACGTAGGTTCCAACTCTTCGTCGAGGATGGGATTCGTCGGGGCTGCCTGAACAAACGCGAGCAAGATCCTTGTTGCGATACCCCGGTCACGAACCCGTCAAACGGTGCACGAAAACATTACTTTCCGGACAAGTCGGGCGGACCGGTTTGTCCCGCTGACTGCGCCCGCTCGCGGACGCGAACCGTTTTGTTCGTTACTCTGACAGTGGAAGTTATCGAATCGAGACCTAAGTAGGCCACCCCGAACTTCTGAGATCGCCACTTCAGGGATGGGCGCCAGAACCGAAAGGCACCGACTGCATGACCGAGACCTTGCCCGACGTCCAACTGCTCGAAGAAGCACGTCCAGGGCGAGTCCGTTCAGCAGTGCGGCGCTCGGTCGTCCAGCGCGGTCGTCTGGTCGATTTCGCGATCATGGCGACGTTCACCGTCGCGGCGATCTACGTGATGTCCAACCTGTGGAGCGATCTGCAGTCCGGCTATCTGTTCAACGCGGGCCGCGACCAGGCCATGTGGGAATGGTTCTTCGCCGATACCGCTCACGCCCTCGCCCAGTTCCGCAGCCCACTGTTCAGTGACCTGCAGAATTATCCACTCGGCGTGAACCTGATGGCCAATACCGCGATGTTCGGCATCAGTATCCCGTTGGCCCCGATCACGCTGATCTTCGGACCGACCGCCACGTATGCGATCGGGCTGACCGCCGGCCTCGGCGGCACCGCCATCGCTTGGTACTGGGCATTCTCGCGGCACGTACTGACCGGAGTCTCCGTCCGCTCCAAGGTCGCCGCCGCCGTCGGAGCGGGGTTCTGCGGATTTGCGCCCGCCATGATCTCGCATGCCAACGGCCACCCGAACTTCGTCGCGTTCTTCGTACTTCCGTTCATATTCTTGCAGGTAGTGCGCATTTCGAACGGCAAGCGTCCGGTTCGCGACGGTGTCGTGCTCGGCCTACTCGTCGCCTGGCAGATCTTCCTCGGCGAAGAACCGCTCCTCATCTTCACGATGTCAGCCATGGTGTTCGGCGCCGCCTATGCACTGCCCGACCTGGCCAAGTCGCGCCAGGCGATCAAGCGCGCGATGCCCGGCCTCGTGATCGGCGGCGCGGTCACACTCCTGATCACCGCGGTGCCGCTGTGGTCGCAGTTCTTCGGCCCAGCGAGCTACGACGGCGTCTCACACGGTCAGGCAGGCAACGACACCGCTGCCCTCACCACGTTCCCGACCGAGTCGGTTGCGGGAGATCCTGAGGGCGCCGAGTTCCGAATGAACCCGACCGAGGAGAACGCGTACTTCGGATGGCCGTTGGTGCTCCTGCTTCTCGGTGCAACGGTGTGGCTGTGGCGCATCCGTCTGACCCGCGCTGCCGCCGCCGTGATCGTGGTGATGGGTGTGCTCTCGCTCGGTTCCGAACTGACCATCGACGGTGACAAGACCGGCATCACCCTGCCGTGGAAACTCCTCGCAGACTTGCCGTTGTTCGAATCGGTGCTCGAATCCCGATTCGCGATGGGCGCGATTCCGGCGATCGGACTGTTGCTCACCCTCGGCACCTACCGCGCTTTTGTCGAACTTCGTGGACCGCGCCGCACGGCCGCCGGTGTCTGGCTGGTGGCACTCGCCGTCGCGATGATTCCCCTGATCCCGACCCCCATCGACGCCGATCAGCGATCTGCGACGCCCGAATTCATCACCAGCGGCTCGTGGGAGAACTACGTCAGCGACGGCACCCTGGTGACGGTTCCCGTCGCGAGCGCCGAAGACGCCCGCGCACTGAGCTGGCAGGTCGACGCCGACTTCGGCTTCCCCATCGCCGGCGGGTACTTCGTCGGCCCGGATTCGAAGACCCGCGCCGGAATCTACGGCGCCGAGTCCCGGCCCACCTCGACCCTGCTGGTCAATGCCAAACAAACCGGCAAGGTCCCGTTGATCGACGTGGGCACCAGAGCGAACGCACTGACCGACCTGCGGTACTGGCACGCCGACGTACTGGTGCTTCCCCGATTCTCCGGCGACGACGCCCTGCGCCACACGGTCGACGAGCTGGTCGGCTTCGACGCCAAGCGCGTCGACGACGTGTGGGTGTGGGACGTACGAGACCTCGTGAGCGGCAAGACCTCCAACCAGAGCTGAGCGGGTTGATCAGCGGGTCATGATCACCGGACCGTCTTCGGTGATCGCGACCGTGTGCTCACTGTGCGCAGCCCTGGCGCCCGAAACGGTGCGAAGGGTCCACCCGTCGGCGTCGTGCCGGTAGTCGTCGGTTCCGTCGGCGATGAGCATCGGTTCGATGGCGATGACCAGGCCGGGCCGTAGCCGGAAGCCTTTGCCTGCTCGGCCTTCGTTGGGCACGTCCGGGCCTTCGTGCATCTCGCGGCCGATGCCGTGCCCACCGTGATCGGCGAGCATTCCGTATCCGAGGCCGCGCGCGTACTGTCCGATCGCGGCACCGATGTCGCCCAATCGGTTTCCGGGCTGGGCAGCGGCAATGCCACGGGCAAGTGCCTCATCGGTCGCGTCGATCAGTGCCTGATCCTCACTGCTCCCGCGCCCGACAGTGAAGCTGATGGCGGAGTCACCACACCAACCGTCGAGTCTCGCGCCGCAGTCGATGCTGACCAGGTCACCGTCGCGAAGCCGGTACTCATTCGGGATACCGTGCACCACAGCATCGTTCACACTCGCACAGATGGCGCCTGGGAACGGCGTCGGTGCCGTTGCCGGCCGGTAGTTCAAGAACAGCGCCGAGGCGCCGGCCGCCGAAATAACCTCCGCGGCAACGGCGTCCAATTCGAGCAACGTCACCCCGACGCTTGCCGCCTCACGCGCCGCAGCCAGAGCCTGCGCCGTGATTCTCCCAGCCGCCGCCATCGCGTCGATTTCCCCTGCGGTCTTGATTTCGACCATTTCGAACACCTTCCTTGTCGAATAACTATACCGGTATTACTATAAGCACATGGTGCGCGTACCGCTGACGGCGGAAGAACTCGAACGAGGACTACGACTGGGTGAACTCCTGCGATCTGCACGGGGAGACCGAAGCATGGTTCAGGTAGCGCTCGATGCCGGCATCTCGGTCGAAACGCTGCGCAAGATCGAAACCGGACGCATCGCGACACCCGCCTTCTTCACCATCAGCGCGGTCGCGGAAGTGTTGGGTATTTCACTCGACACCATTGCCCGAACACTTGAAACACCACAATCCGAACAGGAAGTTGCATCCTGAGTAGTTCTCTCAGGATGTGCGGGCCCACACTCGCCTAACATCGTTCCTTGTGCCGTCTGAAGTAGTAGTGCCCCCGAAACCCGTGCCCACTGGCCCCGAAGCTCCCCGAGAATCGGATTCCCAGCGAGTCCGGACGGCACGACTCATCGCGATAGTCACCGGCCTTCTTGGCCTGCTTCTTGCACTCGCGACGCCCTTCCTGCCCGTCAAGCAGGAAGCCGCGAGCATCGACTGGCCGCAGGGTGGGACCGTCAACAGCGTTTCGTCGCCGCTTATCTCCTACTCGCCCACATCGCTCGACATCAGCATCCCCTGTTCCACTCTCGGCCAGTTGGGCGGCAGCGGCGGCACACTGCTCTCGACCATGCCGAACGGGGCGCCGGACCGAAACGCCCGCGGCCTCACCGTCCGCACCACTGCCGACCGCCTCGAAGCACTCACCCGCGATTCGGTATTGATCTCGACCCCGCTCGATCAACTGAGCGGGTGCACGGCGATCACCATCACGACCAACTCCGAGCAGACCGTCGCGGCGGTCACCGGAATCGACGGCGTCGGCACCACCCTGACCGGTGACTACCGCCCACAGGTGGTCGGCATCTTCACCGACCTGCAGGGCGCAGCGCCCGCCGGACTGTCCGCCCACATGGACGTCGACTCGCGGTTCTCGTCCAGCCCCACACTTCTCAAACTGTTCGCGATGATCGTGGCGGCACTCTCGACCATCGTCTCGCTGTACGCACTGCACCGGATCGACGGCGTCGACGGCCGTCGTGCGCGGCGGTTCCTGCCGGCGCGATGGTGGAAGTTCACCGGCATCGACGCCCTGGTTATCGGCACGCTGGCGCTGTGGCATGTGTTCGGCGCCAACACTTCCGACGACGGTTACCTGCTGGGCATGGCCCGAGTCTCGGAGCATTCCGGGTACATGGCGAACTACTTCCGTTGGTTCGGAGTCCCCGAAGCGCCGTTCGGTTGGTACTACGACGTGCTGGCACTGTTCGCGAAGGTCAGCACCGCGAGCATGTGGATGCGCCTGCCCGCGCTGATCGCCGGCATTCTGTGCTGGATGGTGATCAGCCGCGAGGTGATACCGCGACTCGGTGTTGCGGTGCGCCGCAACAAGGTTGCCATCTGGACCGGCGGGCTCGTGTTCCTCGCCTTCTGGTTGCCGTACAACAACGGCCTGCGTCCCGAGCCCATCATCGCCCTCGGCGCCCTGCTCACGTGGTGCTCCATCGAACGCGCCATCGCCACCGGACGTCTGTTGCCCGCCGCGATGGCCGTGCTGATCGCCGCATTCTCGCTGGCCGCCGGGCCTTCCGGGCTGATCGCCATCGGCGCGCTGATCGCCGGAGCCAGGCCGATCCTGCAGATCCTGATCGCCCGCGGCAAACGCGTCGGCTTCCTGTCCCAGATCATGCCGATTCTCGCCGCCGGAACCGTGGTGCTCGTCGCGGTCTTCGCTGATCAAACCCTCGCGACAGTTCTCGAATCGACCAGAGTGCGAACGGCCGTCGGGCCGAACGTTCCGTGGTTCGAGGAACGGTTGCGTTGGGACGCACTGATGACCATCTCCCCCGACGGCTCACTGGCCCGCCGCTTCGGCATGTTCGTCATGATCGTCGGACTCGTCTTCTGCGTCATGATGATCCTGCGCAAGGGCCGGATCCCGGGCACCGCTATCGGGCCCTCGCGCCGAATCCTCGGCATCGTGTTCGCGTCGCTGCTCCTGATGCAGTTCACCCCCACCAAGTGGACTCACCACTTCGGTGTGTACGCCGGTCTGGCCGCCACGGTGGCCGTCCTTGCCGCCGTCGGTGTGAGTGCGTCGAGCATGCGTTCCAAACGAAACCGCGCGCTGTTCGCCGCGGGCATCCTGTTCATCCTCGCTGTGGCGTTCACGAGCTCCAACGGCTGGTGGTACGTCTCGAGTTACGGCGTCCCGTGGTGGGACAAGCCGCCGTCAATCGCCGGCAAGGGATTCTCGACGGCCTTCCTCGGCCTCACGATTCTCGCGCTGCTGCTGGCCGCGTGGTACCACGTCATGGAGCCGCGCCGGCGAAACGGCACAGAGGACAGCGTCAAGAAGACCAGGCGACTTCGCCTTCTCGCCCCGTCACCGTTGACCATCGCGGCCGGAGCGGTCGTGCTGTTCGAGGTGCTGTCCCTGCTCAAGGGCGCGGTCGCGCAGTACCCCGCGTATTCGATCGGCAAGTCCAACATCGAATCCGTCTTCGGCGGAAGCTGCGGTCTCGCGGGTGAGGTACTCGTCGAGTCCGATCCGAACGCCGGCGTTCTGCAATTGACGGATCGGCCCACCGATCTCGCCGGCGCGGGTGCATTCGGTGCGAGCGAATCAACCGGGTTCTCGCCGGACGGAGTCGCCGGCGACCTCACCGCAGACGCCGAGGACTCGACGGCGGGCAGTGCAAACAGCCTCGACACGACAACATCTCAGTCCGGCACCACCACGCCGGGAACCGGATCCGGCACCGCCGGTGGCTCGCAGTCGACGGCCGGCGTCAACGGCAGCAACGTCGCGCTCCCGTTCGGGCTCGACCCCGCAAAAACCCCGGTGCTCGGTAGTTACGGAGCACCTCAGAACGCGTCACTGACCACCGGTTGGTATTCACTCCCCGAGCGCAACGACGCCGCACCGCTCCTGACCGTCGCGGCCGCCGGACGCATCCGCTACGTCAACTCCGACGGCATCGTCACCCCCGGCGCAGTGCTGCAGGTCGAGTACGGCAAGAAGCAGGCCGACGGGAGCGTCGACGCACTGGGACGTGTCGATCCGATCGACATCGGCCCGTCGCCGTCGTGGCGCAACCTGCGCGTTCCGATGGATCAGCTGCCCGCCGACGCCGACACCGTGCGTCTGGTGGCCAGTGACACCGACATCAGCGCCGACCAGTGGCTGGCGGTCACACCGCCACGAGTGCCGACCATGCGCACGCTGCAGGACGTCGTCGGATCCACCGATCCCGTGCTGATGGACTGGGCTGTCGGTCTGGCCTTCCCGTGCCAACGTCCGGTGGATCACCTGTACGGCGTCGCCGAGATCCCCGACTGGCGCATCCTGCCCGACCGCATCGGCGCGGAGTCCACCAACGCCTGGCAGGACCACTACGGCGGCGGACCGCTCGGCTGGACTACCGAACTGCTCTCGGCCAGGGCATTGCCGACCTATCTGGACAACGACTGGGATCGTGACTGGGGATCGCTCGAGCAGTACACACCGCTCGATTCGGACGCGGTTCCCGCGCAAATGAACGTCACCACCGAGACCCGATCGGGCACCTGGACACCGGGCCCGATTCGTTACCAGTCGTAACTGTTACGCGTGGACCTACCAACCACCCAGGCACGGTAGGTCCACGCTCAGCCCTGACATACCATCGGTAGCCGTGCCCGACGCCGTGACAGCTTCACCCCAGACTTCGAGTTCGCCGCCTCCTGCTGGTCAGGATGCCCGCGAGCGTTTCCATCGCACGCGATGGGTCGCGATCATCGCCGGCTTGCTCGGCTTCGTGCTCGCACTGGCGACTCCGCTCCTTCCCGTCGTGCAGACGACGGCTTCGGTCAACTGGCCGCAGAACGGCGTGATCGGCGACGTCGAGGCACCGCTGATGGCGCAGGTTCCCATCGACGTCAACGCATCGATCCCCTGTACCGCGGTCAGCTCGTTGCCGGAGGGCGGCGGCATCCTGCTGTCGACGGCACCTGCACAGGGCGACGGCGCGGCACTGTCGTCGATGTTCGTCCGGGTGTCCGCGACGAGCGTCGACGTGCTCGATCGCAACGTCGTCGTCGCTTCGGCGGCACGCGAGGACGTCGAGTCCAGTCGCTGTGGCGCCATCGCGTTCAGCTCCGACGTCAACCGAACCACGGCAGAGTTCGTCGGACTGACCTATCCCGACGGCAACCCGATTCGTGGCCAACTCGACGGTGACTTCCG
Source organism: Rhodococcus sp. MEB032 (assembly GCF_030208925.1). NCBI lineage: Bacteria > Bacillati > Actinomycetota > Actinomycetes > Mycobacteriales > Nocardiaceae > Rhodococcus > Rhodococcus sp. MEB032. Next base: position 208,274 of record NZ_JARVSY010000012.1, read on the forward strand.
CCCGCAGGTGGTCGGCGTCTTCAGCGACCTGCCCGACGGCGCTGCCCCCGAGGGCCTCGGCTTCTCGATGACGATCGACTCACGTTTCTCCTCGAGCCCCAGCGTCTTGAAGCTGGTCGCGATGATCGTGGCCGTCCTCTCGACCATCGTCGCGCTGGTCGCCCTGGCTCGCCTCGACGGCACCGACGGCCGCAAGCACCGACGCTTCCTGCCCGCACGCTGGTGGAAGTTCTCCGGTATCGACGGAGTGGTGGTCGGCACGCTCGTCGTGTGGCACTTCATCGGCGCGAACACCGCCGACGACGGTTACCTCCTCACCATGGCCCGAGTCTCACCGGACGCGGGATACATGGCCAACTACTTCCGTTGGTTCGGCGTTCCCGAGGCCCCGTTCGGCTGGTACTACGAAGTGCTGGCCGTGATGGCGAAGATCTCGACCGCGAGCCCGTTCATGCGTCTGCCCGCTCTGCTCGCCGGAATCCTCTGCTGGATGGTCATCAGCCGCGAGGTCGTCCCGCGTCTCGGGCGGGCGGTTCGCCGGAGCAACGTCGCCCTCTGGACCGGCGGTCTGGTGTTCCTGTCCTTCTGGCTGGCGTACAACAACGGTCTTCGCCCCGAACCCATCGTGGCTCTCGGCGCACTGCTCACCTGGTGCTCCATCGAGCGCGCCATCGCCACCGGACGTCTGCTGCCCGCGGCCACGGCAATCTTGATCGGCGCCTTCACTCTTGCCGCCGCACCCACCGGATTGATGTGTATCGCAGCCCTTCTCGCCGGTGTGCGCCCGTTGGTGCGCATCGTCGTCAAGCGTCACCGACTGGTCGGCACCCTGCCGCTTCTCGCTCCGATCGCCGCTGCCGGAACCATCGTGCTGGTGGTCATCTTCGCCGACCAGACCTTTGCCGGCGTCATGGAAGCAACGCGCGTCCGAACGATCATCGGCCCCAATCTCGAGTGGTACCAGGACTTCCTGCGCTACTACTACCTCTTCGTCCAGACGGTCGACGGCTCGGTTGCCCGACGCTTCGCGTTCTTGACGATGATCCTGTGCCTCTTCACGACGCTCTTCGTGTTGTTGCGCCGCGGCCGCGTCCCCGGCGCGGCTACCGGTCCGTCGTGGCGCCTGGTCGGCGTCGTCTTCGGCACGATGTTCCTGATGATGTTCAACCCCACCAAGTGGACTCACCACTTCGGTGCGTACGCGGGCATCGCCGGTTCTCTCGCCGCGCTGACCGCCGTGGCCGTGTCCGCGTCCGCCCTGCGCTCGCGTCGTAACCGGTCGGTGTTCGTGGCCGGACTACTCCTGATGCTCGCGTTGACGTTCGCCGGCATCAACGGCTACTGGTACGTCTCGAGTTACGGCGTGCCGTGGTTCGACAAGACCATCTCCTACGACGGCCGTGAATCCAACACCCTGTTCCTCGCGCTCTTTGCTCTCGCCTTGGCCTTTGCCGCCTGGCAGTACCTGCGTGAGGGATTTGCCGCCCCGCCCGAGAAGCCGAACACGGCCAAGGGCAGACGAATTCGCAAGTTCGCGGCCGCTCCCCTCACCGTGATTGCCGGTCTGATGGTCCTGTTCGAGGTGCTCTCGCTACTCAAGGGTGCAGTGTCGCAGTACCCGGCGTACTCGCTGGGCCGAAGCAACGTCGAGGCACTCGCGGGCAAGACCTGCGGCATGGCCGAGGACGTTCTGGTCGAGACCGACGTCAATTCCGGGAATCTGCGGCCTCTGACCGCTCCCGGATTCAACGCCGAGGATCCGTTGTCCGGCGTTGGTTCGAAGGGCTTCTCCCCCAATGGGGTTCCCAGCGATCTGACTGCGGATTACATCGAAGTCAAGCAGGGCATGGGCAATACCGACAGCCAGAGTGTCGGTCCCACCTTCGCCACCGGTTCCGGCGCCGGAACCAGCGGCGGCACCGGCAACGTCGGCGTCAACGGCAGCACGGCCAAGCTCCCCTTCGGCCTCGATCCGTCGAAGACACCGGTCATGGGCAGCTATCAGCCCGGTGTGCAGGAACCTGCTTCCCTCATCTCGAGTTGGTACGGATTGCCCACTCGCAGTGAAGAATCACCGCTGGTGGTCATGTCCGTCGCCGGGCGTGTGTGGTCCGTCGACAACACCGGTGCGATCACGTACGGCCAGTCACTTCTGGTCGAGTACGGCAAGACTCAGCCCGACGGGACCGTGCAGGTTCAGGGTTCGTACATGCCGCGAGACATCGGACCCGCGCCGTCGTGGCGCAACGTCCGTATCCCGATCGACGAACTCGCGCCGGACGCCGACGCCGTTCGGGTGGTCGCGTTCGATCCCAACCTCACGGGCGATCAGTGGATGGCATTCACGCCGCCGCGCGTGCCCAAGCTCGAGTCCCTGAACTCGTACATCGGCAACGAGCAGCCGGTGCTCCTGGACTGGGCTGTCGGCCTTCAGTTCCCGTGCCAACGTCCGTTCACACATCAGAACGGCGTGGCCGAGATGCCGAACTTCCGCATCCTCCCGGACCGTCCTCTTGCGGTCAGTTCCACCGACACCTGGCAGTCCGCGGACAACGGTGGCCCGCTCGGATTCACCGAGGTTCTTGCCGGTGCGACGACGGTTCCTACGTACCTGAAGGACGACTGGGCGCGGGACTGGGGATCACTCGAGCGCTACGACCGGTACTTCCCGAATGCTGTTCCGGCAGAGGTGGAGACGGGCACCGCAACCCGCTCGGGCATGTGGATGCCCGGCGAGATGCGAGTGCACTAGCCTGCGCTACCTACTCGGGTGACTGCTCGGGTGCGACGTACGGAGACGGCCGAGACCGCTCCGACAACGACGACGCACCCGAGTAGTTGCCCAACGCCTGGCCGTTCGCCGAGCAGCACGACCGCCAGCAGTACGGCAAGTACCGGTTGCATGAGCAGGAGCGTCGCGCCCACCTCGGCGGGAAGCCGAGGGAGCGAGTTCCCCATCAGCATCCAGCCGAACACCTGGCCGACCAGTGCCAGTGCCGCGAGCCAGCCGAACGCTTCCCAGCCCGGGACGAAATCGATCCGGCCCCACAGTGATCCGATGACGGACCCGGCGATGCCCGCGGACGTCGTCGAGATCAACACCTGGCTCGCTGCCCGATCCGCCTCGCCCGTCCGGCCGACCACGAAGATGTAGCCGCCGTAGGCGATTCCGGAGACGAGCGAGAGCGCCGTTCCCCACAGCAAGTCGTCGCCGGTTCCCCCACCTCCGAACACGCCGCCCGCCAAGGCGATTCCCGTGAACATGAACGGCAGGGCGAAGACGAACCGCATCGGCACCCGATGGCCGAACACCAACCAGGACAGTGCGGGCACCACGACCACCTGCACGTTCACGACGACGCTCGCCATCCCCGCGCCGATCATCAGAATCGACTGCGACCACAACGCGAAATCCAGTCCGAGCAGCAGACCGCCGAGCACCTGCAGAACGACTGCCCGCCGGCTCGGCTTGCCCACCCGGCGGTACTCCCGCCACGCCAACCACAACAGCGGCGGCAGGGCCAGGAAGCAACGGAAGAAGACGGCCGTCGAGGGCCCGACATCAGCCAACTTGATGAGGAGCGAACTGATCGAGATCGCGGCTGCGCCTCCGACGACGAGCAATCGAGGGTCGATGCGCCCCCGAGGAGTTCGGGTGGGTGTCGGTGTCTGCGCGGTCGCGGAGGTCAGAGTGGTCACTCGACAATGTTCCTGCCGCTAACTATTCAGCACAAGCAAATGTTCAGACCGTATATTCAGTAGCATTGCTACTGTGTTGAATCTCGAAAGACTCCGCGCCCTGCACGCCGTCGCCGAGAACGGATCAGTGGCGGCTGCCGCCCGCACCTTGCATGTCACACCGTCCGGGATTTCGCAGCAGTTGAACAAGCTCGAGCGAGAGGTCGGTGTTCCGCTCCTCGAACCGCAGGGCCGCGGTGTGCGACTCACAGAAGCGGGCCGCATCCTCGCGCGCCGAACCGCAGAGGTTCTCTCGACGCTCGCCCAGGCCGAGGCGGAAATCGCGTCGCTGCAGAGCGAGGTGACGGGCCGCGTACGTATCGGCGCCCTGGTCTCCCCCAGCAGGACGGTGCTGCCGAGAGCCATCGCCGAAATCAGGCATTCGCACCCGAAGCTCGAAATCACCTTCAACGAAGGCGAATCCGAAGAACTGCTCCCCGCACTGATTCGCCGCGACCTCGACGTCGTGGTGGTCGACAGTTGGAGCACTCTGCCCGTCGAACTTCCCGACGGACTTTCCTTCACGCCCGTGTACGACGACGTGGCGTTGCTCGCTCTCCCGGCGTCACATCCGCTGGCGGAGAACAAGGTCGTCGCGCTCAGCGAGCTGTCCGAGCATGCCTGGGCGACGTGGACCCGGGGAACGGACTTTCACACCTTCACCGTCAGGACCCTGCGCGCGCAGGGGTTCGACCCACGAATCGAGTACGAGGTCGCCGAGTTTCCCACCCAGGTCGAATTCGTCGCTCAGGGCCTCGCCGTCGCTTTGATCCCGCGCCTGGCGAGAGTTGTACCGCCGGAAGGTGTTCGAATGCTCGACACCCTTCCGCCGCTGGGCCGAGACATCTACCTCGCCTGGCGGACCGACAGCGAAAGACCTGCCGTCCTGGCGGCAATAGAAGCGCTACGCCGCCAGTTCGACGCCCTCGGTGACAAGAAGAATTAGAGCGGCATCAAGTTGTGCTTGCGCGGGTTCTTGAAGATCGTCTTGTCCTTGAGCAACTTCAGAGCCTTGCGGATTTCGAGACGCGTCTGCGAAGGCTCGATCACCGCGTCGATGTATCCGCGCTCGGCCGCGATGTACGGCGTCGCGACGAACTCGTTGTAGAAGTTGATCAACTGAGCACGCACCGCGGGTGCGTTCTCGCCCGCCTCGGCGAGCTGACGCCGCCCCATGATGTTGACGGCACCCTCGGCGCCCATCACGGCGATACGAGCGGTCGGCCACGCGAGGTTGATGTCGGCACCGAGCTGCTTGCAACCCATGACGGCATAACCGCCGCCGTACGCCTTACGAACCACCACAGTCACCTTCGGGACAGTGGCTTCGATGTACGCGAACAGGAAACGCCCGCCACGCTTGATGACACCGACCTTTTCCTGATCGACGCCGGGAAGAAAGCCTGGTGTGTCGACGACAAAAACGAGCGGGATACTGAAAGCGTCGCACAGGCGCACAAAATGGGCAGCCTTGTCGGAGCTGTCTGCATCGAGGGCGCCACTGAGGTACGTGGGCTGGTTGGCCACGACACCGACGGGCAGGCCGTCGACGCGGGAGAACCCGGTGATCACGTTGTGCGCGACCTGGGCTCCGATTTCATGGAAGGTTCCGTCGTCGAAGATCCGCAGAATGATGTCGTGCATGTCGTAACCGGCATTGTCGGCATCCGGCATGAAGGCGTTGAGTTCGAGATCCGACTCGGTGATCTCGGGTTCGAGACCCGGGTTGATCAGCGGCGCCTTCTCCGTGCACGAGGACGGCATGAAGCTCAGGTACTCACGCACCCAGTCGAAGGCAGCCTTCTCGTCGGGAGCGACGTGATGGATGTTTCCGTACTCCGCCTGCTTGCGCGCCCCACCCAGATCCTCGAGGCTGACCTCTTCGCCGGTGACCGACTTGATGACGTCGGGTCCGGTGACGAACATGTACGACTCTTCAGTCGCGACCACGACGTCGGTGTTGATCGGTGCGTACACGGCACCGCCGGCGCACTTACCGAGGATGACCGAGATCTGCGGGCAGACACCGGACAAGGGCTCCTGACGTGAACCCATGTTGGCGTACCAGGCCAACGAGGAAACGGCGTCCTGGATTCGAGCTCCACCGGAATCGTTGATACCGACGACCGGGCAGCCCACCTTCAGTGCAAAATCGTTGACGGCTGCGACCTTACGGCCGAACATCTCTCCGGCGGCACCGCCGAACACCGTCTGATCGTGCGCGAACACGGCTACCGGACGCCCGTCGACGGTTCCGTGACCGGTCATGACGCCGTCGCTGTACGGGTTGCCCTCGCCCGCCATCTTCACCAGGGCACCGATCTCGATGAAGCTACCGGGGTCGAGCAACATGTCGATGCGCTGGCGCGGCGTGCTGTGCCCTGCTGCATCGCGCTTGGCAATGGCCCGAGCCGAGCCGGGTTCCTTTGCCTTCTCCAACTTTTCGCGGAGTTCAGCGAGCTTCTCCGCGGTGGTTGTCGTCACTTCTGAACTCCGGTTTCCGCTGCTTTGGTCTGAGCTGTCTCGATCTGGGCCAGCTTGGTGGTGAGGTCTGCCGCAACCTTCGCGATGTACGGCTCGTCGACGATCTGCAGGTGGTCCCCGCCGATGTAGACGACCTCGAGGTTCTTCACGTAGTCACCCCAGCCACCATCTGCCTTGCGGGTCTTGAATGCAGGCTCGAGCGTCATCAGCTCGTCGTGGTACTTGTCAGCCATGTAGAGCACGACGTCGCCGTCGTAACTGCTGAACTCGGCCGTCTGGATGGCGCGATTGTCCAACCACGACGTCCGCTGATGCTCGATGATGCCGCCGGGAATCTTGGCGCCGCTCATCTTGATCATGTCCATCAAGATCTGGATCTGATCCTCGTCGGCTTCGGTGGAAGCCAGAACGTCAAGCGGCAGCGGCACATCCAGGTTGTAGGTGCGCTTGGCGAACTTGCCGTAGCGCTCCCAGCGCTTGCGTCGTTCCGCCTCGGTGTCCGGCACGACCTCGCCGGCCATGACGGTGTCGAGCAGCCCGACCACACGCACGTCGGCGCCCTGCTCGCGCAGCAACTTCGCGACCGCATACGACATCACGCCACCGAACGACCAGCCACACAGCACGTACGGCCCGTCGCCCTGGATCTCACGCAGCAGCGGAACGTAAGCAGCAGCGCGGGTTTCGATCGAGCCCTCGACCCGCTCGAATCCGTACATCGGCGTGCCGGCGGGCAGGCGCTTGAGCAGAGGCTCGTACGTCACCGTCGAACCACCGGCAGCATGGAAGACGAATACCGGTACGGCAGTGGAACCTTCGGGACGGGCACGCAGAGTACGTACGAGTCCGTCGATCTTGCCGTCGTCCTCGAGGTACTGGCGAACGACGTCCGCAAGCTCTTCGATGGTGGTGGAGTCGAGAACGTCGTCGAGAGTGATCTCGCCACCGGCACGCTCGGAAAGCCGAGCAGCAAGCTTCTCGGCGACCTCGTCACCGACGATCGGCAGATCGTTGAAGATGCCCTTGGCCGACTTCCCGGTGACAACCGCCCACGTCGCAAACGTCAAGCGCTCGGCCGCATCTCGCGGCGGAACGTCCGAGCCTGCGTCGTCGGCAGTTCCGGCTCGAGAAGGACCGGAAGGCGCAGCAGCAACCGGAGCAGTGGTAGGCAGTTCCACTGCCACCTCGGCGGGAGCAACGTCCTCGTCAGCAGCGTCGGCCGCCAACTTCTCCGCGGCCTGCTTGTCGGCCATCGCCTGAACCTCTTCGCGATTGTCGATCGCGTAGCGCAGGTACTTGTTGACCTCGTTGAGGCTCGCGTCCTTGACTGCCTGGAGCTGGAGCTGCGGAATGTCGAACTCGTACTCGACGCGGTTCTTGATACGCATCGCCATGAGTGAGTCGAGACCCAGTTCGATGAGCGGAACCTCGGCCGGCAGATCCTCCGGCGAGTACCCCATCGACTCGGCTACCACGATCTTGAGGCGGTCGTCGAGGCTCTGCGAACCGTTCGGATCCCACTTGTCTCCGGCGTCTTCGACGACCTCGGCCAGGGATTCCATCGGCGCACTGGTCTTGACCGGCGCGCTGACGACCAGCTCGGGCAGCGGCTCACCCGACGTGACGACGGCGTCGAAGAGCAGACGGAACGTAGCACCCTCACGAGCGTGCACCTGCACCGACGCTCCACCCGGATGCGGGTTGAGTGTCGTCGTCAGGGTCGCAGCGCCGGCCAGCTCACCATGGGGAACGGCAGCGGTGAGAGCGACATCCGAGAGCACCTGTCCGGCAGCAGCGCTCACGAGCACAGCCAGATCGGTGACGGCGGATGCGTCGACCTCCCACACGTGGCGGCCGTCGGGCAGAGCGACGTGCGAACCGGGTACGCGAGCCGAACCGCCGGCACTGACGCGAATGTCGAGCCAATACGGCTTACGCAGGAATGCGGTACGCGGAACCGAAGCGAAATCGCCTGCGGGAAGCAGAGACTCGAGGTTCACGGCATGGCCGTGCACGTACAGCTGCGCGAGAGCGGCAAGAACACCCGCGGACTCGTCTTCCTTACGCTTGAGCGTCTGGATGAGCTCCATGTCGTGCAGGCCCGAATCGAAAGCGGTAGCCGCCACCGACATCAACGTCACCGGATTGGGTGCAAGCTCGACAAAAGTGGTGTGGCCGTGGGCAACTGCACCGCGTACCGCATTGGTGAAGTACACGCTGTGGCGAAGACCCTTGACCCAGTACGCCTCTTGATGGATCGGCTCGTGACCGGGACGGTAGAAAGTGTCCTTGTCGACGGACGAGTAGACGCCGAGCTTCAACGTGGTCGGCTCGATACCGGCCAACTCCGCGGCAAGCTCGCCGAGCAACGGATCGACCTGTGAGGTGTGGCTGGCACCCTTGGTCTGCAGGACACGCGCCATCTTGCCGTCGGCCTCGGCGTCCGCGACGATCGCCTCGATGTCCGGCTGTGGTCCACCGATCACCGTGTGCGTCGGAGCTGCGTAAACACAGACCTCGAGCTTGGGGTACGTGGGCAGTAGCGCCTCGATCTCGGATGCGCTGTACTCGAGCAGAGCCATCAGACGGATGTCGTCACCGACGAGTGCGCCCTCGGCCTCACCCATCAGCCGTGAACGTGAACAGATCACGCGCACAGCGTCTTCCAGGTTCAGGCCACCGGACACGTATGCGGCAGCGGCCTCACCCATCGAGTGCGGAACCACGGCTTCGGCCTCGGCGCCGTGGTGACGCAGCAACGCGGCCAGACCGACCTGGATGGTGAAGATTCCCACCTGGGCGGTCTCGACGTTGTACTCGATCGAATCGTCGAGGAACATCTCGACCATCGAGTAACCGGCCTCGTCCTGGATCAGCGCGTCGACCTCGTCGACGGCCGCCTTGAAGGCCGAGTTCTCCGTGTAGAGCTGCTTGGCCATCTTGCGGTGCTGCGAGCCGAAGCCCGAGAACACCCACACCGCGCCCTTGGGCGACGGCGAGTCGGCGGAGAAGACTCCTTGAGCAGGCTTGCCCGCGGCGACGGCACGCAGCGAGCTGATGGCCTCGGAGCGCGTCTTCGCCAGAACAGCGGCGCGCGAGCGTCCGTGGTTGCGACGCGCGAGTGTGCGGGCGACGTCGGCGAGGGGCGTCTTGCTTCCCTCTTCGGTTTCGAGCCAGTCGGCCAGGTCAGCGGCTGCGCGGCGACGACGCGACGGCAGCGCACCGGAAACGGCCAGCACAACGGTGCTCTCGTTCTCTGCTGCCGGTTCGTCGACCACCGGGGCATCCACAACCGGTTCATCGACTACCGCGTCGGCAGGCACGTACTCCTTGACCACGACGTGCGCGTTGGTTCCACCGAAACCGAAACCGGAGACACCGGCGACAGCCTTGCCGGTGTAGCGCGGCCAGTCGGTGGCCTCGGGCGTCACCTGCAGGTGCGACTTCTCGAAGTCGATGTGCGGGTTCGGGCCCAGGTAGTTGATCGTCGCGGGAATCTTGTTTTCCTGCATCGCCAGAACGACCTTGATCAGGCCGGCGGCGCCTGCAGCTGCTTCCAGGTGCCCGAAGTTGGTCTTCGCGCTACCGAGCAGTGCCGGCTTGTCGTCGTCACGACCACGACCGACGACACGACTGAGCGCGTCGGCCTCGATGGGATCACCGAGATCGGTACCCGTTCCGTGCGCCTCGATGTAGTCGACGGTGGTCGGCACGATGCCGGCGTCGCGGTACGCGAAACGCAACACGTCGGCCTGGGCATCGGGATTGGGTGCGAGCAGACCGTTGGAACGGCCGTCCTGGTTGACCGCGGATCCGGCGATCACCGCGAGGATGGAATCTCCGTCACGCTCGGCGTCTTCGAGGCGCTTGAGCACGACGAGTCCGCCGCCCTCACTGCGAACGATTCCCTGAGCCTGAGCGGAGAAGGCACGCAGTTTTCCGTCGGGAGCGAGCATCCCGGTCTGATCGAAACCGAGGGTTCCGGGAGGGGCCAGCAGCATGTTGACGCCACCGGCCAGCGCGATGTTGGAGTCACCGCTGCGCAGCGAGCGCACAGCCTCGTGAACGGCAACCAGCGAAGACGAACACGCGGTGTCCAGAGCGATGGACGGTCCACGGAAGTCGAAGAAGTACGAGACCCGGTTCGCCACGATGGCCGTCGACGTTCCGGTCAACGCGTACGGATGCGCCGTCGTCGGATCACTGACCGCGAGCAACTGGTAGTCGTTGGCGGAACTGCCGATGAAAACACCGACCTGCTTGCCCTTGAGCCCACTGGCCGGAATGCGAGCGTGCTCGAGTGCTTCCCATGCGAGTTCGAGTGCGAGGCGCTGCTGCGGATCGACGTTGACGACCTCGAGCGGAGACATCGCGAAGAACTCGGCGTCGAAGCCCTTGACGTCGTCGAGGTACCCGCCCTTGGTGTTCGCGTTCTCGACCGCGGCCTTGATGGCGGGATCCGACATGAACTCGGCCCAGCGGTCCTCGGGGAGGTCGCTGATGCCGTCGCGTCCGGCCGCCAGCATTTCCCACATGTCCGAAGGCGTGTGCCCGGCACCGGGGAATCGTGTGGACAGTCCGACGATGGCGATGTCGTGAGCGTCCGTCAGGCCGCCTGAGACGTAATACGAGGCGTCGACGGTCTCCTCCGGCGCCTCGGGCTCACCTTCGATGATCCGAGTAGCCAGCGAAGCGATGGTGGGGTGTTGATAGGCAACCGTGGCGGTCAGCGTGACGCCGAGCAGATCCTCGATGTCTCCGCTCAGAGCAACTGCGTCCCGCGAGGCGAGCCCGAACTCTTCCATCGGGCGATCGTCCGTGATCGACCCCGCCGGCTGACCGGTCGCGTTGGCGATCCAATTGCGAAGCCACTCACGCAGCTGCGCGACACTCATCTCGCTCACAACGTCTTTGCTCTGCGCACCATCTTGTTCAACCATCAACTCACCAAGCCACCGATCATGAAGGGACTGCTCCTCAAACGCTATCGGGGAATGCGGTCTGCTGATAGCCGCCTCGCAACGTTCCCTCGATATAGCTCGCCTTACACGCGCGGCGAGCGATCTTGCCGCTGGACGTACGCGGAATCGAACCCGCGGGGACGAGCAGGATGTCTCGGGCCGTAACACCGTGACGGGAAGAAATCGCCGCACGCACGGTGTCCGCGATCGGCTGCGGATCGGCCTTGCCTGCGCCGGGAGCACGCTCGGCCACGATGACCAACTGCTCCGAGGAATCGTCGTCGTCGAACTTCAGACCCGAATGCGTATTGGAGAACACGACGGACGGCAGCTGGTTGGCCGGTACGGCAAACGCAGCGATGAAGCCGGGGCGCAGAGCCGGGCTGGCTTCCTGAGCCGAAGCCTCGAGGTCCTGCGGGTAATGATTGCGACCGTCGACGATCACGAGGTCCTTGACGCGCCCGGTGATGTACAGCTCGCCGTCGACGTAGACGCCGAAGTCGCCGGTACGCATCCAGTTGGCATCCGCCGGCGTGCCCTCGGTGTGGCTGTCTTCGCTCAACCGATTGTCCAGCTTGTTGTGGAAGGTCTCCGCCGTCTCGTCGGGGCGACCCCAGTAGCCGATACCGATGTTCTCGCCGTGCAACCAGATCTCGCCGACGTGATTGTCGGGGACCTCGGTCAGCGTCTCGGGATCGACGATCGCCGCCCACTGACTGCGCGAGACGTACCCACAGGAGACCTGCGCGATTGCGTTCTCGGAGTACTGGTCGACGATGACCATGCGTCCCTTGTTGAGTTCCGTGCGGTCGACGTAGATGACCTTGGCCTCGTCGGAATGCTTGGTCGAGGAGACGAAGAGCGTCGCCTCGGCCATGCCGTACGACGGCTTGATCGCAGTCTTGGGCAGACCGTACTGAGCAAAAGCGTCGTTGAACTTGCGCATCGACGACGTCGTGACCGGCTCACTGCCGTTGATCAGACCGATGACGTTGCTCAGGTCCAGGGTCTCGCCGTCCTTCGGCAGGCCACGCGCGGCAGCGTGCTCGAAAGCGAAGTTGGGAGCGGCAGCAAAGGTGCCGGCGCCGTCGGAAACCGCAGCAAGTTCCTTGATCCACCGGTACGGCCGCTGCACGAAAGCGCGCGGGCTCATGATGGTGATGTACTTGCCGCCCAGAGCAGGCAGGATGACCGTCAGCAGGCCCATGTCGTGGAACAGCGGCAGCCACGTGACACCGCGTGAGTCCTCGTTGAGTTCGATGGAGTCGACCATCTGGAGCGCGTTCGTTCCGACAGCACGATGGGTGATCTCCACGCCGGCGGGAACTCGGGTCGAACCCGAGGTGTACTGCAGGTACGCGATGTCGTCGAGTTCGATGTCGGGGCGAACCCACGTTTCACCGACGGTGTCGGGAATCGCGTCGACGGCGATGATGCGCGGACGCTCGGCAGCGGGAAGCGAGCGGAACAACTGTCGAACACCGGCCGCCGACGATGCGGCAGTCAGAATCGCAGTCGGCTTGCAGTCACCGAGAACAGCGTGAAGACGGTCGGTGTGACCGGGCTCGTCCGGATCGAAGAGCGGCACCGCGATGGAACCGGCCTGAATGGCCGCGAAGAACGAAATGACGTAGTCGAGTCCCTGCGGAGCAAGAATCGCGACACGGTCGCCACGCTTGGTGACCTGCTGCAGACGGGCTGCAACAGCGCGCAGACGCACACCGAACTGCTCCCAGGTCAGCTCCAGGGCTTCACCGTCACGCTCGCGTGAGTAGTCGATGTACCGATACGCGAGCTCGTCCGCGTTGACACGCGAGTGTTGCTCGACGTAGTCGACCAGCGTGAAGCCTGGTTGCAGGCGGATCTGGCCCTTCTCGTCGAGAAAGCCATCGAACAGCGCGTTCATTCCATCTCCTCCGAAGCGATCACACAAGCACTGTCTTTCATGCCTGCGCCCCAGACTTCCTTCGCTCTCTCGGGTCCATCTTCGATCAATCGAATCGCACTTTGTGCGCAACTCACCTGAATCACTTCATCGATCCCAAACCATCGATATGTTACAGATTCGCATCGTCCGTATTCTCCGGCCTACTCGCCCGCCAGTAACGGGATGATCGGGGCGAACGCTTCCATCTGCGTCGGGAAGACCCCGACGTACGACATCGACGTCTTCTCGCGGACCAGTCGAATCTGGTCTGCGATTTCCTCGAAAGTGCCCACAGCCAGGTATGGAGAGTTCAACAGCTCCTCCACGCTCAGCTTACGATCCACTTCGATGTTCGGCGGAAAACCTTGGTCCAGAGCGGCGATTGCCATTTCGGCAGCCTGCTCTCGATCGTCGGTGATCATGATCATGGTGATGGTCCAGTTGAGTTCGATCTCATCGAAACGCTCGCCGGCAGCTTCGCGGATCCGCTCGACACGTTCGATGGTCTTTTCCATCGTGATTCCGGAGAGCAGAAGCCGCCCGTCACGGTTCGTCGGTGTGGCGACCGAGATGATGTTCGCGTACTTCGCCGCGAGAGCAAGCATCTTCGGGCCTCCGCCGCCCACGATGATCGGTGGCCGCGGGCCCTGCCGCGGTCGCGGGCTGCCCTTGAGGCCGCGCACCTGATAGTGCTTGCCTTCGAAAGTGCATTCCTGCCCGCGCAGCAGAACGTCGAGAATCTGCAGAGACTCCTCGAGCTTCTCGATGCGAACGCCCGGACTTTCGTAGGCGATGCCGCCCTTGTCGAACTCTTCCTTCATCCAGCCCGCACCGATACCGAGTTCGAGTCGACCACCGGACAGCACGTCGATAGTCGCCGCGTCCTTCGCGAGCACAGCAGGATGACGGAAGCCGTTGGCCAACACGGCGGTGCCGAGACGAATCTTGTCGGTGGCCACCGCGAGCGCTCCGAGAGCGGCGATCGGGCCGACCTGATTACCCAGGTGATCCGGAATCATGAACGAGTCGTAGCCGAGTTCCTCGGCCTTCTGCGCGAGCTTGACGAAGCGTCGCGCACCACCCTCTTCGGCGTTGCCCTCGCCACCGGCCGCAAACCGAAATTTGCGTAGGGCATCGCTGCCGTGGGTGGAACTCATATATCGATCTCCTGTGATGGACACGTACGTCGTACTCGAACTACAAACTCGGACAAATCGAACCTACTCGCCAGTCACTTACGTGACAGCACTGTAGAGGAAGCCCCCGGACCGTGCAGCACTCTACCGGGACCAAACGAGCAGATTACCCGCGAGCGAACTCCCGAGACGCCCGATTGTGACGAATCAACAGTGCGGCGGTGACTCAACTGTGGGGCGGCGTCGGTGCAGCGTCGATCTTCTCCGCAGCCCACTGTGCCATCCATTGGGTGGCCGTCGTGCCGTTCGGATCGACTTGGAAGGAGTTGTACATCGCGTGCACAGGGTTGTTGTAGTACTCGAGCAGTCGCGGCGCCGAACTCAGCCAGTTGGTCGGGTTGAGAGCGGCTGCCGGCGCGTCGCAGATACCGTCGCTCGGCGCGCAGATCTGATAGGTCCGATCGTTGAGGTCACCGAACCCGCCGGGCCTCGGGCCGGTCATCGTGAGACCGGGCAGCTTCAGCCCGTTCAGCGACAGCTCGGCGCCGACACCGGCAACGCTCGGGCCAACGGTGTTCCCGAACGCCGGATCGCGCCGACCGTCGGCGATCAAGCCGACGCCCAGAACCAGATCGGCAGGCACCGCGCCGGTACCGTCGCCGATACTCGCGGCGACGTCACCCGCGATCACCGCGCCCTGGGAAAATCCAGTCAGGACGTAACTCGTGAGCGGGCACTCGGCGTGCCGCTTCATCAGAAAGTCGTTAGTGGCAGCAGTTCCCGCAGCCCGACTGTTGTTGTAGGACTGCTGTCCGTCCGGCGGGATCGCCACCGGATTCGAAAACTGTGCGACATACGGAACGGTGTAGACGTCGGCCCGTGAAGTATCGAACTTCTCCTGCAGAGGACGGGTCACGTTCAGCATCAACGACGCCGGATTGGCCGTCGGGTTGTACGGGTCGTCGGTAGCGCTCGACTCCCACGTACCCGGTATGGCTACTACCTGGACATCGGGGCAACTGGCCGGCTGAGACACCGGAGGCTCCGGGCTCGGCGGGATCGGAGTCGGCGAAGGCACCCGCCCGGCCAGGATGTACCAACCGCCGATCACGACCGCTGCGACCACAAGAATGATCAGCAGCGGGATCAGGCACCCACGACGCTTTCCAGACCTCGCCATGACCCGCGCCTACTTGCAGTAGGTGGCGTTGGCGACGTCGATGTAGATCTGAGCGTTCGCACCTGCCTGCTCGGGAGTGATCTGCTTGCCTTCCGCCGACGCTTCCTGGCCGACGAAGGCGGTCACGAAGGTCAGGACCTCGTCGTCGGTCTGAGGACCGGCAGCGCAGATGTAATTGGCCGTGTTGACGGCGATGCTTCCGTCACCGGCTGGGGTGATGCCCTTCGCCTTCAGTCCGTCGAGGAACTTCTGTGCCTCGGGACTGACCTCGACGACTGTGGGACCCGGGAAGCCCTCGATGCTCTGCGGCTGCTCCGGCGGCGCGGTGGCCGCGGCTCCCGGACTGGTGGGCGCAGCCGACGCCGTCGTGGTCGCAGAGGCGGACGCAGATGCCGAACCGCTCGAGGACGAAGCCGCCGCGGACGTCGTGGTGACCGGATTGGAGGTTGCAGTGGAGTCGTCACTACCGCACGCGACAAGCGCGCCACCGGTGGCGAGCGCCAGGGCGCCGACCGCGATCGCGCGTGCACAGGTGTTTCGGTTACCCGAGAAAAGCGACATCAATGTCCGTCCTTGCCTTCAGTCGAAAGTCCATCAACAGGTTACGCAACGCACGCGGGCGGGCACCGATCCGTGATCGGGCCCGCCCGTCGTGCACCACTGTGAGTTAGTGAACTTCTGTCTTGTCACCGATCACCGTGATGTAGCCGAACTGGAAGTTCTGCTGGACACCACCGGGAATGTCGAACTTGTCACTGATCGGGAATCCGAGTCGTCCACCTTCGTATCCGACGCTCTTCCAACCGTCGAACAGCGGACCGTTCTCGACGGACCATGCACCGGTGCCGGGGCTCCAGTAGATGTTGCCGCCCTCGAACTCGGTGAAGCGTCCGTTGTCCTTGATCGGAACCTCGTTCGACTTCGGGAATCCGAGCCAGCCGTTTTCCCAGCCGAGTTCGCCGTACTTGCCCATGATCATTCCGAGAACCGCGTGAGTTCCGTTGGCGCTGCTGTACATCGCGCCGATCTCGAATCCCTGGACCTTGCCCGGCTTGCCGGGGGTCGCGATCTCGTCGGCAGTCGGGTAGCCGAGCGGGCCACCTTCCCAACCCTGCGTGGACCACTCGGCGAGGATGTCGCCGCTGACGGGGTGAGCGCCGGTCTGCGGGGTCCAGTAGATGGAGCCGTTCTGGAAGTGGTTGAAGCGTCCGCGTCCGTCGGGGGTACCGAGTTCGGGAGTACGCGGGAAGCCGAGCGGGCCGGCTGCTGCTCCGGTGTTCATGTACGCGCCGGCGATACGACCGGCGACAGGCTGGGCGCCCGTTCCACTGGTGAAGTAGATGCGACCGTTGCGGAAGTCCTGTGCCAGGCCACCCGCGACGCTGTACTCGGGGGTGATGCAGTCACCGATCCAGCCGTTGGCTGCGGCCGTCGCACCGATCTCACCCGAAGTGCCGCAAGCCGGCTTCTCGACCTCGACGCCGATGGCGTTGGCCAACTGCGGCCACAGCTGATGAAGCTCGAACTGCCAGTACGGCCACGAGTGGGTTCCTGACGGGCGGTAATTGACCTGCGCGGGGATGCCGAGCTGGTTGAGCTTGGTCGCGAAGGTCTGCGAGGTCAGGCGAGCGAGGATCTCGAGGCCCATACCTGCGTAGTTGGTGCTCACGCCGGGAATTCCCGACGGCTGGTCGTACGGGCCGGTCGTACCGCTACCACTCGAGACGTACAGGCTGACGCCCTTGAGCTTCTCGGCGAGCGCATACGGATCGTGTGCAGCCCACTGCGGGTTGGACGGCGGTCCCCACATCGCGGCGGAGTTGTATCCACCGGCGTCGGTCATCGCGAACTGGATTGCCTGAGGCATGCCGAGCGAGGTGGTGGTGAGGATGCCGGAGAGCGAAGCGGCGAACTTGAAGAAGCCGGGGTTGCGCGCCGTGAGGAACATGGCGGACGTACCGCCCATCGACAGTCCGACGACACCGCGTGTCTGCGTGGTCCGCCAGTCCTTTTCGAGGATGGGGGGCAGTTCCTTGGTCAGGAACGTCTCCCACTGGTAGTTCTTGCCGTTGTCGGGCTGGAGCCAGTCGGAGTAGAAGCTGGACTGACCGCCGACCGGGAGGATGACGTTGACGTTCTTGTCCGCGTAGAAGGACTCGGCGTCGGTCTCGTAGGTCCAGGCGTTCTCGTTGTCGGTCGCGCGAAGACCGTCGAGCATCCAGACCGAGGGGAAGCTGGCCGACGGATTGACGTTCCAATCGCGGGCCAAGAGGATCTGCACCTGAATCGGGGTGCCCATCGCGGGAGAGTTCACCCACAGCGCGACGCGACGCTCGCTGAGCCAGTCGACCTTCGTGACCGCTGCTCCGGTGGGGTTCTGGGTGGCGGCCGGTGCGGCCTGAGCAGGTGCCGGCGCGGCTGCCGCGGTTCCGGCCGTCGTCAAGCCCGCGGCGATCGGCAGAACCAGCATCGCTGCCAGTGCGCCGACGACCTTTGTCCGGAAGGTTGCCCGGGACCGGCGACGGTCCTCCGTGGCAAGGCCTACTCGCATGAGCTCACTCTCTTTCCTTACGTTCGGTCCGCGCGTCGATCGTGTGGCCGCCTGAGCAGCCAGACCCCCGTTGAAACTATTTCTACACGCAAACGATCCCCGCTTGGGGTAGCCGCGCTGTTACTGGTGGTGCAATTGTTACTGACATCGGGCGCTTGTGCAGCACCTGAATACACAAGTGCCGTCCCGGTTCTCCTTCGAGGAGTCCGGAACGGCACTGGTGAAGTGACTAGGTCACGGGATCGCGCACGATCACCAAGCGTTCATGGTGTCGAGGATCTGGCCGCGAGCCTTCCACAGCTCTGCCGACCAGTACGGCCACGAGTGCGTGCCGTTGGACGGGAAGCTGTAGGTGGCCGGGATACCCAGCGAGTTCATGCGGATCTGGAATGCACGAGTGTTGACCAGGGCGAGAGCCTCGAGGCCCATGCCGTTAGCCGTGTTGTAGTAGTCGATCGGTGCGCGCGGGTGGTCGTATTCACCGGGCAGGCCGCTTGCCGACGAGATGTACATCGACAGGCCCTGCAGACGCGGTGCGAAGACGAACGGGTCGTTGCGCAGCCAGGACGGGCTCCACGGCGGTCCCCACATGGAGTCGACGTTGAAGCGACCGGCATCGAGCATTGCGACGCGGATTGCCTCGCGCATGCCCGGAGCCGAGATGTTCAGGTAGCCCGACAGCGAGCCGGCGAACTTGAACTGGTCACGGTGGTAAGCAGCCAGCGTCAGAGCAGCGCTGCCACCCATCGAGAGGCCGAGGACCGCGTTGTTGGTGGGCGAGACGCCGTAGTTCGCGAGGAAGTTGGGCAGTTCTTCGGTGAGGAAGGTTTCCCACTTGTACGTGATCTGCTGGCCGTTGAAGTTCGACGGTGCATACCAGTCGCTGTAGAAGCTGGACTCGCCGCCGACGGGCATCACGAGGGTGATGTTGTCGTTGCGGTACTGGTCCTTCGCATTGGTCTCGAAGCTCCACGCGTTGGCGTCGTTACGCGCACGCAGGCCGTCGAGGAGGTAAAGGGCAGCGTTTCCGCCGCGAGCGGCCCACTGGACCTGGACCTTGATGTTGCCCATCGAGGAGGGCACCCACAGCTCGTCGTATCCGCCGGAGGGGGCGGTGTGGCTGGGAGCAGTGTGCGCAGGCGCAGCAGAGGCGACAGCACTACCGGCAACTCCTGCAGCAAGGGGGAGCACAAGTGCTGCGGCACCGATGGCCAACGCTCGGTGCTTGAGGCGCTGGGTCAGCCTCTTTCTGGCAAAACGCATGGATACTGCTCTCTCTCTTCGTCTGCGGAACCCACTCGGTGGAGTGGTTCCGGCGGATTCCGTCGGGGAACAGGCTTTTCTGCCAGCCCGAACGAGTTCGGGTCGGCAGCGGACCTCTTCCAAGTCACACTGCGCTCGCTGGACTTTATGTCACAGGTTCAGCTGTGACAAATAGGTGGACCGTTACGTCCCAATCCGCGAGCAACACCGTCATCACCCCTCGGGGGTGATTCAGGTTAGGTGAATCGTCTTCGAGTACATCGTGGCCAATCAATTCGGCGTTACTGAATCGAAATATTCAAACCCTCAACAGTCGGTGATGCTGATCACATCACCTGGGTGACTCCGGTGGAACGAGACCGCAGCGTTCCAATTCGTAGGCCGGAACCCGGTCGAATCGGTACTTCGCGAAGTCGAATGCCTGCTGGAAGTTCTGTTTGAATCTGGCCCAGGTCAGCTCGGAGCGGTACGACGTGAGCAACTCCTGCGTTTCCGGGCAGGTGATGGCCAGCTTTGCGTCCGCAACCCAGTCTTCGTCGAGGAAGAACGGCAGCCACGGTCGAACGTCGATCATTCCCGTGTCCGCGACCACCCAGTCCGGATAGAGATTCTTGTCGTGCCCGATCCGGCCGTCCTCGAGTCGCTTGGTGTGAGCTGCCAGAGGGTACGCCAGCCCCATCTGATCGAGCACCCGAACGTCGAGGCCGACGTTCATGCTCGTCATTCCGAGGTTGAGGAAGAAGACGACGTGCTCGGCCGGCTCTTCGATCGGTCCGGGTGGTGGGACGACGAACCAGGAGTCGTAGCTCGCGGACGGCAGCAGCAGCCCACCCTCCGGGGTCCGCGCGATGGTCTCGACCATGGCACGCATTCGCGGATAGTCGAGGTAGTCCTCGGCCAGGATCGGATGCTTGTGACCGGTGTTGAGTGCGTAGAACGCTCGCTCGTCGACGATTCCCGAGCGACCCACCACGGATCCTTCGGGCATACCCGTCGTGTTCGCGGCGAAGAAGGCCCAGATGATCGTGCCGATCCACAGCACCGCCGAGACTCCGAAGATCGCGGTGTCGCGATTACTTCCGAACGCTGCCCGCGCCGGCACCCGCAACGGAATGACCGCCACCGGGATGAGCAGGCAGAACAGCACCGGCAACAGGACGCGGCCGTGCATGAAGTCGCCGCCGACGCGCAGAGAGTAGATCCCGAGGATCAGCCCACTGCCGAGAATGAAGGTGACAATCGCCCGCGGCGTGCGCAGAAACTGCTGAAAGCGCTGCCACAGCGGGCGTGCGGGTTGATCTGCGGTAGCGGTAGGTGTGTCCGCTCGGCTTCGCCACACGAGCAGCAGCGCACCGATGAGCAGGAACAGCA
This sequence comes from Rhodococcus sp. MEB032, assembly GCF_030208925.1. Lineage (NCBI taxonomy): Bacteria > Bacillati > Actinomycetota > Actinomycetes > Mycobacteriales > Nocardiaceae > Rhodococcus > Rhodococcus sp. MEB032. The sequence continues at coordinate 228,885 of NZ_JARVSY010000012.1, forward strand.
ACGGCAACCAGAGCAGGTACGGCCCGACCAGGTTCCACAGGTACGCAAAACCCTGCGCCCACTTCGCGCCACCGGCGTCCTTCGACACCGCGGTGTTCGGGTACGGCAAGGCGTAATAGCCCATTCGCCAGATCTGATAGCCCACCGGGACAAGTCCGGCGACGACGACGATCAGTGTGCGAATCTTCCAGGTCAGGCCTGCGGAGAGAACGATCATCATCAACGCGGCAGCACCGGGAATCGCCATCTCGGGTCGAACCAGTGGTCCGAGTCCGGCCACGAACGAGAGAGTCAGGATCGACGCCGTGGACGGCGTCGACGCCTGCGCCCACCGAACGAGCAGTACCCACAGGAGCGCGATCCAGAAGATCACCAAGCATGTCTCGAGCCCGGAAGTGGCGAAATCTCGCGCAGGCGGAACCGCGATGTAGACGAGAACACCTGCCGGTACCAGCAGGATCGTTCCGCCCGCCGACGGCCGAACGCCGCGGTACAGACGACCGGTGCCGAGCATCGCCAACACGACGGCAGCAGTCGAGAGTACGAGCGCGATCGTCAGAACAACGTATTCGAGACGGATCTGCGTGAGCCAACTGAACGCGTAGACGATGTACGTCCACGCGGTACTCGTGTTCGCCTCGACACGCTCACCCGCGTTGAAGACCGGGCCGTTCCCCGCAAGCAGGTTGCGGACGGTTCGCAAGACGATGAGTCCGTCGTCGGCGATCCAGCGACGCTCCCACGCACCCCAGAACATGAGGGCAGCAGCAAGCACCACCCCGCCGAGAAAAACTCCTCGACTGAGGGTGGTGCGATTCGCCGCAGTGTCGACGTGCGGGTCGGCCTCGGTGCGTGGCTCAGACGAGGTAGACAGCGACACCCACTACTCCGATCCACGCAATCGCGAGGAGTTGCAGCACCCGGTCACCGAGCGCGATCTCCTCAGGCTCTCCGGCTTCGCCGCCGTCGACGTCCACCGCGTATCGCAGCACCGCGATGGTGAACGGCACCATCGAGATGGCGTACCAGTTGGTGCCCTTGATGGCGTCCTGCTGGAACGCCCACAGTCCGTAGCAGAGGACCAGCGTCGTCGCTGCCATCGTCCACACGAAACGCAGGTACGTCATCGTGTAGCTCTCGAGGGACTTACGGATCTTCGCGCCGGTCTTCTCGGCCAACTGCAATTCGGCGTAGCGCTTGCCTGCCGCCATGAAGAGTGAGCCGAACGCCATCATCAGCAGGAACCACTGCGAGAGATCGATCTCGGCGGCAACGCCACCGGCGATCGCTCGAAGCAGGAAGCCGGACGAGACGATGCAGATGTCGATGACGGCCTGATGCTTGAGACCGAAGCAGTAGGCGAGCTGGATGACGATGTACACGCCCATGACCACGGCGAGTTGCCAGTTGGCCAGGAAGGACAGCCCGATCGCACCGGCAAGCAGCACGACTGCCATGCCGTAGGCGATGTTGACGGGTAGAACTCCGGCCGCGATGGGACGGAATCGCTTCGTGGGGTGAGCACGGTCGGCTTCGACATCCATCGCGTCGTTGACGAGATAGATGCCTGATGCCGCCATACAGAACACGACGAACGCCAGCGCGACGGGCAACAGCACGTCGGCTTCGGTGGCGGTTCCGGCCGCGATGGGCGCTGCCAGCACAAGGACGTTCTTGACCCACTGACGTGGGCGAAGCGCCTTGACGATGCCGGCGGGCAGGGACTTCGGGGGTCCGCTGACCGTAGCCGGTTCCTCGCTCATTTATCTCCACATTTCTGTTCGGCTCTGGCTTCTTCGACCCGGCGAACTACCGCCGCGGATGCGGCTCCCAGTGCCGCTCCGGCGAGTACGTCGGTCGGGTAGTGAACTCCCAGGACCAGACGCGAGAGCATCATCGGGGGCACCAGCAACGCCGGTAAGGGTAGCCCGGTGAGCCGACCGATCAGCACAGCCGCCGCCGTCGTCGACGTCGCGTGTGATGACGGGAAGCTGAGCTTGCTCGGTGTCGAGACGTTGACCTGCACCGAAGGATCGGAAGGTCGCTTGCGCCTGACCACTCGTTTGATCACCACGGAGGCGGCGTGTGCACCGAATGCTCCGACGGCTGCTCCGGCCCATTCACGTCGACGCGGCTTGTCCACAGCAGCACCGACGGCAGCGATCGCGATCCACCCGAGGGAGTGCTCACCGAAGTGAGACATACCGCGGGCGACCTTGACGGCTCCCGGCAGCTGCCCGACGGTCGACTGAATCCCGGCCAGAATCTGTACTTCAGGAGATGCCGAAGACACGTTCCCACCTTTCCGTGCTGGTCAGTGAAGGAACGGCGTCCTGGTACTGCTTCTTGAGCTCAGGGAAACGCGCGGCGAGTTCGCGTCGCAAACGCATGGCTTCCTTGAGCAGTTCAAGTGCCTGCTTGGGGTTGCGCTTGCGGTAGACGACGCCACGACCGTCGGCGGTGGTGACGGTGACCCCGTCGACCTGCGAGAGCAGATACCACCTGGCGTCGATGGTCGGCACGTTGAGCTGAGGACGCTCGTGATGCTCGGGGTGCGCGGGCTTGAGGTTGTGTACCACGGCCTTGCCGACGCGGACGATCTTCGCGACGGGGTTGGTCGGCGCGCTGACGTCCCCGACTTCGGCGCCGGAGGGCAGCGGTAGTGCGGTTGCCGAGGGCACCACGACGGCGTCGGGGTACTCCTTGCGCTGGGCGTGAACCTCACCGAGTGCGGTGGGCAGCATGTTCGCGACGTGTTCCGGTCCGGCGAGGAAGTCCGCGATGGCCTTGTTCTGGATCGCGACGGTGGAGTACTCGAGGCACAGCAGGTGCTTGAGAGTCGCCTTCACCGTGTTGACGACAAGGCCGCGGCCGTTGCCCGGCATGTGGAGCGCGGCCACCACCAGACGGTTACGGAGGTGGAAGTACGCCTGCCAGTCGATGGCGTCGTCCTTGTCGCTCCACGCCATGTGCCAGATCGCGGCACCAGGCAACGTGACGGTCGGGTATCCGGCTTCCTTTGCGCGCAAACCGTATTCGCAGTCGTCCCACTTGATGAACAGTGGCAGCGGCTGCTTGAGCTCTTCCGCGACCTGGCGCGGGATCATGCACATCCACCAACCGTTGAAGTCGACGTCGATGCGACGGTGCAGCAGTTTCGAATCTCGCAGCGAATTCTTGGAGAAGTCGTGGTCGTATTCGACGTTCGGCGCGGCAGACCACATGAAGATCCCGCGGTTGACCACTTCACCCATCACGTGAAGGTGGCTACGTTCCTGAAGGTTGAGCATCTGCCCACCCACCAGCATCGGCGACTTCGCGAAGCGCGAGAAAGCAAGCGCACGAAGGATCGAGTCGGGTTCGATCTCGATGTCGTCGTCCATGAACAGGATGTGCTGGCACTGCGTGGTCTTGAGCGCCTCGTACATGATTCGGCTGTATCCGCCGGAGCCACCGAGGTTGCCCTGATCGTGAATGGCGAGCCGATCACCAAGTGCTGCAGCAGCTTCGGCGAACCCGGGCTCGTCACGCACCTTACGAGTGCCCTGATCCGGCATGATGACGGCCTTGATCACGTCCGACACCAGCGGATCCGAGGACAACGCAGCCAGCGCCTTGACAGCGTCGGTCGGGCGATTGAACGTCGGAATACCAACGGCGACCGTCGCTTCGCCGGGAGCCTCGACGGGCGCGTACCAGCCGCCGCTCTCGACGACTACGGCCGTATCGGTGGTGATGTCGAACCAGATCCAGCCGCCGTCCTCGAACGGTGCCAGCTCCACCTCGAGTTCGACCGCGGCATCACCGTCGGCAAATTCCTTGCCTTCCACGTGAATTCGCGAGGAGTCCGCCTTGGAACGGTAGACATCCACGCGGCCGTGTCCGGACAGTTCGAGTCGAAGGACCACAGATTTCAGGATGGACCATCGACGCCAGTAGCTGGCGGGGAACGCGTTGAAGTACGTGGCGAACGAGACCTCGGTCTCGGCACCGAGCGCGACGGACGTCCTCGAGGTGGAGTGAGCCCGACGACTGTTGGTCGAAGCTTCCTCCAAGTACAGCGTGCGGACGTCGAGAGGTTCGCCGGCGCGGGGAAGGATGATCCGAGAGAGCAGGGACTTGCCGAGGTAGGTCACCTCGTCGCCGGTGACGGCATCTTCGCCTTCGAGTAGATGACGTGCGTTCATTCGCTCTCCCCTGCCAATTCCGCACCCGTTTCGAGATGCGGGCGCAGGGTGTTCTCGAACATCGTCAGCGCGCTGGCGATCGCCATGTGCATGTCCAGGTACTGGTAGGTGCCGAGACGCCCACCGAAGAGGACCTTGTTCTCCGCGGTCTCCTTCTTGGCGCGTGAGCGGTACGCGGAGAGCTTCTCACGATCCTCCGGAGTGTTGATCGGGTAGTACGGCTCGTCCTTCGCCTCCGCGGCACGTGAGAACTCACGCATGATGACGGTCTTGTCGGTCGGGTACTCGCGCTCCGGATGGAAGTGACGGAACTCGTGGATTCGGGTGAACGGCACGTCGGCGTCGTTGTAGTTCATGACCGGGGTGCCCTGGAAGTCTCCGGTGGGCAGAACCTCGGTCTCGAAATCGAGGGTGCGCCATCCCAGTGCACCTTCGGAGTAGTCGAAGTAGCGGTCGAGCGGGCCCGTGTAGATGACGGGTGCGTCGGGGCTGTCGGTACGCAGTTCGTCGCGGACGTCGAAGTAATCGGTGTCGAGGCGGACCTCGATCTTCGGATCCTTCGCCATGTTCTCGAGCCACGCCGTATATCCGTCGACGGGCAGGCCCTCGTACGTGTCGTTGAAGTAGCGATTGTCGAAGTTGTAGCGGACCGGCAGGCGGCTGATGTTCGCCGCGGGCAACTCGGTGGGGTCGGTCTGCCACTGCTTAGCCGTGTAGTCACGCACAAATGCTTCGTAGAGCGGGCGCCCGATCAGGGAGATCGCCTTCTCTTCGAGGTTGGAGGCGTCCTTCGAATCGATCTCGCTGGACTGTTCGGCGATGAGGGCGCGTGCTTCTTCGGGAGTGAAGTACCGACCGAAGAACTGCGACACGAGACCGAGTCCCATCGGGAACTGATACGCCTGCCCCTTGTGCAGCGCGAAGACGCGGTGCTGGTAGTTCGTGAACTCAGTGAACTGGGTGACGTAGTCCCAGACCTTCTTGTTGGAGGTGTGGAACAGGTGGGCACCGTACTTGTGGACCTCGATGCCGGTCTCCGGCTCTGCCTCCGAGTATGCGTTCCCCCCAAGGTGGTGACGGCGATCCAACACCAGCACGCGCTTACCCAGCTGGGTAGCGGCACGCTCGGCGATGGTCAGCCCGAAGAATCCCGAACCGACGACGATCAGGTCGTACTGGGCACGGACGGTCTCTGAATTTGCAGCGGTCACGATGAACCAGGGTATCGGACCTGTTCGGAAGCCGAGGGTTGGATGCGTCACCAGGGCCGATGCGGCAAGTCAGGACGCTGCGAGACCGATCGGACCGGAAGCACTCGGTGCACCGCTCGAATCGAATTCGATCGCGATCGGTTCGTCGACCGGAAAGTGTGCGGGAAGTAGAAGCAGTCCCTCCGACGCGCAGCGTTCGAGAAGTTCGCGGCGGGTGACCCTGGCGATCTCGGGATCCGCGTCGCCGCCCTGACTGAGGTCCGGGTACAGAAACTGGATCGGATGGTGGATCACATCGCCGGAGATGACGGCGCCGCCGTCGGCAGTGCGAATCTCGATCACGATATGGCCCGGCGTGTGGCCGGGCGCGCTGCGAACGACGACGCGTGTGCCTTCGGACTCGACCAGGACGTGGCCGTCGTCGACCGCCTCCCACTTCGCCCCGTCCAGAACGGGACGGACGCTGTCCTCGAAGGTCTGCGCAAGATCCGAGACCACTCCTTCGTGTGGACCGTCGGCGGCGAGTTGTTGGAGCGCGGCCAGTTCGGTGCGATCGAAAATGTAGGTCGCGCGGGGGAAGGTAGGCCGCCAGGTTTCGGCGTCGAGGGCGGTGTTCCAGCCACAGTGGTCAGGGTGCAGATGTGTGCTGACCACCAGATCGACGTCGTCGACGGACACACCGGTGGCTGCGAAGCGTGAGAGGTAGTCGGTACCGAACATGTGATGCGGCAAGAGGTTCGGCCGGTGCTTGCTGTTGCCGTTACCGGTGTCGACGACGACGGCCTTGCCGCCGATCTCCACCAGGTAGGTGTGGATGGCAAGCACGAGGTCACCACTACCCTCGTCGAAGAACTCCGGTGCCAGCCGCGCCGACGCTTCACTGATCTCGGCCTCACTCGCCTGGGGAAAGAGCTCTCGCGGCGGAAACGGCCAGTGCGCCAGCTCTGTCAGTTGGGTGACGCGTGCCGACCCGACGTCGATGGTGAAGCTCATCAGTGTTTGCCTTCCGAACAGCTCGATACCGCTTGTGGGCACACACAAAGGCACCCACCGAAATGCTCGGTGGGTGCCTGGTCGGTGTCAATGGTTTTCGACGCCGGTGATCAAAGACTCTTCGCGATGATGCCCTTCATCACTTCGTTGGCGCCGGCGTAGATCTTCTGGACGCGGGAGTCCTCGTACATGCGCGCGATCGGGTATTCACGCATGTAGCCGTATCCGCCGTAGAGCTGCACGCACCGGTCGACGACGGCGCATTGCTGCTCGGTGAGCCAGTACTTGACCATCGCGGCGTCTGCGCCGTCCAGCTCGCCGTTGAGGTGATCCTCGATGCAGTTGTCGAGGAAGACACGGCAGGTGCGTGCGATCGTCTGGCACTCGGCCAGCTCGAAGGCGGTGTTCTGGAACTCGAAGAGGCTGTGCCCGAACGCTTGACGCGCCTTGGTGTATGCGACGGTCTCCTCGACTGCACGCTCGATGGTGCCGATGGCCTGCGCGCCGATGATGAGGCGTTCCTGCACCAGCTGCGCCATCAACTGACCGAAGCCGAGCCCCTCGGACTCTCCGAGGAGGTTCGAGACGGGAACGCGAACGTCGGTGAAGGACAGCTCCGACGTATCGGCGCCGTGCTGACCGACCTTGTCGAGCACGCGGCCGACCGCAAAGCCTTCGCAGTCACGAAGATCCACGATCAGGAGCGAGACACCCTTGGCGCCCGCCTTGGGGTCGGTCTTGACGGCAAGCACGATCATGTCTGCGCTGCCACCATTGGTGATGAAGGTCTTCGACCCGTTCACGACGTAGTGGTCACCGTCACGGATCGCGGACGTGGTGATTGCCTTGAGGTCGGAACCTGTTCCTGGCTCGGTCATTCCGATGGCGCCGAGGATTTCGCCCGTCGCCATACCTGGCAGCCAGGCCTTCTTCTGCTCTTCGCTTCCGTACTCGAGCACGTAGTCGGCGACGATGCCACTGTGCACGGAGTTACCGAGCGCATAGTCACCGCAGTAGCCCTGCGCCTCGAAGACAGCGAGATCGTGCGCGAAAGTTCCACCGCCCCCGCCGTATTCCTCGGGAATCGAGCAGCACAGCAGGCCGAGCTTGCCGGCTTCGAGCCACACGGACCGGTCGACGCGATGCTGAGCGTCCCACTGCTCACGCTTGGCGATCAGTTCACGATCGAAGAAACCACGGGCCAGTTCGGCTACTGCGGTGATCTCGTCGTCGTGCCACGACGGCTTGCGCTTGGTCGCCATGATCAGACCCGCTTCAGCAGGGCAGCGAGTGCCTGACCGCCGCCGATGCACATCGTGACGATGCCGAATTCGAGGTCGCGGCGGACCATGTCGCGTGCGGCACGCAGGGTCAGGATGGCTCCGGTGGCGCCGACCGGGTGTCCGAGGGCGATCGCTCCGCCGTACGGGTTGGTCTTCTCCGGATCCAGGCCACTGTCACGGATGACGGCGATGGCCTGCGAAGCGAACGCCTCGTTGACCTCGGCGGTGCCGATGTCGGAAGGCTTCAATCCTGTTTGCGCAAAGAGCTTTTCGAGAGCGAGCACGGGAGCGTAGCCCATCAGGCCGGGCTCCATGGCTGCCGTCGTGACGGTTTCGAGCGTGACCAGTCCGGTGAGACCGCGCTTGGCTGCCTCCGTGCCCGTCGCGAGGACGAGTGCGCCGGCGCCGTCGTTGATGCCCGACGCGTTACCGGCGGTGACGGATCCGCCCTCTTCGAATGCGGGGCGCAGCTTGGCGAGGGTTTCGACGGTGGTTCCGGGCTTGGGATGCTCGTCCTCGGTGACGGTGACGGAGCGCCGACCACCGGTCTCGACGGGAGTGATTTCCTCGGCGAATGCCGCCTTCGCTGCGTCGGTAGCGGCACGGCGCTGAGATTCGACGGCGAACTCGTCCTGCTGCTCGCGACTGACGCCGTACTTACGGGCGACGGCTTCGGCAGTGCGGCCCATGTGAGCCTTGCTGAACGGGTCGGTGAGCATCGCGACGGTGCCGTCGACGAGGCTGCGATCGCCGAGCTTGTAGCCCGAGCGGGCGGCGAAGTCGTAGAAGGGCATGCGAGACATGCTCTCGTCACCGCCGGCGAGCGTGATGGCAGCTGCGCCCCATCGCATCTGCATCGCCGCAGACCACACAGCCTGCAGACCGCTGCCACAGAGGCGGTTGACGGTGTAGGCGGGGACGTTCTCGGGCAGTCCGGCGGCGATGCCGACGCGGCGTGCGTTGTAGGCGTCCGGGCCGACCTGGCCGATGCAGCCCATGACGACCTCGTCGATGTCTTCGGGCGCAACGCCGGCGCGGCTCAGCGCGGCCTTGGCTGCTGCGGCGCCCAGCTCGTGTGCGGGTACGTCCTTGAAGACGCCGCCGAAGCTACCGACGGGGGTCCTGGCCCCGTCGACGATGACGATCGGTTCGGGTGTGGTCATGATTGTCCCCATCTGCTGTGCTCACGTCGATTTCTCTGTCCGTGGCCGATACTAGGACATCGAAGTATCTCGCAGATGGGGACGTTGGTGTCAGGGTGTGGGAGCGCTCTCGGCGACGGGCACGACCTCGGCGTCGGTGTCGGTGTCGGTGTCTTTGTGGTTCCGGTAGCGGTAGAGCCCGATACCCACGAGGATCGCTGCAAGTCCCAGGGACACGATCATCTGGCTGCGCGTCGAGTCCAGTGTGAGCATGCCGATGCAGAGCGCGATGATGGCGGCGATCGTGGCGTAGGTCAGGTACGGGAAGAACCACATCTTGAGTTCCAGCTCCTGGCCCGAAGCTTCGAGCTTGCGGCGGGTGCGCAGCTGGGACACCGAGATGACCAGCCAGACGAACAGCGCGATCGCACCGGAGGAGTTGACCAGGAACAGGAAGACCTTGTCCGGGGAGAGGTAGTTCATGCCGACGGTCAGGAAGCCGACGATCGTCGAGACCAGGACAGCGCGCATCGGGACGCCGGTCTTCTCGATACGTGAGAGCGACTTGGGGGCGTCGCCGCGGCCGGCGAGGGAGAAGATCATGCGGCTCGCGGTGTAGAGACCCGAGTTGAGGCAGGACAGAACCGACGTGAGGACGACGACGTCCATGATGTTGCCCGCGGCCGGAATGCCGTAGGAGTCCATGACGGCGACGTACGGGCTGAGTGCAACCGACGCGCTGTCCCAGGGAAGCAGGGTGACGACCACCGCGATCGAGCCGATGTAGAAGATGAGAATTCGCCAGACGACGGACTTGACGGCAGCGCGAACAGCTTCGAGCGGGTTGGCCGATTCACCGGCGGCGATGGTGGCGATTTCGGCGCCGAAGAACGAGAACACGACCACGAGGACTGCGGCGAGCATCGCTCCTGTTCCGTTCGGCAGGAAGCCGCCGTGACCGGTCAGGTTTGTCATTCCGGGTGCTTCGACGCCGGGCATCCATCCGCAGATCGCCACGATGCCCATGCCGAGGAACGCGATGATGGCGACGACCTTGATGGAGGCGAACCAGAACTCGAACTCGCCGAACGACTTGACCGAGATGATGTTGGTCAGCGTCAGCACGATCATCAGAATCAATGCCCAGGTCCACTGGGGAACCCCCGGAACCCAGCGATTCATGATGAGGGCACCGGCGGTGGCCTCGATGCCGAGCACGATGATCCAGAACCAGGCGTACAGCCAGCCGATCGAGAAGCCCGCCCAGCGGCCGATGGCCTTGTCGGCGTACGAGGAGAACGAGCCGGTTTCCGGCGACGCTGCCGACATCTCACCGAGCATGCGCATCACGAGGATGACGACGACGCCGGCAAGCGCGTAGGAAATCAGGACACCGGGTCCCGTCTCCTGGATCGCCACACCGGAGCCGACGAACAGTCCGGCGCCGATGACGCCTGCGATCGCAATCATCGACAGATGCCGCTTCTTCAGCGTGTGCTGAAGTGCCGGCTGGTCTGTACTGGACATCAGTACTCCTTGTGGGCTGTTCGGAACGTGGATCTCGGTGGCGCTCTATCCGGAGCGCATTTTCGATAGCGCCAGTGTCGGACCTTCGGCAAGCTCGCGTCAGGCTCCACTTTGTACAAACGTGACCGCAGGCACTACAAAGTGGCGAGTTCGAGGTGTCAGACTGGACTCATGCCCATCACGCTCCGCCAGCTTTGTGCGACCGAACAGTTCGGCCTTCGCGTCCTGGCTGGGCACGACCAGCTCGATCGCACCCTGACCTGGGCACATGTCTCCGAACTTCCCGACCCGACGCCCTTCCTCGACGGCGGTGAACTACTACTCATCACCGGGGTGTCACTACCGACGACGGCCGCGGAAACGACCCGATTCGTACGGACCCTGGTGGCGGCCGGAATTGCCGGAATCGGTTTCGGAACCGGCCTCGGATACGAGCAGGCGCCACAGACTCTGGTGGATGCGGCCACCCGTTTCAGTGTGCCCCTTCTCGACGTCCCATTGCGAACACCTTTCATCGCCCTGACCAAAGCGGTGTCGAAGGCGCAATCCGACGACGACATGAAAGCGCTGCGCAGCAATTACCAGAGCCTGCGGCGACTGCTTCAAGCTGCGGTGACGGTCAACGGCACCCGGGCAGTCGTACGACGGGTGGCGGAATTGATCGGCGGATGGGCGGCTCTGCTGGACTCGGCCGGACATACCGTCGAGATCTCACACACCGCCGCGGCCGCAGGAATCGAGCGAACTGCCCCCGAGCGCGACGCCCGCCCGATGGAAGTCAGTTTCCTCACGAGTGAGAACGAGGATGTCATCTCCCATCCTCTGCTGACGTCGAGGGGAAAGCTGATGGGGTACCTCGTCGCCGGCTGCCCCGGCGCCGTCGGTTCACTGAATCAGGGCATCGTCATCGCAGCCGCGTCTCTGCTCACGTTGATGACGGCTCGAACCCGAGACGCACAGCTGACGATGAACCACCTTCGTACCGTTGCGATGCATCAGCTGTTCGAGGGACAGAATGCGCTCGCCCGCAACATCTCCGGGGAACTGTGGGGAGGATTTCCGGTCGAGCCTTTCCAGGTCTTCCACGTAGCGGGCCCGAGTGGCCTGCTCGAGAGCGTGTCCGTCTCACTGCTCGATGGTCTCAGCCGCGATCTGGCGTTCGGCATCACCGACGGTGCACTGATTGCCGTCGTCTCGGCTACCGACAGCGGGCGAATCCTCGCCCGTGTCAACGAAATCGACGTCACCGTCGGCGTGTCGGACATGCTGTGGTGGGACGATCTCTCGCGCGCCAGACGCCAAGCCGCGCAAGCAGCAGCCGAGGCGGGTGCCCGCAACCTGCCTTCGATGCGGTTCGCCGAACTCTCGGAGAGCGGATTGTCCGCATTTCTCAACCAGGATCGCTCGACGGCATTCGCGGCGGCACACTTGCGCCCGCTTCTGGAAGCGAAGGGCGGTAGCGATCTCTACCGGACCTTGGCCATGTGGTTGGCACACAACGGGGTGGGCGACGCCGCAGCCACAGCGCTGAATATTCATCGGCATACGTTGCGCAGCAGACTCGCTCGGATCGAGAGCCTTCTCCAGCTCGACCTCGGCTCCCCCACGGAACGTGCGGAGTTGTGGCTCGAGTACCGCCTGCTCGGCGACGCCCCGACCATCTGACCGACAACCAACGAACCCTGAACGACCTGAAGGGCCTCCGCCGGGTTACGGCAGAGACCCTTCAGAGTCGATACGTGCGAGTCGCTACCGACCGACCTTCCCCTAGCTTCCGCCCGTCGGTATCCACTCGCGGAGCACGTTGGCATCAACTACCTGCGCGCCCAAAACCTTTGTCCAGATGATGGTTCCGTTTTCGTAGACACGGAAAGTGCCTGCTTCGGAGGGCAACTGCATCTCCGGGCCGGCAGGAGCACCGAGAGAGCCGCTTTCACCGCCGAGCTCCCGATACTTCTTCTCGATCTGCGTCTCCGTAACCGTACCCGATGGATCGTCGGATGGCGAATTGGATTCCGGCACTGTCGATTCCGAATCCGGTGCCACTACCACACCCGCACCGTCACCGATGGTGAACCAGTCGGATTTCAGGCCGAGTTTCTGGCGGAACTGAATTCCGGTGGCGCCAACAGTTGCATCTGTTCCGACTACCTCGACTGCCGTCACTCGCCCGCCGTCGGTACCGAATCCGTTGCGCGAGAGAATCTTGAGCGATTGCAGCTCACCCACATCGAAGGCGTCCGCAATCTGCCCTGCGGTCAGATTCACTGTCCAGTCATGATTCGGAGAAAGGGCGTCACCGAGATCCTCGACGGCCGGGAATTCACCGCCGGAGCTGTAACCTCCTGTGGACGAGGAGAATTCGGTGGCAACGATCTTGCCGTCACGCGACAGAACGGCGCCGGCGGTGGACCGGACGGCTTCGGTGGTGCGGGGATCTTCCTTGCCCGCTCCGCCGTAGACCTGGCAGTCCTGAGTGTCGCAGGTGTCGGCGTACGAGCTGCGATGCTCGGTCGCAGCGTACGAGCGTGCTGCCACGGCTTGCGCCCGTAGCGCTTCGGCCCCACCGGAATCGGCCCATTCGGCCTTCGCTTCGACCGGCACCACGCCGAGCAGGTAGTCCTCCATGTCGAGGAGATTGACTGTCCGAGCCGAGCCGTTGTCGAGCACTACGCCGAGGGCACCGCGATAGGGCGCGTCGTTGTTGCACAGCTTCAGGAACTGGTCGGCGGGTCGATCAGGACCGAGGTCCACCGGGTCCACCCACGGATGCTCGGTGACCGCTTCCCAGACAACCCCGCCACCACACCCGCTGGTGACCACTACCTGCGCACCGCCACCGGGCAGTGCAGTGAGATGGGCAGCCTCGCCGGGCGCGGTGCGCTGACCGTTGACCACGAGGCCGGCGTCGGAGTAGACGTCGAGCGTCGAGTTGTCCTGGGCCGTGAGCCGCACACTCATCTGGGCGGGCGGCATCGAGTCCAGGACGGTTCCGCCGTAGTAGTGACTGAGGATTCGCTCGCCGGACCAGCCGTCGTTCTTGGCGTAGCCGTAAGCGCCCCACTGGCCCATTCCACGGCCATGTCCGTTGCCGTGCCCGGAGAGCGTGAATTGCGTGTCGGCAGCGACGGCGTGCAGGATCGACGGCTCGTCAGCGCGGATTTGCGTGAAACCTCCGATCGCGACGCCGAGCGCAAGAGCCGGAACGAGACCGAGGACCGAGATCCGCATCAGCGAGGTTCGCCTCCCGGGTCCGCCCACCAGAAAGCGACCTGCGCGACCGGACACAGGCTTCTTACCTGCAGTTCCGCTTCTTCCGCTTCTCGCCATCAATGCTCTCCTCATCGCTACCGGCCTCACGAGTCCGCGAAGTCGGTACTTCGCGCGCAGGCCAGTCCACAACGATTTAACTAAAGTCTCACCCTAAGGTTGAGCGTTATGGACTTTTGTGACTAGTGTGGCAAGAGTGTTTGGAGTTAGCAACACCAGTCACACGAGTCACATCAGCATCACGAGTTGCAGACGTACGCGTCCGAAAACTGGAGTTCAACCCCAGAACATGGCATCCGACCTGCTCGGATCCGGTTTTGAAGGATTCCGTTCACGGCCGTCATCGGCCCTGAAGTTCGCTCGCAAGTAACTACAACCGAGGAGTAATCCCTTGCCACACCGTCGACCGAAGCCCTCGCTCGTACTCGGGGCTGTAGCCGCAGTGGCTGTCGCAAGTCCTTTTGCGGTCTACGGCTTCACGAGCACTACGTCCGATGTACGTTCCGCGAACGAGACGACGTCAGTAGCAGTGCCGACCCAGATCGCAGAGGTGCTCCTCGCGTCGGTGCCCGACATCATCATTCCGGTCAAGGAGCTGACCGGTCTCGATCTCCCCGACATCAACCTCGGTGATCTGAGAAACCTCAAGCTCCCGACCGAAATCCCGCTACCTCCCGGGATCACGCTGCCGACCGAGCTGTTCCCGGCACCCGCTGCTCCCGGCGCCCCGACCGAAACCGCTCCGGTTCCTTCCGAGGAAGAGCCAGGTGCCGTGGTCAAGGAAGTCACCCGCGACACTCCGTTCAGCATGGTCGCGTTGACCTCGGACACCATCGCCTCGGCGCAGTCCAAGGTCCGCGCCCTGGCCGAAGACGGCACCTGGGGCCCGTGGTTCACCCCTGACGCCATCGACTCCGCCAGCTCGGATCAGGCCACCAACTCCGGTACCGCCACCGAACCGGTCTTCGTCGGCGCCACCAAGTCCATCCAGATCCTCACGCCGCAGGGTGCCGCTGCTCCCGCAGCCGAGGTTGTGCCGGCCCCGACTCCGGAAGCTGCCCCCGCGCCCGCTCCGGAAGCTGCCCCCGCTGAAGCACCCGCAGCCACCGGCGAACTCGGGTACACACCCGCTTCGGTGTCCAAGCCGCTTCGCCAGGTGACGACGGCAGCAGATGCCGTCACCGCCGTGTTGATCGACCCGGGTGCCAGCGAGGCAGACAGCAATCTGCAGGCCGTCGCAGCGCCGCTCGGCGGCAGCGGACCGTCCGTCATCACCCGTGCTCAGTGGGGAGCAGACGAGTCACTTCGCTGCGACTCCCCCACCTACGACGACTTCATCGGTGGCGCGACCGTTCACCACACCGCAGGTAGCAACAACTACACGAAGGCCGAATCGGCCGGCATCGTCCGCTCGATCTATGCCTACCACGCACAGACGCTCGGCTGGTGCGACGTCGGATACAACGTCCTCGTCGACAAGTACGGTCAGACCTTCGAAGGCCGCGCAGGCGGACTCGACAAGGCAGTTCAGGGTGCACACGCGGGTGGATTCAACGAGAACACCACCGGTATCGCGATGATGGGCGACTACTCCACCGTCGAGCCTTCGCAGGCGACGCTCAACGCCGTCGGCAAGTTCCTCGGTTGGAAGCTCGGCATGGCCGGACTCGATCCCAAGGGCCGAACGACGATGTACTCCGAGGGCACCGAGTTCACGCCGTACCCGCAGGGCGCAGCAGTCGATCTGCCGATCATCTTCGCCCACCGCGACGTCGGAAACACCGCGTGCCCGGGTGATGCCGCATACGCACACATGAACGACATCCGGAACATCGCGGCCGCGAACATCGGGGGAACGTTGAACCCCTCGAACCCTTCCAATCCGTCGACGCCTGCGCCCAAGCCGACCACTCCGGTCGACACGGTCACCGGTGGCACCGGTTCGTCGATCCCGGATCTGGTCACCCAGATTCTGCAGATCACCGACAATTCACCGCTCGCGCAGAAGTGGATCGCCGAAGGTGGCGAGATCGGACGCCTCGGCCAGGCACTGTCCGGAATTCTGCAGGCGAAGCTCGGCAACCAGGGTGCGCTGTTCCAGAACGGCGCTGTCTACACCTCGCCGAACGGCGGAGTGTTCACCGTGCTCGGCGAGATCTTCAAGTCGTGGCAGAGTTTCGGTTCCGACGCGGGTGAACTGGGATTGCCGATCTCGGACGAGTACTCGATCCCGGACGGCCTGCGCAGTGACTTCGAGAACGGTTCGCTGATCTTCAACCAGATCACCGGCATGGTCACGAAGGTCCTCAAGACCTACAACGAGACCTTTGCCCAGGAAATGGCCAACAGCGCGCCTGTCGGCTGACACTCGAGCAGTACACGTCCTCGGGCGCTGGTGGGTTCTACGACCACCAGCGCTCGAGGACTTTTGCGACCCCGTGTGCCGAATTGGTGTCGGTGACCTCGTCGGCTGCGGCTTTGGCTTCGGGGTGAGCGTTGCCCATGGCAACGCCGAGGCGTGCCATCCCCAGCATCGGGATGTCGTTGGGCATGTCTCCGAAGGCCACCAGACCCGACAGGTCGAAGCCGAACCTCTCCGCGGCAGCAACCAGGCCCGACGCCTTCGTGATGCCCGGCGCCGAGAGTTCGATCAGTCCGTTCTCGGTGGAGTACGTCATGTCGGCGAGCGCACCGACGTGCGGAGCGAGCGTGTCGTACATCGCCGTGCTGGTCATGCCTGGACGGCGAATCAGGAGTTTGACGGCCGGCGCCGCAAGCACTTCGTCCTCGGACATCTCGGTGTTGTCCGGGTTGAGCCAGGCATGTTCGTAGTCCGGTGAGCTGACGAATTGTGGGGTGGCGGCGTCATGTGCGCTCTCCCCTACTCGTTCCGCGGCCAAACCTGCGCCCGGGAGTGCAACCAGTGCCAGCTCGGAGAGTTCGGTGAGTGCGTCGACCGACAAGGTCGCGGCGCTGAGGACGCGGTCGGCGTAGCTGTCGTAGACAACGGCACCGTTTGCGCAGACGGCGAGTGGCGCGTATCCCAAGCCCTCGACGACGGGCGAAATCCATCGCGGAGGACGCCCGGTTGCCAGCAGGAACGGCGTGCCGGATTCGACGACGGCATGCACGGCGGCGCGGGTGCGGGCACTGACCAACTCGTCGTGATCGATGAGGGTGCCGTCGACATCGGTCGCAACCAAGGTTGGGCGGTCAGGGCTGATACGACGGTCTGGGCTCACACCGCCATTGTGCCTGCCCGGTACGACGGTCTCGCTCAGCGCGCCCGCTTCGCGCGTTCCTGTGCGTCCATGGCCGCAGCTTCCTCCGGCGTCGGTGCGCCACCGCCGAGTCGACGAGGCACCCAGTACGCCCCGGGCTCGTGCACGAACCCGTCCTGAACGTGGCGCAGGATCGCATCCATCTCGATGCGCAGGATCTCGCTCAGCGCTTCGGCGGGCTCGACCGGATCGATCGGTGCACCCACCTCCACCGAGATCGGGAAATGATTGCGGCCCAGATTTTTCGGTCCGCCCTTGGTGACGATCCGCTGGGCGCCCCAGACGATCAGCGGAATTATCGGCACGCCGGCGTCGATGGCCATCCGAGCTGCTCCGGATTTCATTTCCTTGATCTCGAAGCTCCGGCTGATCGTCGCTTCCGGGTAGACGCCCACCAATTCGCCACGCTTGAGGGCGTCGACTCCGGCTCGGTACGCCTGCGCTCCGGCGGAGCGGTCCACTTCGATGACGCCGCATCCACGCATGAGGAAGCCGAGGACCTTGTTGTCCGCCAGCTCAGCCTTGGCCATCACTCTGAGCTTGCGTTTCGCGGTGCCGACCGCCAGGGCCGCCGGTATGAAATCGAGGTAACTCGTGTGGTTGATCGCGATGACGGCACCGCCGGACACCGGGACGTTCTCAGTCCCGGTGCGGGTGACCTTCACACCCTGGAAACCGCTCAGACCACGCGCGACTACCTCGACAGCGGTGTAAACGGGTTCGAAGGACATCGGTCAGCCTTCGGACTTCCGCGCCTCGCGAGCCTTGGCTTTCGCCTCGGCCTCATCGGCATCCATCTTGTCGGCCTGCTCGAGCGTCGGCGCGCTGCCACCGAGGCGGGCCGGCACCCAGTACTCGCCGGCGGGATGGTCGTAGTTCTTCTGCAGATCGAGCAGCAACTCCTGCATCGTCGACCTCAGCTTCGCCGTCAGCTCACTCGCCGGCTCGAAAGGTGCAATCGGCTCGCCGACGGCAATGGAGATGGGAGTGTTGGTGCGGCCCAAACGCTTCGGATAACCCTTCGTCCACACGCGCTGAGCGCCCCAGATGACGACGGGAACGATCGGGACGCCCGCCTCGATCGCCATCCGAGCGGCGCCGGACTTGAATTCCTTGATCTCGAAGCTCCGACTGATCGTGGCTTCGGGGTACACGCCCACCAATTCGCCGCGCTTCAGGAAATCTACGGCCGCCTTGTAGGAGTCGGCGCCCGCGCCGCGGTCGACCGGGATGTGCTTGAGGGCCCGCATGATCGGTCCGGAGATCTTGTTGTCGAAGACCTCTTTCTTGGCCATGAACCGGATGTAGCGCTTCGGGGTCCGTGCCGGCAGTCCCGCATACGTGAAGTCCATGTACCCGGTGTGGTTGATCGCGATCACGGCGCCACCGGACGCCGGGATGTTCTGCTCTCCCTTGACGGAGAACTTCAGGCCCTCGAAAGCGAAGACGGTACGGGCGATGCCGATGACTGTTCTGTAAACGGGATCCACAGTTCGCTAGCGTAGACGGGAATCCGTGATCTGACCCGCAGCAGTTCTGGGGTGGATGTTGGTCAGAATGTCGCAAAAGGGGCGTACGAACGAATGAAGTCGGCAGGACGAGCGGCAGTGGGGGCAGTCGCACTCGCCATGACGTTGGCGATAACCGCATGTGAGGACGACGGACGGACGGGAATCCTGACGGACGAACCGTCTCCGCCGACGACGGAAACCACGACGACAACCACTCTCGCACCCACGACGACAATTGCGCCCGCTGCGCCGGTCGCGCCACCTCCGGTTGGTGACGTGCCCGGCAATCCGGCTGCTGCGCCGGCCTTGGCAGCTTGGGCAACGGACCTGGTGTCCTTGGACGTGGACGCGCTCACGAACGCATGCTGGACGATGCCGCCCACAACGATCGCCGACCGATACTCGGATGTTCCCGCCATCTTGACGGCCATCGCCGCACCAGGCGTCGACGGCCAGTACGCGGTCACCTGGAATGGAGGCGGACTCTCCGTCGCCGCCAAGCGCTCGGAGATCGCTTCCGGCTATGCGTGCCCGTTCGTCTTCCCTGCGGGGCAATCAAACTTCTACACCGCGGCCGACGCTTCCCACGCCGTCGTCAGGTTTCTCTCACGCGCCACGGGACGGCCGGTCAATACCCGCGACGTCGAGACGTTCTATCCACTGATCTGCCCCGGCAACAGCCCGTGGGATCCGGACGGCACCGGCGCAACCGGCCAGCCGCCTCTCAAGCTCGATCCGAATCAGCTGGCCGGTATCAAGTCTTTCGACGCCGACGCTGCAACAGTCACTCCGGTTCGCGGCGACTACGTCCGTGTCACCCTGCCCGTCAGCGACGGAACCGGTAACTCGCGCTCGATGCAGTTCACCCTGTCGATCGGCCCCGAGGGATATTGCCTCGGGGCCGCGACCTGAACTGTTCCGGTCAGGAACCGAACGGAAGGAAATCGCTCGAGCCAGCGCTTCCTGAACCGAGGCTGCCCGTGCCACCGCCGGTTGCAGCCTTGATCTGAATTGCGTGGGCCGTCGAGGTGGATCCTGTGAATCCGGTTGCCCCGCTGTAGATTGCCGAAATCGAATGCGTGCCGGTTGTGGTGAAGGTGTGGTTCAGCGCCGCGATCCCGTTGACCACTGCAACAGCGTCACCGATCGGAGTATCCCCATCCATGAACTGCATCGTTCCACCGTTCTGCACCGAACTGACAGTCGCCGACAGGGTCACCGACTTGTTCACCACGGCATCACCAGGCACCGTCACCACAGTCTCCGTGGTGACATCCGAAGGCGCAGGGTCCGTTACATTCACCGTCCGCGCCTGGGCCGAGGATCCGACTACACCGGCCCCTCCCGAATAGACCGCAGTGATGCTGTGCGCACCCGCAGAGGTAAACGAATGCGTCAGGCCGGCAGCGCCGGCCGTAACCGCTTCAGGACCGCCGATCGCGACCCCACCGTCGTAGAACTGCACGGTTCCGACGCCGACAGCATCATCCGACGACGTTCGGACGGTCGCCCACAAGTCGGTCGCCACACCAGTTTTGGCGTCGGTCGGAATATTCAGTTCGACGACGGATTCCTGGTCGGCAACACTGACCTGAACTGACTTCGCACTCGCAACCGAGTTCTTGAATCCGGCACCCGCGGTGAAATCCGCGGTAATGCTCTGCGCGCCAGCGGCATCGAAGGAATGCGTAAGCGTCGCGGTCCCACCGGACACCGTCACCGGTGAACCGATCGCAGTGCCATTCGACTTGAACTGCACCGAACCCACAGCGTTGTTCGGAGCAACCGTCGCGCTCAGATCAACCGCCGTACCCGTGATGGCCGTAGCCGGAACCGAGAGTGACGTCGTGGTCTCGACATCCACTGGAGCCGGATCCGACACGGTCACCGTCTGAGCCGACGCCGAGGAACTCACAAACCCTGCACCGGCAGTGAAGGCAGCGGTAACACTCTGAGCGCCAGCAGCATCGAACGCGTGCGACAGAGTCGCAACACCCGCGGAGACTGCCACCGGAGTGCCGATCGCTGTGCCGTTCGACTTGAACTGCACAGTGCCAACAGCATTGCTCGGAGCAACCGTCGCCGTCAGATCAACCGCCGTACCCGTGATCGCCGTAGCCGGAACCGAGAGTGACGTCGTGGTCTCGACATCCACTGGAGCCGGATCCGACACGGTCACCGTCTGAGCCGACGCCGAGGAGCTGACGAAGCCTGCACCGGCGGTGAAGTCAGCGGTAACACTCTGAGCGCCAGCAGCATCGAAGGAATGCGAGAGCGTCGCGGCCCCACCGGACACCGTCACCGGGGAACCGATCGCCGTGCCGTTCGACTTGAACTGCACAGTGCCAACAGCATTGTTCGGAGCAACCGTCGCGCTCAGATCAACAGCCGCACCCGTAACCGCCGTCGGGGGAACCGAGAGTGACGTCGTGGTCTCGACATCCACTGGAGCCGGATCAGAGACCGTCACCGTCTGAGCAGGCGCCGACGAGCTGACAAACCCAGCACCAGCGGTGAAATCAGCCGTAACACTCTGAGCGCCAACAACATCGAACGCATGCGACAGAGTCGCAACACCAGCAGCCACCATCACCGGGGAACCGATCGCCGTGCCGTTCGACTTGAACTGCACAGTGCCAACAGCATTGTTCGGAGCAACCGTCGCGCTCAGATCAACAGCCGCACCCGTAACCGCCGTCGGGGGAACCGAGAGTGACGTCGTGGTCTCGACATCCACCGGAGTCGGATCAGAGACCGTCACCGTCTGAGCCGACGCCGACGAACTCACGAACCCTGCACCAGCGGTGAAGTCAGCCGTAACACTCTGCGCACCAGCAACATCGAACGCGTGCGACAGAGTCGCAACA
Source organism: Rhodococcus sp. MEB032 (assembly GCF_030208925.1). NCBI lineage: Bacteria > Bacillati > Actinomycetota > Actinomycetes > Mycobacteriales > Nocardiaceae > Rhodococcus > Rhodococcus sp. MEB032. Next base: position 250,157 of record NZ_JARVSY010000012.1, read on the forward strand.
CCAGCAGCCACCGTCACCGGGGAACCGATTGCAGTGCCGTTCGACTTGAACTGCACCGTACCGACAGCATTGTTCGGAGCAACGGCAGCGGTCAGATCAACCGCAGTACCCGTGACCGCCGTAGCCGGGACCGAGAGTGACGTCGTGGTCTGCACATCCACCGGAGCCGGATCAGACACGGTCACCGTCTGAGCCGACGCCG